>JAFASC010000239.1 GCA_019244955.1 Methylobacteriaceae bacterium | reverse complement strand
GACGCCGACGGCGTGGCTTGTGAGTTTGTCCTCGATGGCGAAGAACAGCGGATCGTCCGACGTCTGCCGCCTGCGCAGCGCCTCCGCAAACGCCGCATGATCGGTAAACGGTCCGTCGAACATATAGGTCCAGAGATGCGCATGTTGCGCTCCGCCCATCGCGGCGAAGAGATCGCCGAGATGCCGTTCGGAATCGAGCGGCACAACACGCACGAAGCGTCCTTCCATCGTGAGGCGCTGCGGCCGTTGTGCAGGCTTCGGATCGACTAGCCTCCCAACGGGCTGCTCGGGGTTGCTCACGTCTTCGCGGCGTCCGCAAATATCTTGTTGAACGCCGCGTTGCCTTCGTTCTGCGCGAAGCCGCCGAAGCGTCCGTCTTTCAGCTCGCGCGCCGCACGCGCAAACGCGCTTAGCGCGGCACCAGAAAGCGCGCCGCCGACGCTGATCCGGCGAACGCCCATCGCGGCGTAATCGTCGAGCGTCAGCGGCGAGGCGAGGCCAATCAGCAGGTTGAACGGCTTCGGCGCAACCGCCTTGACCAGCGTCTCGATGTCCTCGCGCTTGCGCACCCCCGGCGCATACAGGCAATCGGCGCCCGCTTTCGCATAGGCCTGCAGGCGGCGGATCGATTCGTTCAGCGCATCTTCGTGGCCGACGAGGAAGCATTCGGCACGCCCGATCAGCATGACGTCCTCGCCGGTCGCATCGATCGCCACGCGCGCGGCGCGCATGCGCTCAACGGCCTCTGTAAGCTCGTACAGCGGCTTCGAACTCGCTTTATCGTTGGTCGAGTCTTCGATCGACACCCCCGCAATGCCGGTTTGCACCGCGAGGCGGACATTCTCCCCGACCTCGTCCGGCGAATCGGCATAGCCGTGCTCGTAATCGGCGTTGACCGGCAGATCGGTCGCGGCGACGAGCTCGCGCAAATGGGCAAGCACCATGTCGCGCGTCACCGCGTGATCCGGCAGCCCGCGCGAGAAGGCGAAGCCCGAGCTCGTCGAGGCTAGCGCCTTAAAGCCGAGATGCTTGAGGTACACCGCGGTGCCGACGTCGTAGGGATTCGGCAGCATGAAGCAGCCGCTTTCGTGCAGCTTGCGGAATTGCGCGCGGCGTTCGGAATATTGTTGTGGATTCATGGGATCGCCCCGACTGTCATTCCCGACGCGCGGAACGCGCGCTCGGGAATCCATTGATCTGCGAAGTTGCCCTGGGTTCCCGGTCGGCCTTCGGCCGCCGGGAATGACACTAGTGATTATCGCGCGGCACGCCCATCGTGTCGGCGACGCGCTGGTATTGCACGGCTGGCTTCAGCACCATGCCCTCGTCGAATTGCGCCACCATCGAGCGCTGGATTTCCTGCCATGGCGTCTGGCTCTTCGGATAAGGGTAGCCGCCATGCTGCTGCAGATCGGCGCGGCGCTGTGCGAGCTCGGCGTCGGAGATTAGGATGTTCGCCGTGCGCTTGTTCAGATCGATGCGGACGCGATCGCCGGTGCGCAGCAGCGCCAAGCCACCGCCCGCTGCCGCTTCCGGCGCGGCATTGAGGATCGACGGCGAGGCCGACGTCCCGGATTGCCGCCCGTCGCCGATGCAGGGCAGCGAATGCACGCCCTTTTTAATCAGTGCCGCCGGCGGCTGCATGTTCACCACCTCCGCGCCGCCGGGATAGCCGATCGGCCCGGTGCCGCGGATGAACAGCATGCAATGCTCGTCGATGTTCAATGAGGGATCGTCGATGCGATGATGATAATCTTCCGGCCCGTCGAAAACGATGGCGCGGCCTTCGAATGCGTCGGGGTCTTTGGGATTGGTGAGATAACGGTCGCGGAATTCCTCACTAATGACCGACAGCTTCATCACCGCATTGTCGAAGAGATTGCCTTTGAGCACGACGAACCCGGCGTCCTGGCGCATCGGCTTGTCGAAGGGATAGATCACATCGTGATCTTCGACCGCGCGGCCGCCGCAATTCTCGCCCATGGTCTTGCCGTTCACCGTCATCGCGTTCTCGCGGATGAGCTTGCCTTTCATCAGCTCATTGATGACGGCGGGGAGACCGCCGGCGCGGTAATATTCTTCGCCGAGATATTTGCCGGCGGGCTGCATGTTGACGAGCAGCGGCACGCGATGGCCGTGCGTCTCCCAATTGTCGATTGTCACCTTGACGCCGATATGCCGCGCGATCGCATTGATGTGGATCGGTGCATTGGTGGAGCCGCCGATCGCGGAATTGACGACGATCGTGTTCTCGAAGGCGTCGCGCGTCAGAATGTCAGACGGCTTCAAATCTTCCCAGACGATTTCGACGGCGCGCTTTCCGGTCTCGTAGGCGATCTGGCCGCGCTCGCGATACGGCGCGGGAATCGCCGCGCAGCCCGGCAGCGACATGCCGAGTGCCTCCGCAAGGGCATTCATCGTCGAGGCGGTCCCCATCGTGTTGCAATGGCCAACCGAAGGCGCGGACGAGGCGACGATCTCGATGAACTCTTCCGTGTCGATTTTGCCGGCGGCGAGGTCCTCGCGCGCCTGCCAGGCTGCCATCCCGGACCCGCAACGCTCGCCCTTCCACCAGCCGTTCAGCATCGGCCCGCCGGAGAGGACGATCGCCGGAATGTTCACTGTCGCCGCCGCCATGATGCAGGCCGGCGTGGTCTTGTCGCAGCCGGTCGTCAGCACGAC
>JAFASC010000133.1 GCA_019244955.1 Methylobacteriaceae bacterium | reverse complement strand
GACAACGCTGCCACTTCGGGCGGCAATACAGACTGTCACCAGAGCTCCGTGCCGATTTAGCTGCCTTCACAACCCTTTACCAGCTGGCCGCGGAAGGTCGAACAAGGAATTGAATGGCTGCCCCCACCCCCAGCCGACCCGGAGCCTGGGCGACCGGCGAGCCTCGCGGGCGCTGAAGCGAGTGAGCCCGCGGCCCGTAAACCCCGCCTTAACGCTGACGCGCGCTTAACTCTAAGCCGCGCTTTCGCTCCATTCCACGCCCGCAACTGGGCCGCAGAAATGGCGGATTTCGGCGCGACTGATTGGACTTAAGCTTCCCCCGCCGAAGGTCACCTCAAGGACACCCGATGAACCCAGCCGATCTCGCGGCGCCCGTCGCCGAAGTCTCGCTCTGGAGCATGTTCTGGACCGCCCATATCGTGGTCAAGCTGGTCATGGTCGGCCTGCTCGCCGCCTCGATCTGGTGCTGGGCGATCATCGTCAACAAGGCGCTGCTCTTTGCCCGCACCCGCAAGGCAATGGACCGCTTCGAGCAGGTCTTTTGGTCGGGCTCCTCGCTCGAAGAGCTCTACACGACGCTCGCGGAGCGGCCGACGACCGCCATGGCGACCCTGTTCGTCGCCGCCATGCGCGAGTGGAAGCGCTCGTTCCAGCATGCCCACGCCTCGTTCATGGGCCTGCAAGCCCGCATCGAGAAGGTGCTCGATGTGTCGATCGCCCGCGAGGTCGAGCGGCTCGAATCGAACCTGCTCGTGCTCGCGACGGTCGCTTCGGCCGGCCCCTTCGTCGGCCTGTTCGGCACGGTCTGGGGCATCATGACCTCGTTCCGCTCGATCGCGGCTTCCAAGAACACCTCGCTTGCGGTCGTCGCGCCCGGCATCGCCGAGGCGCTGTTTGCCACCGCCATCGGCCTCTTCGCGGCGATCCCGGCGCTGATCGCCTACAACAAGCTGCAGGGCGAGGTGGCCAAGAATCAGGCGCGGATGGAAAGTTTCGCCGACGAGTTCTCGGCGATCCTGTCGCGCCAGATCGACCAGCATGCGGGCGCCGAGCGCGACCGCATGGCCGCCTGAGGCGTAAGCCATGGCTATGGCAGGGACAGCAGCAATCGGCAGAAAGAGCGGCCGGCGCCGGCGCGGCGTGCCGCGCTACGGCGCGATGGCCGAGATCAACATGACTCCGTTCATCGACGTCATGCTCGTGCTTTTGATCATCTTCATGGTGGCGGCGCCGTTGCTCGCGACGGGCGTTGCGGTCGACCTGCCGCAGACGAAATCGGCGCCGCTCAACATCGACCAGAAGCCGATCACGATCTCGATCGACGAGAAGGGCACGATCTATCTCGCCGACCAGCCGAGCGAGGCGAACGATCTCGTGACCAAGCTGCAGGGCATGACCAAAGCCGGCTTCGACGAGCGCATTTATGTGCGCGGCGCGAAGACGGTGAATTACGGGCGCGTCGCCGAAATCATGTCGATCGTGACGAGCGCCGGATACAAGAAGGTCGCGCTCGTCACCGAACCGGAGAAGAAGTGATTGAGCCCTCCTCCTGAGGAGCCGCACGCGCGCGCCCCCAAGGATGAGAGCGGGGCGCGCGCCGAGTCGCGTCTCGCCGCCCTGATCGTCTGGGCGCGCGGCAAGTTCAACCCGCGCGAGCCGGGTGTGGTCGTCTCCGCCGGCGCCCATGTCGCGCTGCTTGCGGCGACGCTGATCGCCTTCGCCGATACGAAGACATTCGAAGATATTGCCGAAGGAACCCCGGTCGAAGTCATCTCGGATTCGCAGTTCAGCCAGATCACCAAGGGCGAGAAGACGGCCAAGCAGGTTCAGCCGAAACCCAAGGCCGAAAAGGTCGCCGACCTGACCGAGACGAAGCCGACCCCGCCGGTCGCCGAAGCCAAGCGCGATGTGCCGACCCCGCCGCCGCCGCTGAAGCGCATGCCTGACCCGGGCGAAGACGACAAGCCGGAGCTGAAGCCCGAGCCGCCGACCCCGCCCCAGCGCGTCGCCGCGTTGCCGCCCACGCCGGAGCCGCCGCCGCGCCCGGAGCCGAAGGCCGCCAAGCCCGAGCCGCCGAAGGCCGACAAGCCACCCGAGCCCGAGGAGCCGAAAGAGGCCGAGGTGATCAAGCCGCAGCCTCCGCCGCGGCCGAAGCTCGCCGAGACGCCGACGCCGCCAACGCCGCCGAAGCCGGTCGAAAAGCCGAAGGAGCCCGCGCCGCCGAAGCTCGATCAGGTGGCGAAGTTCCTCGAGCAGAAGAAGCTCGAGCAAAAGCCGGTGCCGAAACCGAAATCGGGCGAGGAGAACACCGAGCCGAAGCACAAGCTCGATGTGACGACCATCTCGCAATTGTTGAGCAAGGAGGCGCCGCAAGCGCGCGCCTCGACCGCGCGCGAGCTCACGCGCACCGCCGCGCTTGGCGCGCCGAATGCGAGCGCTGCACAGATGTCGCCGTCGATGTGGGACTCGCTCGATAGCCTGATGCGCGAGCAATACAAGAAGTGCTGGAGCTATATCGGATTAAACGCGCAGAAATACGTCGCGCAGATCCGCGTGCGCTACGCGCAGGACGGGTCGCTGCAGGCCGAGCCGGGTTTGCTCAACCCGCCGTCGGATCCGAATTTGCGCAATCTCGCCGACAGCGCCATGCGTGCGGTGCGGCGCTGCAATCCGATGCACATCCCGGCCGCATACATGCCGTACTACGAACAATGGAAGGCGCGCGTCGTGCGCTTCGATCCGGAAGATATGCTCTGACGCGCTATTCTGATCAGGTTTCCTGCATGACTGCGACTTTCACGCGCCGCTCAGCGGCAGGCTTGCTTTTCGGGACTGCGCTCGCGCCCGCTCTGCCGCTGCGCGCACAAGAACGCTATCTCGACGTGCGTCCCGGCGGGCAGTTCCGCCCGATCGTCATCGCTGTGACGCATTTCGGCGGCGACCCCGATGCGGGACGCGCACTCTCCGACATCATCACCAACAACTTCTCGCGTTCGGTGTTCCTGCAGCCGATCGATCCGAAGAGCTTTGTCGATCGTACGCCAAATCCGGATCAGCCGCCGCAGATGGACGCCTGGCGCGTGCTCAACGCGCAATTCGTCGTCACCGGACGCGGGCAGCGCACGGGCGATGGTCGGCTCAAGTCCGAGTTCCGTTTGTGGGACGTCACAACCGGCCAGCAGGTCGCCGGCCAGCAATATGTGACCGATCCCAACAATTCGCGGCGCGTCGCGCATATCATCTCGGACGCGATCTTCACCCGCATTACCGGTGAAAAGGGCTTTTTCGACACGCGCGTCGTTTTCATTGACGAGACCGGCCCGAAGGAGCGCCGCCGCAAGCGCCTCGCCATCATGGATCAGGACGGGCAGAACGTTCGCTATCTGACGCGTGGTGACGAGCTAGTCGTGACGCCGCGCTTCTCGCCATCGTCGCAGGACGTGACCTATATGTCGTTCAGCCAGGGCGATCCGCGCGTCTATCTGTTGAACATCGAGACCGGCCAGCGTGAAATCGTCGGGAATTTCCCCGGGATGACGTTCGCGCCGCGTTTCTCGCCCGATGGCCAGCGTATCGTGATGTCGCTGACGCAGGGCACATCGTCGAACCTCTACGCGATGGATTTGCGCTCGCGCAACACGACGCGGCTCACCGACACGTCCGCCATCGATACGTCGCCCTCCTATTCGCCGGACGGCTCGCGCATCGTCTTCGAATCCGATCGCGGCGGCTCGCAGCAGATTTACGTGATGGGCGGGAGCGGCGGCGGCGCACAGCGCATTTCGTTCGGCGAAGGCCGTTATTCGACGCCGGTCTGGTCGCCGAAAGGCGATTACATCGCGTTCACGAAGCAAGGACGCGGCTCGTTCGCGATCGGCGTCATGAAGCCGGACGGTTCGGGCGAGCGCATCCTCACCGAAGGTTACCACAATGAGGGGCCGACCTGGGCGCCAAACGGCCTCTATCTCATGTTCTTCCGCGATCCCGGCGGCCAATCCGGCGCCAAGATTTACATGATGGACGTGTTCGGCCGCGGCGAGTTTCCAGTGCCGACGCCCTCATTCGCATCCGATCCGGCGTGGGGACCGTTGTTGAGCTGAACCGAGCCCTTCGGCATGCTGCGGAATTGCCTGCGTGCTCACTCCATCATCTCACAACCGAGACGCGTGAGCGTTTCATCCACCCAGCGCCTGTCGCTCGTACCGGCCTGGATTGCCTTTATCATCGCGTCTTCGGTCGCCTTTTTGGCGTTGGCATCGCGTAGGACCTTCTCGGTCACCGCATAAGGCACACACAAAACCCCGTCATCATCGCCGAGCATCAGATCGCCGGGCTCGACAATCATTCCGCCACCGATCGAGATCGTACAATTGATCTCGCCAGGACCGTCCTTGTAAGGGCCGCGATGGGTAATCCCTGCCGCGAAAACCGGAAAGCGGCCGGCCCGCAATGCGCCTGAATCGCGAACTGCGCCATCGATGACGAATCCTGCGATGCCTTTCGTTTCGGCCTGGGTCGACATCAGCTCGCCGATGATCGCGTTGTCGAGTTCGCCGCCGGCATCGACAACTATCACGTCGCCCGGTTCTGCGAGATCGATTGCCTTGTGGACCATGAGGTTATCACCGGGCCGCGTTTTCACGGTAAATGCCGGACCGCCGAGCCACCCGCCGGCATGCATCGGTCGCAACCGCGACGTCCCCGTGCTACGCGACATCACGTCACTGACATTGGCGAGGGGTAAGCCTCGAAATTGCGCGACTACGTCCCGCGTCACCTTTCGCTTCTGTTTGGATATCTTGAACCCGATGGGCATGACGCCTCCAAAGCGATCCCCTCCGATGCGCGCGCTGAGTTGGGCGTTTGCCCCCAAACTAATGCGCCAGCGCCTTGACGATGCTTTCCGTCATCTTCTTGGCGTCGCCGAACAGCATCATCGTGTTGTCGCGGAAGAACAGCTCGTTCTCGACGCCCGCATAACCGGACCCCATGCC
>JAFASC010000313.1 GCA_019244955.1 Methylobacteriaceae bacterium | reverse complement strand
CGGCTACGCCGTCGCCGGCGGCCTTGCGTTGGCGCTCGCCTGCGATTTCCGCTTCGCCGCGGATACGGCCCGTCTCGGCGACACCAGCAACAAGGTCGGCCTCTTGCCGGACGAAGGCGGCGCCTGGCTGTTTCCGCGCGCCATGGGTCTCGACCGCGCCTTGAAAATGAGCCTCCTGCACGAAGTCTACGACGCGGGGACCGCGATGAATCTCGGGCTCATCACCGAGGTCGTTGCCGATGCCGATCTCGAGGCGCGTACCTTGGCCTTCTCAGACGCGCTCGCGGCGAAAGCGCCGCTCGCGGTCCGGCTGACCAAGATGATGATGTCGCGGGCTGGAGACATCACGCTCGCCCAGTCCCTGATGGACGCGCAGCTCGCCGTCCATATCGCCAATCCGAGCGAGGATGTGCGCGAGGGCGTTGCCGCGTTCCGCGAAAAACGCGCGGCGCAATTTTCGGGCAGGTAGGCCCGCTCCGGGGAAATTAGCCAGACCTTTGCCGCACCTTTAGGCCGGTGCTATAGCCGGCCGGAAATCCCCTGCCGATCGCAAAATAGGTTTTCGCACATGGCCAAGATCAAAGTTGCCAACTCGGTCGTCGAACTCGACGGCGACGAGATGACCCGCATCATCTGGCAGGCGATCAAGGACAAGCTGATCCATCCCTATCTCGACGTCGACCTCAAATATTACGATCTCGGCATCGAAAAGCGCGACGAGACCAACGACCAGATCACGATCGACGCGGCGAACGCCATCAAGAAGTACGGCGTCGGCGTCAAATGCGCGACGATCACGCCGGACGAAGCCCGCGTGAAAGAGTTCGGCCTAAAGGAGATGTGGCGCTCCCCGAACGGCACGATCCGCAACATTTTGGGCGGCGTGATTTTCCGCGAGCCGATCATCTGCCAGAATGTGCCGCGCCTCGTGCCGGGTTGGACGCAGCCCTTCGTCATCGGCCGACATGCCTATGGCGATCAGTATCGCGCGACGGATTTCAAGGTTCCCGGCAAAGGCCGCCTCACGATCAAGTTCGAGGGCGATGACGGCACGGTGATTGAGAAGGAAGTATTCCAGTTCAAAGAGCCCGGCGTCGCGCTGTCGATGTACAATCTCGACCAGTCGATCCGCGATTTCGCCCGCGCCTCGATGAACTACGGATTGAACCGCAAATATCCGGTCTACCTCTCGACCAAGAACACCATCCTCAAAGCCTATGATGGACGCTTCAAAGATATTTTCCAGGAAGTGTATGACAAGGAATTTGCCGAGAAATTCAAGGCGGCGGGGATCACTTACGAGCATCGCCTGATCGATGACATGGTCGCCGCCTGTCTGAAATGGTCGGGCGGTTATGTCTGGGCCTGCAAGAACTATGATGGCGACGTGCAATCCGACACGGCGGCGCAGGGCTTCGGCTCGCTCGGCCTGATGACGTCCGTTCTGATGACGCCCGACGGCGATACGGTCGAAGCGGAGGCGGCGCACGGCACGGTGACGCGCCATTATCGCCAGCATCAGCAGGGCAAGGAGACATCGACTAACTCGATCGCTTCGATCTTTGCCTGGACGCGCGGTCTCGCGCATCGCGCCAAGCTCGACAACAATGCCGAATTGAAGCGCTTTGCCGATACGCTGGAGAAAGTTTGCGTCGATACGGTCGAGGCCGGCTACATGACCAAGGATCTGGCGCTGCTTGTCGGGCCGGACCAGAAATGGCTGTCGACGACCGGTTTCCTAGACAAAGTCGACGAGAACCTGAAGAAAGCGATGGCGGCGTAGACGCGCCGCGTCGATTTTGCTCGCGCTGTGTGATTGGCAAGCGATCGGCCCGCCGTGAAAGTAAGGCGCCCGATAATGCCGGGCGCTGTGTCGCAGGATAAATCAAATCCCGCTGGCAGCGTCAGAGCAGGGCCATTCGACCCGGGCGAACGCATCAAGGCGATCGACGCCTTACGAGGCTTAGCGCTCTTCGGCGTTCTCATCGTAAACGTCGTGACGGAATTTCGGGTTTCCATTTTCGAGCAATTCCTCGTCCATCCGCCGACACGGGCCGCCTCTGATGCGACGCTGCATGCGTTGTTGATGACGCTAGTTTCGCAGAAGGCGCTTTCCCTCTTCTCGCTGTTGTTTGGGCTCGGACTGGCAATCCAATTCGAGAGACTTGGCGAGAATCCTCATCGCCTGAATCTCTTGTTGCGCAGACTCGCCGCGTTGCTCGGGATCGGCCTCCTACACCTGGCTCTGGTCTGGAACGGCGATATTTTGGCGGAATACGCGTTGGCGGGATTTATCGTGCTGCCATTTTTGTATGGACAGCGCTGGATTGCGGGAGCGGCCGGCGCTGCATTCTTCGGCTTCTATCTGGTGATGCCGTTTCTTCCCTCGCTGGTATCGTTTCCTTCGCAGACTTGGATTGCACAACACGCAGCAGAGGCGGCGCGGGCGTACGGCGAGGGCGGGTTTGTCGAGGTACTTGCCTTCAGACTACACGAGATCTCCGCCATTGTGGTGCTACATGTTTTGATTTTTCCGCGAACCGTTGCGCTCTTCCTTGTGGGAGCATTCCTGTGGCGCACCGGCGTCTTGCGGCGCATCGAGGCGCACACATTGTTGTTCGGAGCGCTCGCTGTGCCGATGATCATCGTTGGGCTCGGCCTTGACGTACTTGTTGAAGGACTGACACCGTTGAGCCGCTCATCTTTGGGCCGAGGGCTTTTCAGCATCGAGCGATTTGCGCCGCCCGTGCTGGCACTCGGCTATGGCGCGGCCGTGCTGGCGATCATTGCTGCGGGGGGATGGAGGTTCTTCGCGTGGGCCGCTCCCTTGGGCCGGATGGCATTCACCAACTATCTCTTACAATCCCTTATCTTCGGTTGGATATTCTACGGATATGGCCTCGGATTATTCGGCTCGCTCGGGATTGCCACCGCCTCGGCGATCGGAATCGCTGTTTATGGCCTACAGATCCCGCTCAGCAGATGGTGGCTCCGGCGCTTTCGCTTCGGTCCGGTGGAATGGCTGTGGCGCACGCTGATGTACGGAACGGCGCAGCCGATGCGGCTGCGTCCCAGGCCACTTTCCGACTAGTCATTCATCTCCTCTCGCGGCATGATCGAAGAACACCGTGCCCTGAGAGGCGGGTCGAGGGAGAGTTGTGCATATGGGAAAGAAGTCGCTTCTGCTTGCCGCCAGCTTTGTTGCGTTAATGTTCGCGAACCACGGGCATGCAAGTCCGTTCCTGATCATCGGCAATGACGAAAAGATCGTCTGGGACGACGAGGGCAAGGCGGTACTGTCGCCGCCAGGCAAGGACAGTGTAGTCATCGTCGACCTCGCGAAACCCGAAGAGCCGAAAATCCTCGCCACTCTGCCGCTCGAGAACACCGTAGTCGGACCGCCGGTAAACATGGCGATCTCGCCGAAGGGCGATGTCGCGCTCGTAGCCAATTCGATCGATCTCGTCCAGGACGGCGGCACACTGAAGCAGGTGCCCGATGATCGCATCTGGGTCATCGACATGAAGGCGAATCCGCCGAAACTCGCCGGCACGGTGAAGGGCGGCAAGCAGCCCTCCGGCTTGTCGATCTCGCCTTCGGGCAACATGGCGCTCGTCGCCAACCGCGAAGACAAATCAATCACCGTGCTGTCGATCAACGGCACCGACGTGAAGGTTACCGACACGATCCCAATGGGCGATTCCGTCGCGCATGTCGCCATCGCGCCGGATGGAAAGCGCGCGCTTGCGGTGAAATTCCCCGCCCACAAAGCCGCGCTGCTCGACATCGGCGCCGACGGCAAGGTGACCTATAACAAATACGACATCGCGACCGGCCTCTGGCCGTATAATGTCGATTTCACGCCCGACGGGAAACTGGCGTTGACGGCGGATAATGGCGGCGCCGGCTCGGCTGACGGCAACGTCGACACGATCAGCGTCATCGACATGCAAGCCAATCCGCCGCGCGTCATCGACAAGGTCGTGGTCGGCGATGGGCCCGAGGGTTTCGCGATCAGCCCGGCCGGCGGTTTTGCCGCGACTGCCTTGTTGCGGGGCTCGAACGCCAGCAAGAAGGCGTTCTTCTACAACAAGAACGGCTCGGCGGCGCTGTTGCGCATCGACGGTAACAAGGTGACAAAGCTGAAGGAGCTCGAGGTTGGCGGATTGCCGGAGCCGGTCGCCTTCACTCCCGACGGCAAATATCTCTACGTCGGCAATTTTCTCGACAAGAACTTCTCGATCCTGCGTGTCGAGGGCAACGATCTCGTCGACACCGGTAAGAAGCTCCAGCTCGACGGCCATCCCGCGGCGGCGCGCATGAGTCCGAAGTAGTTTGGAGATTGAAGGGCGGGGCTTCGGCCCCGCTGGTCAGGCGCGGCCGGTGCGGCTCACGCCTTCCTTGGCGACGGGATTGCCCGGCGCAAGCACCAGCGCGCGTTGGTAGGATTCCTGCGCCTTTTGCCGGTTGCCGGAGCGCTCATAGGCGAGGCCCAAACCGGCCCAGGCGTCGGCATTCTTGTTGTCGACGTTGAGCGCGGCGTTGAAATCCTCGATCGCCTGATCGTTCTTGCCCGTCGCGACAAGGCTCTGCCCGCGCGCCTGATAAGGCGCCGCGGCAAAGGGATCGCGGTCGATTGCATTGTCGAAATCGGTGATGGCGCGGGCATTGTCGCCCTGGCGTTGATAGATCAGCCCGCGTGCGTGAAAGGCCTGCGCGTTCTCCGGATTGAGCCGGATCGCCTGGTCGAGATCGGCGAGCGCTTGGTCGAGCGAGCCCTGCGAACGCAAAAGATTGGCGCGGCCGAGATAGGCCGGCGCGTGCTGCGGATTGGCCTGGATGGCGCGATCGAAATCGGCGAGCGCCGCGTCTTCGCGCTTGATCTGGCGGTAGGCGAGCGCGCGGTTGGTGAACGCGGCGGCGTTGGCGGGATCGAGCTTGATCGCCGCCGTGAAGTCGGCAATCGCCTCCTGGTAGCGGGCAACGCGGGCGTAAGCAACGCCGCGGGTGTTGAACGCCTCCGGCGTCGGATTCCGCTTCACGACATCCGACAGCGAGGCCAGATTGGCGGAGGCAGCGTTGGGGTCGGTATCGACCACCTCGGCGACGCGGGTGCGGGGGGTACCAATCGTCTCGGAGCAGGCCGTCAGGCCGAGCGACATCAAGGCCAAGCCGCCAAAAGCGGCGCCGCGAATCAGAACGGAGCGGAGCGCTCGATCGGCAACTATCGGTGCTTTGCTCATGGAGGTCCTATCCGCCGCAACGGATGCAAAAAATTGTTGGACCGCCAAAAAGCCCAATCAATCTGGCAATAATGGGACCCCGCTCGGTAAAGCGGCGGGTGCAGCCCGGATTTTTGGGGGACTTAAAGCTTTTAGCGGGCGGCGCCGAGCAGGGTCGGCTTCGGCTTCATCGGGAGGAGACCCTCGCGCTGCATCTTCTTGCGGGCGAGTTTGCGGGCGCGGCGGACGGCCTCGGCCCTTTCGCGAGCGCGCTTCTCGGAGGGCTTCTCATAGTGACCGCGCAGCTTCATCTCGCGGAAGATGCCCTCGCGCTGCATCTTCTTCTTCAGCGCTTTCAGCGCCTGATCGACATTATTGTCGCGGACGAGAACCTGCACGCGTGCTTCCTGCTTGAGGGGCGAAAGGCCCGAATTCGAGATGAACGGAGACGCGGCGCTTGCGGCGCGCCTCGCCGGAGGCATGCGGCTTAGCAGAGGGGGCTGAATCTGGCAAGCTGCTGCTGCGGTTTGACAGCCTCCGAGTGGCTCGGCATTAGGTCCGCCAATCATGCACGCGCGACGCCGTGCGTAACCCTCAGGCCGCCCGATCCTCGCCCATGTCGCGCCTCGTCATGAAATTCGGCGGCACGTCCGTCGCCAATATCGAGCGCATCCGCAACGTCGCCCTGCATGTGAAGCGGGAGGCCGAGGCCGGCAATCAGGTTGCCGTCGTCGTCTCCGCCATGGCGGGCAAGACCGACGAGCTCGTCGCCTGGTGCAGCGAGGCGGCGCCGCTTCACAACGGGCCGGAATACGACGCCGTCGTCGCCTCCGGCGAGCAGGTGACCGCAGGGTTGCTCGCCATCGTGCTCGAGGAGATCGGCATCCCGGCCCGCTCGTGGCAGGGCTGGCAAATCCCGATCCTGACCACGGACGCGCACGGCTCCGCCCGAATCGAATCGATCGATGGCGGCGAAATCGTCCGCCGCATGGAGCGCTATGGGGAAGTCGCCGTCGTCGCGGGCTTCCAGGGCATGCACAAGGAGACCGGCCGTCTGACCACGCTCGGCCGGGGTGGCTCCGACACGAGCGCCGTGGCGGTCGCCGCGGCCATCCACGCGGAGCGCTGCGACATCTATACCGACGTGGACGGCGTCTACACGACCGATCCCCGCATCGTGCCGCGGGCGAAGCGCATGGAACGCATCGCGTTCGAGGAAATGCTGGAAATGGCCTCGCTCGGCGCCAAGGTCCTACAGGTGCGCTCGGTCGAGCTCGCAATGGTATACAAGGTGCCGACTTACGTGCGCTCGTCCTTCGACGATCCGGCCGCGCCCGGCGCCGGCACCCTCATCTGCTCGGAGGAGGACATCGTGGAGCAACCTGTCGTCAGCGGCATCGCCTTCTCGCGCGACGAGGCGCAGATCACCCTGCGCCGTGTCGCCGACAAGCCGGGCGTCGCCGCCGGCATTTTCGGCCCGCTCGCCGAAGCCAACATCAACGTGGACATGATCATCCAGGTCGTCTCGGACGATACGACCACGACCGACCTGACGTTTACCGTCGGCACCGCAGATTACGAGCGCGCCCGCAACATTCTCGAATCGCGCCGCGGGCAGATCGGTTACGCCGACATGCAGGGCCAGACCGAAGTGGTGAAAGTCTCGGCGATCGGCATCGGCATGCGCAGCCATGCCGGCGTCGCGGCACGCGCCTTCCGCGCCCTTGCCGAGAAGGGCATCAATATCCGCGCCATCACGACGTCTGAGATCAAGTTCTCGGTGCTGATAGACGAGGCCTATACCGAGCTTGCGGTGCGCACGCTGCATTCGCTCTATGGGTTGGACAGGGCGGCGTGATCGAGCCGTGGCAGGGGCGTTGATAGTGCGACGGTAGAACTATTTGCGCTCGGCACCTCCTGTCCCATAATCCGCGCCAACGTCCGCCCCCGCTGGGCGGCCAAAAGTATCCCCGGAGGAACGGCATGGAAGAGCATCTCCACGAGGTCAGCGCGGACTGGACGAAGCGCGCCTACATCGATCAGGCAAAATACGAGGATTGGTACCGCCGCTCGATCGCCCACCCCAACGCCTTCTGGGCCGAGCATGGCAGGCGTATCGACTGGATGCAGCCGTTCACCAAGGTGAAGAACACGAGCTTCGACCCAGGCAATGTCTCGATCAAGTGGTTCGAGGACGGCACGACCAACGTCGCCTATAACTGCATCGACCGGCATCTCGAGAAGCGCGGCGATCAGGTGGCGCTGATCTGGGAGGGCGATGATCCCTCGGAGTCGCGCAAGATCACCTATCGCGAATTGCACGATGAGGTTTGCCTGTTCGCCAACATCCTGCGCAACCGCAATATTGGCAAGGGCGATACCGTCACGATCTACATGCCGATGATCCCCGAAGCCGCTTACGCGATGCTCGCCTGCGCGCGCATCGGCGCCGTGCATTCCGTCGTGTTCGGCGGCTTCTCGCCCGACTCGCTGGCAAGCCGCATCGAAGGCTGCAAGTCGCGCGTCGTCATCACTGCCGACGAGGGCCTGCGCGGCGGCCGCAAAGTGCCGCTGAAGTCCAATGTCGATGAAGCGATTGGCAAGGTCGGAGACATCGTCGAGCAGGTAATCGTCGTCAAACGCACAGGTGCGCCGGTCGACATGGATCCCGTGCGTGACGTCTATTATCACGATGCGGCAAGCGTGCTGACGCACGAATGTCCTTGCGAAGAGATGAATGCGGAGGACCCGCTGTTCATCCTCTACACGTCAGGCTCAACGGGCGCACCGAAGGGCGTTGTGCACACGACCGGCGGCTATCTCGTCTATGTCGCGATGACGCATCAATACGTCTTCGATTATCATGACGGCGACATCTACTGGTGCACGGCCGACGTTGGCTGGGTGACGGGCCACAGCTACATCGTCTACGGCCCGCTCGCCAACGGCGCCACGACCCTGATGTTCGAAGGCATTCCGAATTACCCGTCGATCTCGCGGTTCTGGGAAGTCGTCGACAAGCATAAGGTGAACATCTTCTACACGGCGCCGACGGCGATCCGCTCGCTCATGGGTGCGGGCGAGGCGCCGGTGAAGAAGACCAGCCGCAAATCGCTGCGCCTGCTCGGCTCCGTCGGCGAGCCGATCAATCCCGAAGCGTGGGAATGGTATTACCGCGTCGTTGGCGACAGCCGCTGTCCGATCGTCGACACCTGGTGGCAGACGGAGACGGGCGGCATCATGATCACGCCGCTTCCCGGCGCGATTGCGCAGAAACCGGGGTCTGCAACGAAGCCGTTCTTCGGCGTCAAGCCGGAAATTGTCGATGCAGACGGCAAGGTGCTCGAGGGCTCCTGCGAGGGGAACCTCTGCATTGCTGATTCGTGGCCGGGCCAGATGCGCACGGTCTATGGCGATCACGAGCGCTTCGTGCAGACTTATTTCTCCACCTACAAGGGCAAATATTTCACCGGCGATGGCTGCCGCCGCGACGAGGATGGCTATTACTGGATCACCGGCCGGGTCGACGATGTCATCAATGTCTCCGGCCATCGCATGGGCACGGCGGAAGTCGAGAGCGCCCTTGTCGCGCATACAAAAGTGTCGGAGGCCGCCGTCGTTGGCTTCCCGCATGACATCAAAGGCCAGGGCATCTACGCTTACGTCACTCTGATGGCAGGCGAGGGGCCCTCTGAAGCCCTGCGCAAGGAACTTGTCGCTTGGGTGCGCAAGGAGATCGGGCCGATCGCTTCACCCGATGTGATCCAGTTCGCACCCGGCTTACCGAAGACCCGCTCCGGCAAGATCATGCGCCGCATCCTGCGCAAGATCGCCGAGAACGAATTCGGCTCTCTCGGAGATACGTCGACGCTTGCGGATCCAACAGTGGTCGACGATCTCATCAAGAACCGGAATGCTGCATGAGTTTGCGTGATCGCGCGCGAGGACCGCGCTTCCTCCTGGCGTTCGTCCTTGGTTGCGCGATCGGCGCTTCCGCCACGCCGGCTGCGGCGCAGAAGACCGACGCTGCCGCGGAGGTGCAGGCAGTCAGTACCGCGCTCAACACGTTCTACAAAGCGCCCAAGAAGCCGGATGTCGGCGATCTTGTCGCCCGATGGGAACGCCTGGCCGCAACCGATCAGCCACCGGCTTTGCCGCCGATGATCGGCTTCCTCGCGGCCTATTTCGAAAAAAATCCGGCGCAGGTCGATCGCGTTGCCAACCATCCATTTGGGCGGAAAGGCGAGACCGTCGTTTTGATTTCGCTTGAAGCTGCGGCCAACGACGCGGCTGCGCGCCGCCTCGCGGCGCAATGGCACTGGAGCGACGCGGAAATGGCGAAGCTCGGGGAGATCAAGCCGCTCGCGGGCCTCGTGCCGCAGGGTCCGAGCGATCTCGACACTCTGTGGGGCGCGGCGTTCTCAACCGGCGATCCCGTCTATGTGCGGAAAATCTATGATTTCTATGCTGCGGTCGCCAACGACCCCAAGGTGGAATTCGGCGACATCGTTCTCGTGATACAGGCCCGCCGCAACAACAAGCCAGATTCCTTGCGCGGCATCGGCGAGCGCTATTCGCCGGCGATGGCGCAGAAGATCGTCTTTGCAGCATCTGCGATCTGGTCGCTGATGGCGAATGCGGCAGCGCATCCGTTTGTCAAAGCCGAACTCGACGAGATTGAAAAAGAAGCCGCCGCAACCAACGCCGTCAAGGCAATGGTCGCGCTCCGACAGCCGCAATAAGACAAGAGGTCCGGCTCACGCCGGACCTCCAGGAGACGCTGTTACCAGTAGTAGGGGTATGGATACGGATATCCGCACGCGTACGGGTAATCGTAGCCGTCCCAGTAGGGATCGCAGCCGTAATAGTACGGATAGGCTGCAGCGCCGACGAGCGTCGCGGCAGCCAGGCCGGCTCCCAGGCCGAAGCCGAAGCCGCGATGGCGGAAGCCGCGGTGGAAGACGAAATTACGTCCTGCGAAGCCGGGACGCGCGAAGCCCGCGCCCGCAAAGCCGCGTGTGGCAAAGCCGGGGCTTGCGGCGACACTGCGTCCGGCGAACATCGGGCTGGCACCGAAGCTGCGGCCTGCGAAGCCCGCACCGCCAAAGCTGCGGCCCGCAAACCCACCGGCGCCAAAGCCGTGGCCGCTGAATCCGCCGCCGCCGAATCCGCCTTTGAAGGCCAGGGCCTCGCTAGAGGTCATTGCGATCGTACCGCCGAACGTTAGCGCCGCGACGGCGGCTATTCCAAATTTCCTCAGCTGTCCTGTCATAACGTTGCTCTCCACGAGTTCTGAGGGCCCGCGGTATGAACTGCAAGTAAGGCTGGTGGTTTCGCGCAAGGCAGGCATTGACGCTGTCTGTCGATCACGAGTCGTTGATCGAGCGACATGCCTCCTCGATAGGGAATCGTGCGCAGTTATCTGCCGCGGCGGAATGGCGGCCATTGTGTGCGGATAGCGCGGCAGCTTAACCGTTGTGCGGCTGCAACACGTAACGAAATCTTATGGTTAAACCTTAACCATGAGTCCGAATGCTCTTCGGCGGAATCGTGTCTTTCGGTAAGGGTTAACGGACGTCCAGCCAAGCTGGACACGGTCTCAACCGGAATTCGGATTTCGTCCCATGATCAATCTTCGTCTTCGTGCGGCCCTGGCCGTTGCTGCCGTCGGCGCCGGACTTTGCTTCGCCTCGTCCTCCGCCTCCGCGGCGGAAGCCCGCGTAGTTTTGCGCGGTGCTCAGGATTATCCGGCCGGCACGATCGTGATCCGCGCTCGCGAGAAGAAGCTCTACTACACGCTCGGTGACGGTACCGCGATCCGCTACCCCGTCGCCGTCGCCAAGCACGGCAAGGAGTGGGCGGGCTCTGCCCGCGTCAACGGCAAGTATCTCAACCCGGATTGGGCCCCCCCTCCGGTCGTCAAGCGCGATCACCCGGAACTGCCCAACTTGATCCGGGGCGGTTCGCCCGGCAATCCGATGGGTGTCGCCGCGCTGACACTCGATCGCGACGAGATCGCGATCCACGGCACGACCAACAAGATGCGTGCCTCGGTCGGCACCTCCGCCTCTTACGGCTGCATCCGCATGCTCAACGAGGATGTGAGAGACCTCTATTCCCGCGTCAGCGTCGGCACGCCCGTGGTGATGGTCTACTGAGCCCCTACAGAAAGCTCTGCGGGTCGACATCGACGTCGACCCGTATCCCGCCGCGCGGGGCCGGCGCCTCGAATAGCGTCCGGCGAACAAAACTCTGGATATCCAGGCGCTTTGGCGCCTTCACCAGAATCCGGAAGCGGTAGCGCCCGCGCACCATGGCGATCGGGGCTTCCGCCGGTCCAAGCACGAGGATGTCGCTCGCCTGCGGCAGCCCGCCGACAGGCGCGACGGCAAACCCGTCCTCCGTCGGCAGCGAATAGGCGGCGCGAACGAGCGCCCGCGCATGCGCTTCGGTCGCAAGGCGATCGGCGCCGGAGACGATCAGCGCCGCCAGCCGTCCGAAGGGCGGCAGCGCCGCCCTGAGCCGCACCTCGGTTTCCTCGGCATAGAAGCGGGCGGCGTCGCCGGAAAGCAGCGCCTTCATCACCGGGTGATCCGGTTGATAGGTCTGCACCAAGCCTCGGCCGGGCCGATCGCCCCGGCCGGCGCGCCCGGTCACCTGGTTGAGCAGCTGGAACGTGCGCTCCGCCGCGCGCGGATCGCCGCTCGACAGACCCAGATCGGCATCGATGACGCCGACGAGGGTGAGCGATGGGAAATTGTGGCCCTTCGCCACCAATTGCGTGCCGATGACGATGTCGAATTCGCGCCGGGCGATGGCGTCGATCTCGCGCCGCAGCCGCTCCGTCCCTCCGGGAAAGTCCGAGGACAAAACCAGCGTTCGGGCATCCGGAAACGTGAGCGCCACTTCTTCTGCGAGCCGCTCCACGCCCGGGCCGCAGGCGGCAAGGGAATCCGGCGTCTCGCATTGCACGCACATCTCCGGCCGCCGCTCGACATGGCCGCACTGATGGCAGATCAGCGCGCGGCGAAAGCGGTGCTCGACGAGCCAGGCGGTGCAATGCGGGCATTGGTGACGGTGGCCGCAGGCGCGGCATACTGTGAGCGGCGCGTAGCCGCGCCGATTGAGAAAGAGCAGCGCCTGTTCGTTGCGGGCGATCGTCTCGCCGACGGCCTCGCGCAGAACCGGTGAAATCCAGCGCCCGCGCGGCGGCCCGTCGCGGCGCAGATCGATGGCGGCAAGATCGGGTAGCGCGCCGCCGGCGTGGCGGCGCGTCAGCTCGACATGGCCATAGCGCCGCTGCGCCGCGTTGACCCGCGTTTCGATCGAGGGCGTCGCGGAGGCGAGTACGACGGCGGCGCCTTCGATCTGGCCGCGCACCACCGCCATGTCGCGCGCGTGATAGGTAACGCCGTCCTCCTGCTTATAGGCGGGCTCGTGCTCCTCATCGACGATGATGAGCCGCAGCCGCTCGAAGGGCAGGAACAAAGCAGAGCGCGCGCCGGCGACGACGCGCACTTCGCTGGACGCAGCGCCCGACCAGATCCGCGCCCGCCGGCGGCTCGCGACGCCCGAATGCCATTCCGCCGGCCGCACGCCGAAACGGCGCGCGAACCGATCGAGGAACTGCCCGGTCAGCGCGATTTCCGGCATCAGGATCAGGACCTGGCCGCCAGTCGCCAGTGCCGCCGCGATCCCCTCGAAATACACCTCGGTTTTGCCGGAGCCGGTCACGCCTTCGAGCAGCGTTGTCGAGAAGCCGCCGCGCGCGATTGTGGCGCGCAGCGCGTCCGCGGCATCGGCCTGTGCGGGGCTGAGGTTCGGCTCGGCGAAAGTGATGTCGGGCGGCAGCGCTACCGGCTCCGGCGCCATCAGCACGGTTTCGAGCGCGCCTTCATCGATGAGGCCGTCGATCACGCCCGTCGAACACGCGGCCGCTTCCGCCAGCGCGGATTTGCGGAAGGAAAGGCCACCGTCGGCGGCTTTGAGCACGCGGGCGCGGGCCGGCGTCATGCGCAGCGGTTCGCCGTCGCGCGGCTCCGCGGCAAGTCGCACGCCGACGCGCGGCGCTTCGCCTTCGTCCGTCTCGGGAATGCGGGACACCATGCGCAGCACCATGCCGCGGGGCGCCAGCGTGTAGCGCGCCACCCAGTCGATGAAGCGCATGAGCTTTTCGTCGAGCCGCGGCAGGTCGCGCCGCGCCGCGATCTCCTTCAGATTGCCGCCGCTGCGGGAGCGCTTCAGCGACCAGACGATGCCCGTCGTCTCGCGCGTGCCGAGCGGCACGGTCACGAAATCGCCGGGCGCGATCTCGAGCCCCGCCGGCACGCAATATGAGTAGGTATTGTCGAGCGCGACCGGCACGAGCACGTCGGCGACGAGCGGCAGGCCTGCGCCTTCCCGGCCTTCGTCGCGTTCGACGACCGATTCGAGCAGCATCGGAAAACCTTAGCACCGCCGATGCGCCGCAACACGGGGTGCTGCCCCCGGGAACCTGCAAAGGAGGGGGAGGTTATCCGGCAGCGCTACGGCGAAGGGGTGAGATGAGCGAATTCCTAAAACCCCAGCCGCCACGCGTCGTCGCAGCACCGGTCGACCAGGCCCAGCTCCTCGACAAGGCCGTGACCCTCTTCACTGCGGCGCTGGTCGTGACTGCGCTCTATGTCGGGCGAGCCGTCTTCATCCCGATCGCGATCGCAATCCTTCTCAGCTTCGTCTTGGCCCCGCTGGTGCGATTGCTCCGGCGCTGGCGCGTGCCGCGCGTGCCCTCGGTTGGCCTGGTCGTGCTCCTGGCCGTTGCCGTCCTCGGCGGGCTCAGCACGATAGTCGCGCAGCAATTCGCCGACCTCACCAAGGAACTGCCGAACTACGAGACGACGATCAGCGGCAAGGTCGCCTCGCTGAAGCGATTCGCGGGCGGCGGCGGCTCGTTCGAGCGAGCAGCCGCAGCCTTGCGCAAAATTGGCGGTCAGATCGCCGAAACCGCGCCTGCCGCTACGCCGAAACCGCAAGATGCGGGCTCAGGCCCGCAACGCGTTCAGCCACAGAACAAGATCGAACCTGTTCCGGTCGAAGTGCAGCCCTCTGACCCGCTCTCATTCGAGCGACTGCAGACTATCGCGGGGACGATCCTCGAGCCTTTGGCAACGGCCGGCATCATCCTGGTCTTCGTGATCTTCATCCTGTTCCAGCGCGAGGATTTGCGCGACCGCTTCATCCGCCTGGCCGGCTCGGGCGACCTGCAGCGTACGACGGCCGCCATGAACGACGCGGCGCGGCGGCTCAGCCGCTATTTCTTGTTCCAGACGATTATCAATGCCTGTTTCGGCACGGTGGTGGCGATCGGGCTCTGGTTCATCGGCGTCCCGAGCCCGTTCCTCTGCGGCGCGCTGGCGGCGCTGCTGCGCTTCGTGCCTTATGTCGGCTCGTTCATTGCCGCGGCTGTCCCCATTCTGCTTGCCGCGGCGGTCGCCCCGGGCTGGACGATGATGCTCGAAGTCGCGGCCTTGTTCGTCATCCTCGAACCCATCGTCGGTCAGGTGCTCGAGCCGCTGCTCTACGGCCATCAGACCGGGATTTCGCCGATCGCCGTTGTCGTGTCGGCGACCTTCTGGACCTGGCTCTGGGGCCCTGTCGGTCTTTTGCTTGCCACGCCACTTACCGTTTGCCTGGTGGTGCTCGGCCGCCATGTCGAGCGGCTCGAATTCCTCGATGTGCTGCTCGGCGATGCGCCGGCGCTGACGCCGGTCGAAAGCTTTTACCAACGCCTGCTCGCGGCGGATTCTTCGGAGGTCGCGGAGCAGGCGGAGGAGTTTATCAAGCAGCGCCCGCTCGCCGAGTATTTCGATGAGGTTGCCCTGGAGGCGCTGCTCATGGCCCAGGCCGACGTCAGACGCGGCGCACTCGACGCCGGTCGGCAGGTGAAAATTCGCGAAACGATCGATGAGCTCGTCGAGGATTTGCAGGAGGACGGCAGCGATCCTGGCCCTGCCGCGGAAGGCGAAGACACCCCCGAAGAGCGCCAACAGGCAAGCCAGCTGTCGGTCGTCTGCATCGGCGGACGCACGCCGCTCGATGAGTCGGCTGGCGCCCTCTTCGCGCATCTTCTGCGCAGCGAAAACACAATCGCGCCGCGTGTCGAACCCGCTTCGGCGCTGACGCCGGCCGGTCTGCTGCGTCTCGACGCCGCGCGGGCCGACGTGATCTGCCTATCTTACCTCGATTCCGAAGTCGGCCACGCACAAGTTCGCTACGGCGTGCGCCGGATCCGCCGCCGTTTCCCGCGTGCCGTGATCCTCACCTGTTTCTGGACCGCGGATGAAGTGCCAGCCAGGGCGCAGCAATTGTGCGATGCGGCCAAGGCCGACAAATGCGCCTTCCGCTTTGGACAGGCGCTGCATGCGATCCGCGAAATTGCCCACGAGCGTTTCGGAGCACAGCAGGCGATCGAACCCACGCCGGCGGCTGCCGACGAGCAGGCGGCGCTGAAGGGCGCCGCCTGAGCATTTCGTTGACGTTGATCGGGCCGCGCTTTCGGTCCATCTGATCGCAATGTTTTCTGGCAAATGTGTCCGCGCCTATATCGCCGCGATTGCGCTGTGCAGCGCTGTGCCGCTTGCCTGCAGCCATGCGCAGCCGGCGCAAACGCCGGCACAAACGCCGGTAATGTCGATTGCGGTTGGCGTGCTGCGCACAGCGCATTCGAAAGAGACGATCTCGATTCTGGATATTCCGCCCGACAATGATTTGCTTGCAGGCGCGGAGCTTGGTCTGCAGGACAACGCGACCACGGGAAAGTTCACCAATCAGGAATTTACGCTGAAAGATCGCAAACTTGCCGACGGTGAAGACACTGCCGAAGCGGTGCGCCAATTCGCAAAGGACGGCATCCATCTGATTATCGCCGACTTGCCCGCTGCGCAGCTGCTTGCAGCTGCCGACGCGGGCAAGCAGTCGAACACGCTGCTGTTCAATGCGAGCGCACTCGACGACCGCCTGCGCGAAGAGGATTGCCGCGCCAATGTGTTTCACACTGCGCCGACACGCTCTATGCTGGCCGACGGATTGGCGGAATATCTCATCTGGAAACAATGGCGGCGCTGGTTCCTTGTCTTCGGTTCGCATCCGGAGGATCAGCTCTTGGCCGATGCGATCCGCCGCTCGGCAAAAAAATTCGGCGCAAAAATCGTCGAGGAGCGGTTGTATCAGGACACCGGCGGCGGGCGGCGCTCGGATTCCGGCAGCGTACAGACGCAGCGGCAGATGCCGGTGCTCACGCAGAATGCGCCGGCTTACGATGTGCTCGTCGCGGCCGATGAGAGCGACGTCTTTGCCGGGTACTTGCCGTACCGCACCTGGGATCCGCGGCCGGTCGCCGGCTCCGGCGGACTGAAGCCGACAAGCTGGGACGCAACGCACGAGCAATGGGGCGCCGCGCAGTTGCAGAATCGCTTCTACCGTCTGTTCAATCGCTCCATGAATGCGCGCGACAATCAGGCCTGGATGGCCATGCGCATGATCGGCGAGGCGGTGACACGCACGCACTCCAACGACCCAGCGAAGTTGCGCGAATTCCTGGTCGGGCCGGACTTCTCCTTCGCTGCTTTCAAAGGCCAGCGTCTGACGCTACGCTCGTGGAACCTGCAGGTGCGCCAGCCGATCCTGCTTGGCGATGGGCGCTCGATCGTCTCGGTGTCGCCGCAGGAGGGATTTCTGCATCAGACGTCCGAGCTCGACACGCTCGGATATGACAGACCGGAAACGAAATGCGTGCTGCGTTAGTTGGATTGATCTTCTCGACGTGCTCGCTGGCCGCAAGCAGCACCCCCGCGCTCGCCTACCTGGCTTACGTCACTAACGAGAAAGGCAATTCGATCAGCGTCATCGATCTCGACAAGCTCGAAGTCGTCAGGACGGCCAAAGTCGGCCAGCGGCCGCGCGGGATCGTCGTCAACAAGGAGGGCACGCAGATTTTCATCTGCGCCGGTGATGATGACACGATCAACATCGTCGACGCCAAAACGCTGCAGATTATCGGCGATCTGCCTTCCGGCCCCGACCCGGAGCTGCTGATCCTCAGCCCCGACGGCAAGCTCGTGTATCTCTCGAACGAGAACGACAATCTCGTCACGACGATCGACATCAACACGCGCAAGGTCGTCGGCGAAATTCCGGTCGGCGTGGAGCCCGAGGGAATGGCGCTCAGTCCGGACGGAAAGATTCTCGTCAACACGTCCGAGACGACGAACATGGCGCATCTGATCGATCCGCAAAAGAAGGAAATCATAGCGAACATCCTGGTCGGGGCGCGGCCGCGATTTGCGCAATTCACGCCCGACGGGTCCGAGCTCTGGGTATCGGCGGAAGTCGGCGGGACGATCAGCGTTATCGATCCGGTCAAGCACGCCGTGACGCAAAAAATTGAATTCGCTATTCCCGGACTGCCGAAAGAGGCCATCCAGCCGGTCGGCATTCGCATCTCGCGCGACGGCAAGACAGCATTCGTGGCGCTCGGCCCGGCAAACCGCGTCGCGGTGATCGACACGGCAAGCAAGCAGGTGACGAAATACCTGCTTGTGGGCCAGCGGGTCTGGCAACTTGCCTTCACGCCGGACGAGAAATACCTGCTGTCGACCAATGGCGTGTCTAACGACGTGTCCGTGATCGATGTCGCGGGATTAAAAGTGGTGAAATCGATTCCGGTCGGCTCCTTCCCGTGGGGCGTCGCCGTGTCGCCGCAATGACACTCGCAGCCCAAGCGCGCGATTCGCAAGTAGACCCCGACCCGGCCGTCCCGGCGCTGTCGATCGAAGACGTTACTCATTCCTATCGTGAGCGGCGCGCCCTCGATCATGTCAGCTTCGACGTGCGCCGCGGCGCCTTTGCCGTGCTGCTCGGGTTGAACGGCGCCGGCAAGACCACGCTTTTCTCGCTTGTCACGCGCCTCTACGCCGCCCAGCACGGCTCGATCTTCGTTCTCGGTTTCAATGTTGCGCGCGAGCCGGCGCAGGCGTTGAGCCGCCTTGGCGTGGTGTTTCAGGCGCGCACGCTTGATCTCGATCTAAGCGTCATGCAGAACCTGCTCTATCACGCCAGCTTGCATGGCATTGGCGGACGCGAAGCGGGAGAACTCGCCGAGGATACGCTGGGGCGCACGCAAATGCGCGACCGCGCGCACGACAAGGCACGCGTGCTCTCGGGCGGGCAGATGCGTCGAATCGAGATCGCCCGCGCGCTTCTGCACCGGCCCTCGCTCCTGCTCCTCGACGAGCCTACGGTCGGCCTCGACGTCAACGCGCGCAAAAGCATTTTGCGGTACGTGCGCGACCTCGTCGCGCAGGAGAATATCGGCGTCTTGTGGACCACACATCTCATCGATGAGGTCGAGGACGGCGATGATCTGATCATCTTGCATCGCGGCCGCGTCCTTGCCAAAGGCCCTGCCGGCGATCTCGTCGCGAGCGCGGGTGCCGCGAATGTTGGGGGCGCGTTCGAGCGCATCATCGCCACCGAGCAAAGCGAGCTAGAGGCATGACCTCGTTTCCGATGGCGAACACCGGCGCGCCGGTGCGCACCCGTTTCGGCTTGCGTCAATACGCAATCTGCATGGCCGGGATCGTCTGGCGCGAGGGGTTGCGCTTCCTGCATCAGCGCGAGCGCTTCATCTCGGCGCTGGTGCGTCCGCTCGTCTGGCTCTTCATCTTCGCCGCCGGCTTTCGCCAGGTGCTCGGCGTGTCGATCATCCCGCCTTACCAGACCTACATTCTTTACGAGGTCTACATTACGCCGGGGCTGATTGCGATGATCCAGCTCTTCAACGGCATGCAATCCTCGCTGTCGATGGTCTACGACCGCGAGATGGGCAACATGCGCACGCTCCTCGTCAGCCCGATGCCGCGCTGGTTTCTTTTGTCCTCGAAGCTCGTCGCCGGCACCGCGGTGTCGCTCCTGCAGGTCTACGCCTATCTGATCATCGCCTATTTCTGGGAGATCGAGCCGCCGACATTGTGGGGCTATCTGACCGTCTTGCCGGCGCTGATCCTCGTCGGCTTGATGCTCGGGTCGTTCGGCCTGCTCCTCTCCTCGCTTATCAAGCAGCTCGAGAATTTCGCCGGCGTGATGAACTTCGTCATCTTCCCGATGTTCTTCGCCTCCTCGGCGCTTTATCCGCTGTGGCGCGTGCAGGAATCGAGCCCTTGGCTCTATCACGTCTGCCTGGCAAACCCGTTCACGCATGCGGTCGAGCTCATCCGCTTCGCGTTCTACCAGCAGCTCAATCTGCAGGCTTTGGCGATCGTGCTCGGCTGCGGGATCGTGTTCATGGCAGGCGCCATCCTCGCTTATAATCCGGCAATAGGGCTGTCGCTGCGCCGCAGCGCATGATCCATCTCGTGCGCCGCCCGGCCTGGTGCTAGGCTCGCGTCGACTGGCGGAGGAGTCCTGCGTGACGGGTCTGGAGCAAGCGCGGAGCGTTCTGTGCGATCGCTTCGGCCATGCCGATTTCCGACCAGGTCAGGCCGAGATCATCGCTGCCGTTCTCGACGGGCGCGATATTCTGGCCGTCCTGCCGACCGGCTCCGGCAAATCGCTCCTGTATCAGCTGCCCGCGCTCCTGTTGCCATCGCTCACATTGGTCGTCTCGCCGCTCGTCTCGCTCATGCGCGATCAGGTGCATCATCTCGTGGCGCTCGGCATTCCGGCGGCGACATTGCACTCCGCCGCCGAGCCGCACGAAACAGCGGAGGTTCTGACGCGGCTGCGACACGGCAGTCTGAAGCTTCTCTATGTCGCGCCTGAGCGCCTGGATCAGCCGGCAATGATCGCAGCATTACGCGCCGCGCACCCGCAGATGATGGCGGTCGATGAAGCGCATTGCATTGCGCATTGGGGCCATGAGTTCCGCCCCGAATACCGCAATTTGCGCAAGGCCGCCGACGCGATCGGGGTGCGTCAGACGATTGCCGTGACGGCGACTGCCGCGCCGCCAACGCGTGCGGAAATCATCGGTAATCTCTTCCATTCGCCGCCGCAGGTCTTCGCCGGCTCGTTCGAGCGGCCGAATCTATCGCATCGGGTCGAGCGGCGCGGAGCGGGTCTACGGCAGGTTCAGCGATTCCTGGCCGACCATGACGGCCAATCGGGCATTGTCTATTGCGCCACACGCGAGAAGACCAGTCGCCTTGCCCGGCAATTGCGCCAGGCCGGCTTCAAGGCGCTTTCCTATCACGCGGGGCTCGACGGCGGTACGCGCCACGCGCATCAGGATGAGTTCATTTCTGACACGGGCGTGGTCATGGTCGCGACAATCGCCTTCGGCATGGGCATCGACAAGGCCGACGTGCGTTTCATCTGCCATGTCGATCTGCCGTCCTCGATGGAGACATATTACCAGGAGACGGGGCGTGCGGGCCGCGATGGCCTGCCGGCGCAGACGCTGCTTCTCTACGCGCCGCAGGAGTTCGAATCGCGCCGGCTGCAGCTCGCAAGCATTGCGGAGCCTAATCGCCAGCATGAAGCGGGAGCGAAACTGGCGCTCATCGAGGAATTCTGCCGTGCGCCCACCTGCCGGCAACAGATGCTGTTGCGTGCACTCGGCGATGAGGGCAGGCCTTGCGGCCGATGCGACAATTGCCGGAAAGGCTTCCTGCAATTGCGCCGCGTCGCACGACTGCCCGTATCGGGCGCTGCCTACGTGCGCAGCCGGGCACTTGGAGCAATGCGCTCGCTGATTGAGCCGCGCGTGCCGGTGCACGATGACGCCGTGAGCGCCCATACAACGGCGCGGCCGCGTCGCGAGCAGGAAGCTTTTGCGGGACTGACCATTGCGCAGCAACGGGCATTGCTGCGGATGAAGTCTGCGCGCCTGCGGATCGCACGAAACCGACGATGTTCGCCGGTGCGCCTTGTCCCGGACGCAGCTTTGTGCGAGTTGGCGCTCGCCAAATCCCCCTCGCCCGCGGTGATCCGCGAAACCTTCGTCCGTCATCAAATCCAGGACGAATCCCTCGCCCGGGCATTTGCCGACATCCTGCAGAACGAGCTGCAAAATATCTGACTTGCGACGGAGCTGCGATTTGGGACCGCTGAACGGGGTGACGATCATCGAGATGGCGGGCATCGGTCCCGGCCCGTTCTGCGCAATGCTGCTTGGCGACATGGGCGCTGACGTGATCCGCATCGATCGCATCGGCGGCAGCGACCTCGGCGTCCCCATGAGGAAGAGCACGGACTTCGTCGCGCGCAATCGCCGCTCGATCGCACTCGATTTGAAGCAGCCGCAGGCAATCGAGATTGCTCTCAACCTGATCGAGCGCGCGGATGGGCTGATTGAAGGCTTTCGTCCAGGCGTGATGGAGCGGCTCGGCCTCGGGCCCGACATTTGCCTGAAGCGCAACAACCGGCTCGTCTATGGCCGCATGACCGGATTCGGCCAGGAGGGCCCGCTGTCGCAAGCGGCTGGACACGACATCAATTATATTGCGCTGACCGGCGCGCTCGCGAGCATCGGCGAGCGTGGACGCAAGCCCGTGCCGCCGCTCAATCTGATTGGCGATTACGGCGGCGGCTCGCTTTATCTCGCGATCGGGATTCTTGCCGGCATCCTCCGCGCGCGCGCCACCGGAGAAGGCGATGTTGTCGACGCGGCAATGGTCGACGGCGCCGCCTCACTCATGACGATCTTCTACAGCTTGAAAGCCTCCGGACGCTGGGACGACGAGCGCGGCAACAATATACTCGACGGCGGCGCGCCCTGGTACGACACGTACGAGACGCGCGACGGGCTTTATCTCGCCGTCGGCGCCATTGAGGGAAAGTTCTTTCAGGAACTGGCGCGCCGCATCGGTCTTGATCAAGAAGACGTGCAACGCCAGCACGAGCGTGAACACTGGCCAGCATTGCGTGCCAAGATGATCGCGATCTTCAAGACCCGCACGCGCGCGGAATGGTGTGCGCTTCTCGAAGGCACCGATGCTTGCGTGACGCCGGTGCTCACGTTGGAGGAAGCGGCGCATCATCCGCACATCAGCGCCCGCAACACGTTCCGCCGCACTGAAGGGCATGCACGCCCGGCTGCCGCGCCGCGCTTCCGCAGCGCTGCTGCGGGAGCCAATCGCGTTGCGCCGGAACACAGCCAAGCCGATGCGATTTTGAAAAGCTGTGGTCTCGCTGCCGACGAGATCCATTGCTTACGCAAGGCAAAGATCGTCGCTTGATTATCATACGTTAAGAGCCGGCGGCCCCTCGGTTATATCAAAAGTTAAAGAGGCACGCCTTAGCGCAAGCTAGACTGCAACCTTTGTAGATGCTGACCGTTTTGGGGTGAGCAGCGCCTGCGTATCCCTCGGTATTCGCTGGCAAATCTGCTGCAAATTCGACAACCGTCTGGATGAGGTGGGATGCGACGCGCTGAATTGGGGCATTCATGGCTAAGCGGCACCGCTCCGCTCCAGCCGGATTGCCTGCCATGGCGAGACCAAGTTCACAGTTTGTATAAATCCCGCCCGGCTTCGCCATGAGCGAGACCATTCTCGTCACCGGCGGCGCGGGATTCATCGGCCGCCAGGTGGTCAGGGAAGCGCTGCAACGTGGCAATCGCGTTCGCGCCCTCGATTCTTTCGTGGAACAGGTCCACGGGCCGGCGCCCAGCAAGCTCGATATCTGGAACGACGCAGAGCTCCTCGTCGGCGATCTGCGCGATCCTGGTCTCCTTTCGCGCGCGCTGGCGCGCGTCGACAGCGTCATCCATCTGGCCGCGGAGGTCGGCGTCGGGCAGAGCATGTACGAGATCGAGCGCTATGTCGGTGGCAATGATCTCGCAACCGCTTCTTTGTTTCAAGCGCTGATCGATCGTCCCGTGCGGCGCGTCGTCACCGCTTCCTCGATGAGCATTTATGGCGAGGGTCTTTACCGGACAGAAAGCGGCGACGTTGTTGAAGATGCCGAACGCGGCATGCGCCGCGCCGGACAATCTTATGATCCGCTTGGCCGCGATGGGCGTCCGCTGTTTGCGATGCCGACACCGGAATGGAAGCGGCCGGCGCTCACGTCGGTTTACGCGTTGACGAAGTACGTGCAGGAGCGCCTCACGCTCACAGTCGCGCCCGCTTACGGAATTGAGGCGGTGGCGCTTCGGCTCTTCAATGTTTACGGACCTGGTCAGGCTCTCTCAAATCCTTACACCGGCGTGCTCGCGATTTTCGCCTCCCGTCTGTTGAATGGCGAGCGTCCGATGGTGTTCGAGGATGGCCAACAGCGGCGCGATTTCGTGCATGTCAAGGACGTCGCACGCGCCTTCCTGCTCGCGCTGGAACATCCGGCTGCGGCCGGCAAGGTATTCAACATAGGCAGCGGCCGGTCCCGAACGGTGGAAGACGTTGCGATCGGTCTGGCGCAGGCTATGAACCGCACCGACCTCGCCCCTGAAATGACCGGCAAGCTCCGCGCTGGCGACATCAGACACTGCTTTGCCGCTGTCGGCAAAGCCGAGCAGGAGCTCGGCTTCGCCGCCGAACAGGATTTCAGTACCGGACTGGCAGAGCTCGCGGACTGGGTTGCGAAACAGGAGGCGAACGACCGCGTCCATGAGGCGCGCCGTGAACTCGAAGCGAGAGGGCTCGTCGCGTGACCCCCGCCGCGCCATCGCTCCTCAGCACACGTCCGGTTCTCGTCACCGGCGGCGCCGGCTTCATCGGCATCAACCTCGCCGATCGTCTGGCGCGCGAAGGGTATTCGGTGCTCATTTTCGACTCGCTGGCCCGGCCAGGCGTCGAAGACAATCTGGCATGGCTGAAGGGTAGTCACGCCGACAAAATCTCGTTCGCGTGTTGCGACATCAGAGATCGTGCAGCACTCGGGGAAGCGGTCCGCGATTGCCGGGCCGTTTTTCATTTTGCGGCACAGGTAGCGGTGACGACCAGCCTCGTCGAACCACGCCTTGACTTCGACGTGAATGTCGGCGGCACGATCTCGCTTCTCGAGGCGCTGCGCCTCAACAATCCGCGCGCGCCCTTGCTCTTTTCGAGCACCAACAAGGTCTACGGCAATTTGGACGATGTGGAACTTGCGTGCGACGACGATTGCTATTTGCCGAAGGACGCAACTCTACGCGCTCACGGCGTAGACGAGAGTCGTCCGCTCGACTTTCACACCCCTTACGGCTGCTCCAAGGGAGCTGCGGATCAATACGTTTTGGATTACGCCCGCAGCTTCGATCTGCTCACGGCGGTCCTGCGCATGAGCTGCATCTACGGCCCGCATCAGATGGGGACCGAGGATCAGGGTTGGGTGGCGCATTTTGTCTATCGCGCCTTGGCCGGCGACCCGATCACCATTTACGGCGATGGGTGCCAAGTGCGCGACGTTCTGCACGTTTCCGACGCCGTCGAAGCCTATCTTGCGGGATGGCGCAATATCGGCCGTGTCGCCGGGCGCGCCTTCAATCTCGGTGGGGGCCCCGCGAATGCGGTCAGCCTGAAGCGCATTCTGCGCTTCATCGAATCGCGACTCAGCCGGCCGGTGGAGATCGAGTTTTCTGATTGGCGCGCCGGCGATCAGCGTTATTACGTCAGCGATACACGTGCGATCGCGGGTGAGCTCGAACTGTCCGACCCGAAGAGCTGGAAGCATGGCGTCGCAGAATTGATCGCCTGGATTTCCGAACGCAAGACATCGGTTCGAAAGCCCGTCCGGGCGGTCGGAGCCACGCGTCAGGTCAGGGATCATGCCTGACATCCACCTGCTCATGACGGCGGATGCCGCGGGTGGCATCTGGACCTATGCGCTCGAAACGGCGGAAGCCCTGAGCGCGCGTGGGATTTCCACCACACTCGCGCTACTTGGCGAGCGTCCAAGCCAGTCGGCATTGCGCGAAGCGCGGTCGATTGCCGGGTTGGAGATCGAGATCACCGATCTGCCGCTTGACTGGACCGCAATGAGCGCATCCGAGGTGACCCATGCCGGCGAAGAGATCGCCCGGCTATCACGCCGGATTGGCGCCGACGTCGTGCAATTGAACGCCCCGGCACTCGCCGCCGGTGCATCTTTTCCCGTCCCCACAATCGGCGTGCTGCACTCGTGTGTAGGCACCTGGTGGCAGGCGGTTCACGGGGACGGCGAGCTGCCCGCCGACTTGCAGTGGCGGGCGAAGCTGACGCGCGCGGGACTGACGCGCGTCGACGCGGCGATTGCGCCTTCGCAGGCGCTCGCCAGGCAAGCGCAACTGCTCTACACGTTGCCGCGCGCGCCGATCGCGATCCACAATGGAAGGTCGGCGCCTGACAAGGCGCGCCCGCCCACACGCGACATACCCGTCCTCACGGCTGGAAGGCTGTGGGATCAGGGCAAGAACGTTGCCGCGCTCGATCGCGCAGCCGAGCATCTGCCGTTCACGATCTGCGCCGCAGGCCCGGTGCAAGGACCAAACGGCGCCGCAATTGAGCTTAATCGGCTAGATTGGCTTGGCGTGCTCGCGCCCGCAGCGTTGCGGGATGTGATGGTGCGATCTTCCGTGTTCATCTCCGCCGCATTGTACGAGCCTTTCGGGCTCGCGGTTCTCGAAGCGGCGCAAGCGGGTTGCACGCTGGTCCTTTCCGACATCCCCACATTCCACGAATTGTGGGATGAGGCGGCTTTGTTTGTGCCGCCGTCCGACGGGCGTGCGCTCGCGGAGGCCTTGGACACAATCATTGCGGACCCGGCTTTGCGCGCCCGCCTCGCCGCTCAAGCTACTCGGCGGGCGGCGCGCTACACAATCGACAAATCCGCCGACGCGCTCGCTGCGCTGATGCACTCGCTTCTCGCCGAACCGCAGCGGCGGGCCTCATGAAGTTCGTCTATTTCACCCACTCGCTCGCCTCGTGCTGGAATCACGGCAACGCGCATTTCCTGCGCGGTGTGATTCGGGAGCTGATCGCCGCCGGCCATGAGGTCGCGGTCTACGAGCCGGAGGGAAGCTGGAGTCTCACTAATCTCCTGGCCGACGCCGGCGAAGATGCGCTTGCCGCGTACAAAGCCGCCTATCCCGAACTCAACTCCCAGACATATTCGCGCGACATCGATCTGGCGGCCGCCACCGACGGCGCCGACGTCGTCATCGTCCACGAGTGGAATGAAGAATGGCTCGTCGCCGCGTTGGGCCACGTGCGCAACAGCGGCGCCGCCATTCAGCTGCTCTTCCATGACACGCATCATCGCGCCGTCAGCAATCCGGCCGCGATGCGCGCCTATGATCTGCGTTTTTATGACGGCGTCCTCGCATTCGGCGCGGTGCTTGCGGACGTCTACCGCAAATGGGGTTGGGGCAATCGCGTCTTCACCTGGCATGAAGCCGCGGATGTCCGCCACTTCCATCCACCGCGCCACGAGATCCGGCGTGCCGGCATGGTCTGGATCGGGAATTGGGGCGACGGCGAACGCTCCGCGGAGCTGCAGCATTTCCTCTTCGACCCGGCGCGAGAAGCGGACCTCCCGCTCGATATTTTCGGGGTCCGCTATCCGGTCGAGGCGCTAGAGCTCATCGGCAAAGCGGGCGCGCGCTATCGCGGGTTTCTGCCGAATGCCCGCGCGCCGGAGGTCTTCGCCCGACACGTCGCGACAGTGCATGTGCCGCGCCGCTTTTATGTGACTTCCTTGCCGGGCATTCCGACCATCCGCGTCTTCGAAGCGCTTGCTTGCGGGATTCCGCTTGTCTCATCGCCATGGGAGGATCGCGAGCACCTGTTTCACCCGGGAAGGGACTATCTCGTCGCAAATGACGGTGCGGAAATGACCGGACATCTGCGCGCACTCGCGCATGATCCGGACTTGCGTCAGGAACTGGCGGCAAACGGCCTTGCGACTATTCGCGCGCGGCACACTTGCGCCCATCGCGTCAAAGAGCTGCTGTCGATCGTAGCGCGGCTCAAGGGCGCGCGCGCGCTGGAGGCGGTCGCATGAAGATCGCCTTCTACGGCTCAAGCCTCGTTTCCTCCTACTGGAATGGTGCCGCAACCTATTATCGCGGCATCATCCGCGAGCTCGCGCGCCGCGGCTACGACGTCACCTTCTACGAGCCCGACGCTTACGAGCGTCAGGCGCATCGCGATATCGACCCGCCGGATTGGTGCAGGGTGGTTGTGTACCCCGCGACTGTCGAGCACATGAAGCGCGTCGTCGCGCGCGCGGGGGAGGCCGATATCGTCGTCAAAGCAAGCGGCGTCGGGGTATTTGACGACGAGCTGCTCGAAGGAGTCATGCGCGCGGCGCGGCCCGATGCAATCCGGATCTTCTGGGACGTGGACGCTGCCGCGACCGTTGCCGAATTGCGCAGCGATCCGGACCATCCCCTGCATGCAGAATTACCCCAGCTCAATGCCGTGCTCACATATGGCGGCGGGCCGCCCATCGTTACCGCCTACCGGGTCTTGGGAGCACGCGACTGCCGGCCGATCTACAATGCGCTCGATCCCGACACGCACCATCCGGTGCAGCCCGATGCAAAGTTCAGTTGCGACCTTGCCTTCCTGGCAAATCGCCTGCCGGACCGCGAACGCCGCGTCGAGGATTTCTTCTTAAGCGCCGCCGAGCAGCTGCCGGAGGGCTCGTTCCTGCTGGGCGGCGCCGGGTGGGAGGATAAGCCGAAGCCGGCCAACGTTCGCTACATCGGTCACGTGCCAACGCGCGATCACAATGCTTTCAACTGCACGCCGCTCGCCGTGCTGAATGTTGCGCGCGATAGCATGGCCAGCATCGGCTATTCCCCGGCGACGCGGGTTTTCGAAGCGGCCGGAGCCGCCGCCTGCATCGTGACCGACGCTTGGGACGGCGTCGAATTGTTTCTCCAGCCCGGCAGGGAGATTCTTGTTGCTCGCGATGGCAAGGACGTCGCCGCCTTGGTGCGCGAGCTCACGCCCGGTCGCGCGACCGAGATCGGACGGCGCGCGCTGGCGCGGATTCTACGCGAGCATACATACGCCCATCGCGGCGCGGAGGTGGATGCCTTCTTCCGCAAAACGCGTGAGGCGGGGCGAGTGATGACGAGTGCGGGTTCTAAACCGGCGATCGCGGAGGGCGTCAGTTGAGGCTGGTTGTCTTTGGCTTGACTTTATCCTCCTCGTGGGGCAATGGCCACGCAACGACCTATCGCGCGCTGTTGAAGTCGTTTGCTGCGCGGGGCCATGACATCACGTTCTTCGAGCGCGACGAGTCCTGGTACGCCGACAACCGCGACCTTGCGCAACCAGATTTCTGCCGGCTGGTCCTTTACGATGACATTCGCGATTTCGACCGCTTCGACACGGTTGTCGGACGAGCCGATGCGATCATCATCGGCTCGTTCGTTCGCGACGGTGTAGCGGTTGCAGAACGAATATGCGCGCGCAATGCCAGCGTGACGGCTTTCTACGATATCGACACTCCGGTGACCATGGCGCAACTCGCCAAAGGCGAGTGCAGCTATCTATCACCCGAAGTGATCTCCGATTTCGATCTTTATCTCTCCTTCACCGGCGGGCCGTTCCTGAAACGAATCGAGAAACGGTATGGCGTCAAGCGCGCGGTCCCGCTCTATTGTTCCGTCGACGAAGCGCTGTACCGGCCCTTGAATGCCGACAAGCGCTGGGATCTCAGCTACATCGGCACCTATAGCCCCGATCGGCAGCCGACTTTGGCGCGGCTTCTGATCGACACAGCGCGCAAACGGCCGGACATGAAGTTTGCCGTCGCAGGTCCGCAATACCCTGATGAAATCGATTGGCCCGACAATGTCGAGCGCTTCGAACACGTCGCGCCGGACGAGCATCCGGCCTTCTACGCGGCCTCGCGCTTTACGCTCAATGTGACGCGTCGCGACATGATCGAGGCCGGCTACAGTCCGAGCGTGCGCCTTTTCGAGGCCGGCGCGTGCGGCTGCCCGGTTCTGTCGGATGATTGGGTCGGCCTCGACACGCTGTTCGAACCGCGACGCGAGATCATCATCTGCGCAGACAGCGCCGATGCGCTCGCCGCGCTCGAGATGCCGGAAGGCGCACGCCGCGCGATTGCCAAGGCGTACCGCCAACGTGTTCTGACCGAGCATACCGGCGCGCACCGCGCGCGCGAGCTCGAACATTGCCTGGTCTCGGGAAAGAGCAGGGGCCGCGCACCGCGCCTGCCCGCTGAAATCGGGGAGAGTGTGGCGTGAGCGCGCGCAAGCTGCGGGTTGGCATTGTCGGGGTTGGCAATTGTGCCTCTTCTTTCGTTCAGGGGCTCACCCATTACGCCGAGGCACGCAGCAATGTGCCGGTGCCAGGTCTAATGAACGTCGAACTCGGCGGCTATCACATCGGCGACATCGAACTGAGCTCCGCCTTCGATATCAACAAGACGAAGGTGGGCAGGGACGTCGCCGAGGCAGTTTTTGCTGCGCCCAATAATGCGCATAAGTTTGCGGCACCGAAGCCGACGGGAATAAAGGTCCGGCGCGGCCCGACCCTCGATGGGCTCGGCACGTATTTGCGCGGCCGGGTCGAGGAGGCAGAAACTGATCCGATCGACGTGCGCCGCGCGCTGCAGGAGAGCGGAACCGAGATCGTCGTGTCCTATCTTCCGGTCGGCTCGCAAAAGGCGACCGAGTTCTACGCGGAACAGGCGCTGGAAGCGGGCTGCGCCTTCGTGAACTGCATTCCGGTGTTCATTGCTTCGGAGCCGAAATGGCGGGCGCGATTTGAGGCGCGGCGTCTGCCGATCATCGGCGACGATATCAAGAGCCAGGTCGGTGCCACGATCGTTCACCGCGTCCTCGCCAATCTGTTCAAGACGCGCGGCGTGCAAATCGATCGGACCTATCAGCTCAACGTCGGCGGCAATGCCGACTTCCTGAACATGCTCGAGCGCAGCCGTCTCGAATCGAAAAAGATTTCCAAGACGCAATCGGTGACAAGCCAGTTCGACATTCCGATCGCGCCCGAGAACATCCATGTCGGGCCGAGCGACTACGTGCCGTGGCTGGAGGATCGCAAGCTCGCTTTCATTCGGCTCGAAGGCACCACGTTCGGCGGCGTTCCCCTCAATGTGGAGCTGAAGCTCGAGGTGTGCGACTCGCCGAATTCTGCCGGCGTCGTTATAGATGCCGTGCGCTGCGCCAAGATCGCGCTCGAGCGCGGCATTGGCGGCGCGCTGACCGGGCCGTCCAGCTACTTCATGAAGTCGCCGCCAATCCAATTCAGCGATGACGAGGCACGCATCAGGGTCGAGCGCTTCGTTGACGGCATCGACGAGGACGCGGCGTGAGCACCACGTTCTATTTTGTCCGCCACGGCGAGCACGATCTGGTCGATCGCACGCTGTGCGGGCGGATGCCGGGCGTGGTGCTGAACGCCAACGGCAAAGAGCAGGCGCGGGCTGCCGGACGGCGGCTCGCGGCGCTGCAGCCATTGCGCATCTTTTCCAGTCCGCTGGAACGCGCACGGCAGACCGCCGACATCATTGCTGAAGAGACCGGCTGTCCGCTCGCGGACGCCGAAGCCTTGCAGGAGATCGATAGCGGCAAGTGGACGGGTAAAGCCTTCGAGGAATTGCATGCCGATCGGCGCTGGAAGGACTGGAACGAGGCGCGCTCGGTGACGCGTCCGCCGGCCGGGGAGATGATGGTCGAAGTGCAGGCGCGCGTGGTGGGTTATCTCGAGCGGCTGCGCGCGCTTCATCAAAGCGCGCGGCTCGTTCTCGTGAGCCATTCCGACGTGATAAAGGCGGCCATTCTCTTCCACATCGGCATGTCGCTCGAGCTGTTTTCGCGGATCGAGATCGCGCCTGGGTCGATCTCGACGTTGATTATCGGCGATTGGGGCGCCAAGCTCGTCGCCCTGAACGAGACCGGTGCATGAAAATCGTCGTGTTCGGTTTGACGATTTCGTCCTCATGGGGGAACGGCCATGCGACGCTGTGGCGGGGATTCGCCCATGCCTGTGCGCAGCGCGGTTACCGCTTCGTCTTCTTCGAACGCGACACGCCCTATTACGCGATGAACCGCGACCCCTATCCGCAATACGGGGAGACAGTGCTCTTTGAGGATTGGCAGAGCGTTCGCGCTGAGGCCGCTCGCGCCCTGGCCGATGCCGACGTGGCGATCGTCTCGTCCTACTGCCCCGACGGAATTGCGGCGAGCGCCCTCGTCTGCGATTGCCCGAGTGCCGTTTCGGTTTTCTACGATCTAGATACGCCGGTCACCTTGGCAAGGCTCGCGCGCGGCGAGGAGACGACCTATATCGGGCCGCGCAAACTTGGCGATTTCGACCTTGTGCTGAGTTTCACCGGTGGCCCGGTGCTGGACGACCTGCGCAATCAGCTCGGGGCTCGACGCGTCGCGCCGCTCTATGGCCACGTCGATCCCGATCAGCACCATCGCACCACGCCGAATCCGCACTATACGAGCGATTTTTCTTATCTCGGCACTTACGCGGCGGACCGCCAGAATGCGCTGGATACGTTCTTTGTCGAACCCGCGCGCCTGCGCCCGCAGAGCAAATTCATGATCGCGGGTGCGCAGTATCCGCTCGATTTTCCTTGGACCGACAACATCTACTTCGTCCGCCATCTGCCGCCGTCCGAACATTCCGCCTTCTTCTCCTCATCGGCGCTGACGTTGAACATCACTCGCGCCGACATGGCGGCGAACGGATGGTGCCCCTCAGGGCGGCTGTTTGAAGCGGCTGCCTGCGGCACGCCGATCGTCTCCGACTGGTTCGACGGACTCGACCATTTTCTCGCGCCCGGGTCGGAGACACTTGTCGTGCGCACGATCGAAGACGCGCTGGCCGCGCTCGATCTCGAGGAGGCGGCAAAGCAACGCATCGGGCGGGCCGCGCGCGAGCGCGTGCTTGCCGAGCACACGAGCGCGGCGCGCCTTACCGAATTCGAACGCCATGTCGAGGCGGCGCGCGCGGCCCCTGCGCCGCGCTTGGCGCATGCGGAAGGTGCGTGAGATGTGGGGCATCGTTCCGGCCGCGGGTAAAGGCAGCCGCATTCAGCCGCTGGCGTTTTCAAAGGAGCTGCTGCCGGTCGGCAGCCGCCTCGAATCCGGCGTGGAGCGGCCGTGCGCGGTCAGCGAGTACCTTCTGGAACGCATGGTGCTCGCCGGCGCGGACAAAATCTGCTTTGTGATCTCGCCGGGCAAGTCCGACATCATGGAATATTTCGGTGCGAGTTATGCCGGCGCCGCGATTGCTTACGTCGTGCAGCCGCGGCCCGCGGGATTGTGCGACGCGCTGTTTCGCGCCGCGCCTCTGATCACTCGCGAGAATGGCGAAAGCGTTGTCGTAGGTTTGCCCGACACGATCTGGTTTCCTGACCGTGCGCTTCGCGAACTCGCGGATGATCGGCTGTCGCTGCTGCTTTTTCCGGTCGAAAACCCGGACGTTTTCGACTCGGTCTCGACGGAGCGCGACGGTCGCGTTCAGACAATTGAGGTCAAAGCGGCACGTCCGCGTTCGCACTGGGTTTGGGGCGCATTTAAAATGCCGGGCGGCACTTTTCACGCGCTACACCGCCTCTGGGAAGAGCGCGCCGGGAGGGACGAATATTTCGGCACGCTGATCAACGCCTACCTCGAAAATGGCGGCGTCGCCCATGGCGTGAAGGCCGGCACCGACTATGTCGACGTGGGCACGCTCGGCGGCTATCGCGCAGCGATCCAATTGCTCGAGCGCATGGGAACGGATGCCGCGCCGCGCGGTCGGGATTCGGGCTTTGTCGAAAAGCTCCTCGAACACGCGGGGGGACGAAAGTGAACGCGGCGGCGACCGGTCTCTTGGACGCCGATCGGACCAGCGAGCGCATCAAAGCGCTTGGCCCGTGGTTCCACAACATGAACTTGAATGGCGTTTGGACCGCGCCCGATCATCCGCTCGGCGACTATCCCGCCATGAAATGGCGCCGCTTTGCCGACGCGATCCCCGCCGATCTCTCCGGCAAAAGTGTGCTCGACATCGGCTGCAACGGCGGCTTCTATTCCATCGAGATGAAGCGGCGCGGTGCGGCCCACGTCGTCGGCATCGATCACGACCCCGATTACCTCGCACAAGCGCGGTTTGCCGCCGACGTGCTCGGGTTCGAGATCGAATTTCACCAGTTGTCCGTCTACGATGTCGCCCAACTTGGCGAGCGCTTCGATGTCGTGATTTTCATGGGCGTATTGTATCACCTGCGTCATCCCCTGCTCGCCTTGGATTTGATTCGCGCTCATGCGGCGGCCGACATGCTGGTGTTTCAGTCGATGCAGCGCGGCAGCAGTGATGTGGCAGAATTCGCCGACGATTATCCGTTCACCGAGACGGGTATTTTCGACCGGCCTGAATACCCAAAGCTGCACTTCATCGAAAAGCGCTATGCGCACGATCCGACCAACTGGTTCGTTCCCAATCGCGGCGCGGCAGAAGCGATGCTGCGCAGTGCCGGCTTCGCGATCGAGGCGCATCCCGAGGAAGAAGTCTATATCTGCCGCTGCGGGCCGCAGCCGGAAGACGGCGCGGTCTATCCGCCAAGGGGGACCGCGCGATGATCGAAGCGGCGATGATCTGGAACGAACCCAACAACAAATCGCACTGGGACCCAGAGATCGATCCCGGCTGGGACAAGTTTGCGGAAATGCTGCGCGTTGCTGCCGGCGCGATCCGCAAGGCCAATCCCGACGTGCCCTGCGTGCTTGGCGGCATGTCGCCAATCGATCCGCTGTTCGTGCAGAACCTCGCCGGCAAGGGCGCCCTAGAAGACATCGACGTCGTCGCGGTGCATGGCTTCCCGCTCGACTGGAACCTCTGGCCGCTGAAGGACTGGCCGAAGAAGATCGAGGAGATTCGTGCCGTCACCGACAAGCCGATCTGGGTTTCCGAAGTCGGTGTATCGAGTTTCGGCGCCGAGGAAGTACAGGATTGGGGCTTGGCGCGCACGGCCGAATTGTTGATCGGCTGCGTGCCGCGCATCCATTGGTATTCGCTGTGCGATCTGCCGCAGGCGTGGGGCGCGACGACGCGACACAAAGAGGCGGAGGGCTCATCGTATTACCGGCATTTTTACATGGGGCTATTGCGCGAGAACGGCACACGCAAACCGGCATTCGACACGTTACGGCGCTTCACGCCGCAACTCGGTTTGTGCCAGTGGTTTCATTTCGAGGACCCGCGGCTCGATTCTTCCGTGGCGTTGATGAAGGAACTCGGCGTCACGTATTTGCGCACCGGCCTTTCCTGGGCCGATTATTTCCGCCCGGGCGCGCTCGATTGGTTTGATCGGCAGATGGAAGCGCTTGCCGATTTCGACGTGACGGTCACCTTCTGCTTCACGCCCGAAGATCGCGGCATCGCGCCGCATCACACGAGCGCGCCGCTCGTTCCCGAAGAATTCGGCGAGTTCTGCGCGGCAATGATCGCGCGCTATGCGCGCCGGAAAATTTCGGCCGCCGCGGAGTAGCGGCATGCCGCTCACCATCCTGCAGGTCGCGTTTCCGTTCGCACGCGTCAGCCGCGACAGCGTCGGAGGCGCCGAGCAGATACTTGCCGCCTGCGACGCGGCGGTGATGCGCGCCGGCCATCGTTCCATTGTCGTCGCGCGCGAAGGCTCGAAGGTCGCCGGTGATTTGATCCCGGTACCGGGTACCAGACGCGCGGACGATCCTCATGCGCGCGCCGGCGCGCATGCCAATCACAGAGAAGCGATCGACGGCGCCATTTCACGATTTGGTGTCGACGTCTTGCACTTTCACGGCCTGGATTTCGACCGCTACCTGCCGTCCGAGGGCGTTCCTGCGCTCGTCACCCTGCATCTGGCGCCGTTTGCATATAGCGCGGCGGCGCTGACATCCGAGCGTGCCGGTACATATTTCAATTGCGTGTCGCAGACGCAGCACGGGTCCTGCCCAGAGATACCAAATCTGCTGGCGCCCATCCTCAATGGCGTCGATGTCGAGCGGTTGCGGCCGAATCTACAAGGGCGCCGCGTCCACACACTCGTGCTCGCGCGCATTTGTCCGGAAAAGGGCGTCCACCTTGCAATCGAGGCGGCGAAGAAAGCGGATGCCGATCTCGTCATTGCCGGAGAGGTCTTTCCATACGCCGATCACGAGCGGTATTTCGCGGAGGAGATACGGCCTCGTCTCGATGCCAGGCGAGTCTTTATCGGGCCGATCGGATTTGCGCGCAAACGCGACCTTCTGCAGTCGGCGCGATGCCTGCTCGTGCCGTCGCTGATTGCGGAAACGAGTTCGCTGGTCGCGATGGAGGCTTTCGCCTGCGGCACGCCGGTGATCGGATTTCGTCGGGGGGCATTGTCGGAAATCATCGACGAAGCCGTTACAGGCGTGCTCGTCGACGATGCCGACGAGATGGCGGCGGCGATCGCGAGAGCGGACGCGTTTGCGGCGGCCGCCTGCGCCGAAACCGCGCGCCGGCGTTTCAGTGCCGCACGCATGGGGCGCGACTATATCGCGCTCTATGAGCGGCTCGGCGGGCGCTCCCAGCAGCGCCGATATTCTGAGCGAGTCGCCTCGTGAGCTTTGTCGCGAAGACACTTACGACGCTTGAGCAGATGGAAGATCTGCGTAGCGCTTGGCGGGCATTGTGGCGCCGCGCCGGTGCGGCAACGGTATTTCAATCTCCAGGCTGGCTCATCGCGTGGTGGCGATATTTCGCGCCGGGACAGCTCACATGCATCGCGCTTTGGCGCGGCGAAGAGCTGGTTGCGATTGCGCCGCTATATCGCGAGGCGGGCAGCCGGTGTTTGCTGCCTCTCGGTGTTTCCCTCAGCGACTGTCTCGACGTTCTGCTCGCAGACGACGCCAACCACGACGCGCGTCATTCGCTGCAGGCGCAGATCGCGCGAGCCGCCGATGCCGATGAAATCTGCTTCCCCGATGTTGCGCCGAACGCATCGGTGCTCGGGCTCGCCCTGAATGAAGATTTAGCCAGCAAGCGCCCAGGACAGCCCTCGCCGGAGCTCGCTCTCGGGCCTGCCGACAATCCGCTCAAGAACGTGCCCGCCCATCAGCGACAGAACCTACGCACAGCGGAAAATCGCGCGCGCCGGCGCGGCTGCGCTATCGCCGAAATCTTGCCCGACGAGCTGCTGAATTTCGTGCCCGCGCTCACGCGGGTTCACGGCGCGCGGCAGCGGCAAGTCGGGCATGCGGGCCTCGATCAGGACGCGCGCGTGCTTCCGTTCTTCAGGGAAGCCTTCGTCGCGCTTGCGCAGGAGGGCGTCGTTCGCGCCTATTCCATGGCTTGCGAAAACCGGCTGATCGGCGGCTATCTCGGGTTCTTGCATCGCGGGCGCGCGAGCTACTATCTCGGCGGCTTCGATCCAGAATTCGCCTTCGAAAGCCCCGGGACAATACTGATCGGACACGCGATGCGCTGCGCTGCCGATGAGGGCGCACATACGTTCGACTTTCTGCGCGGCGCCGAGCCGTACAAATATTACTGGGGCGCGCGAGACCGGCGCCTTCTGTCGCTTTCATTTGTGCCACAGGCTCATGTCGAACTCGCCTCCTGACTGGCTCGCCGAATATCCCGCTGGCGTCCGAGAGACCTTGGACGCAGCGCTGAGCGGCAGGCTCGAGGCTGCCATCGTTCTCACGCGCCTGTTTCTGGCGCTTGGCGGCACCGGCAGAATCGGGTCGCTGCTGTCGCGCGCCGAATCCGAAAGCCAGGCGAGAGGAGATCGGGACGGTGCACGACGACTGCGCTGCGCGAACGATCTGCTTTCGCGCGAGGCCGCATCATTCGACACGATGCGCGATGTTCTTGCCATCCTGCATGGCGATACGGCGCGGCCGCCGAGCGTCGAAGCGTCTTCCCTGGCGGCGGCTTTCGACGCGGCCGTGGAACTGTCGCCCACGGCAAGTGTAGCGCTCTACTCGCTCGGCGATTCCACCCTGCTCGGAGGTGCGACGCAGGAACTTGCGGCGCTCCTGCACAGTCGCGGACTCCTCGGGCCTCCGACGCGGGTGCTCGAAATCGGCTGCGGCATTGGCCGCTTCGCGCAGGCGCTCGCGCCCGAGGTCGCATCGTTCACCGGAATCGACGTCTCGAAAAACATGATTCGCATCGCGCACGAGCGCTGCGCCGACTTGCCGAATGTCATGCTCGCGGTCACGAGCGGACACGATCTCGGCACCCATGCCGACGGCAGCTTCGACCTCGTTCTCGCCGTTGATTCGTTTCCCTACATCGTCGCGACGGGGCCGGGCCTTGCCGACAAGCACATAAGCGAATGCGCCCGCGTCCTCACCGATGGCGGTAGTCTCGCCATCTTCAATTTCGCTTATGACGAGGATTTCGGCACCAGCCGCGACAGGCTGCAGCGCGTCGGAGACGAGGCTGGGTTGAGCTTGGTCGGCGCAGAGCCAAATCCGCTGCGCAGCTGGGACGGCAGCTTTTTTCAGCTGCTCAAACAGAGCCCGACGTAGCACGAATCTGCGCCTCAGGTTGCCGTCGCGCGTGGCGTTGTGCTATGCATGAGGTCTCGATCTGTTCGGTCGGTGCAAGTGACCACAAGCGTTCCACGACGCGGTCGACTCCTCCTTCCAGAAATTTCGACGCCGCGGCCGGTCATTCCGACGGGCTGCTATTCGCATGAGGAGCCGACTATGGCGACTGGTACAGTAAAATGGTTCAACCCCGAGAAGGGTTATGGCTTCATCCAGCCGGATGACGGCGGTAAGGACGCGTTCGTTCACATCAGTGCGGTCGAGCAGGCCGGTATGCGCAACCTGAACGAAGGCCAGAAGGTGAATTACGAGCTCGTCACCGACCGGCGCTCGGGCAAGACTTCGGCCGGCAACCTCTCCGCCGCCCAGTAAGCTCGCACTGACACGTCGCTGCCCGTCCCCGGATGGGCAGCGGCTTTGTTTGCAAATGTAGCGTCAAGGCGGCGTCGCCTCGCCACCCTCGACGATGATCGTCTCGACCTCCCCCGCCCCGCTGCGCCGGAAGGCCGCCGCCTCGTCATATTCTTTCGAGGTGAAGCAGGCGACGCCCTGCTCGAAGGTCGGAAATTCGATCACGACAAAGCGGTGGAACTTCTGCGGCCCCTCCATTACCTGATACTTGCCGCCCCGCGCCAGAACCTTGCCGCCGTATTTGGCCAAGATGTCCGGCACGCGATCTGTATATTTCTTGTACTCGATGGGATCGTTGATTTTTGAGCGCGCGACCCAATAAGCGGGCATTGCTAAATCCTGTGCCTATCATTCCCGACGCGCCCCGACCTCGCATGTTTACGAGGTCGGCATCGGCATGCCGAAGTCGGGAACACCCGGCTTCGATGCGCGATCGGGAATCCGAAGATTGGTCGAGTTGCTCCTGGCTTCCCCCCTTCGCGGGAATGACAGCTACTTGTTCTTCGCCGAGTCGAACGGCACCCGCACGTCGCCCGTCTTGTAGGCATCCGGGAACAGGATCGTCGTGTGCGAATCGTCCTTGAACTGCGCGAGATCGTTGCCAGCGAGATCGTGGAACTGCGTCATCAGGATGCGCGACTTCGCCCATTCGCCGTTCGGCCCGAATTTGAGCTTGCCGACGATCGTGTCGAACTCGTTCTTGTGGATGTAGTCGGCGAGCTTGCCTTCGTCGAGCGAGCCGACCGCCTTCACCGCGGCCTCGATGATCTCCATCTCGGCATAGGCAAAGGGCGGGATGTAGAGACCGAGGATGTCGACGCCGGCGGAGGCGGCGCGCTCGCGGTACTTCTTGAGGAACTCGTCCATGCCGGGGAACTGCATTGTCTTCGCCGGAACGAAATAATCGTAATTGACCCAAGTGTTGAGGAGCTGGCCGAATTGCCCCTTCAGCGCCGCGAATTGCAGGCCGACCATATTGCCGCCGATCATCGCGGCCTTCACGCCGACCTCATTGACGGCGCGGATCATGCCGGCGGAATCCGGCGGATAGGACGCGATGAAGAAGAGGTCGGGATTAGTCGCCTTCATCGCGCGCACGATCGGCGTGAAGTCGATTGTGTTCGGCGGATACGTTTTGTCGTAGACGATCTGGAATCCCATCTTCTTGATGTTCTCGCGCGCACCCTCCATGGCGTTGACCGAGAACTCCGCGTCGGCGCCGGCCATCGCCACCGTCTTCGGCTTCGGGTTGAGTTTCGCCGCCGTCGCGAAAAAGCCCTCGGAGAAGGCGGGGTTCGGGTCGGGGCCGTTCGGCTGGATCTGGAAATAGCGCGGATAGTTGAACTGGTTGTTGGCCCCGAGCGCGAAGAGCGAGAAGAACAGCTTGTTGCGCTGGATGATGGTCGGCATCGCCGCCACCGTGGGCACCGTCGCGTAGCCGGAGATGACGAGATCGACTTTGTCGACGTCGAGCAGCTT
>JAFASC010000191.1 GCA_019244955.1 Methylobacteriaceae bacterium | reverse complement strand
AATACAAGAAGCATGATCTGTGGCGCGTGATGGTCGATGCGGCCCGGCTGAAACTGCCCGAACATCACGCCTGACAGGAATCCGAGTGCAAGCGCGGGCAGTCGACCGCGTGCGCCGATGAGCAAGCCGCCGCACCATGCAAGTCCGGCATATAGACCGCCCTGCAGCGCCAGCGGAAAGGCCAGGCGCGCCAACCGCTCCGCCGCTTCCGGCGCCGCGACCAAGCGGAAGAAGGCGATCAGGGCGACGAGCGGCACGTCAACGACGCGCGACCAATGCATGAGCACTCCGCCCGGCGGATCGAGCCGGTGCGCAACCATGTCGAACCAGCCTTGGCCCGCCATGAGATCGCGGACCTGCACCATCCGCATCGCGTCGTCGGTGTCGAGGAACGCACCGGTCTGCCAGACCGCGAGCACGCGCGGCCACGTCAGAACAAGGCCAAGCGCGAGCGCCGCCACGATCGCCAGCGGAATAAGCGAGATCGGCGCCGCAGTGATGCGGGAACGCGCGGAAAACCCGCAGGAGGCTTCTGTCGTGGTCATCAGTACCGGGGGCTGCGCGCTGCGAACGGGCCTGTTCACCCGATCTCAACCATTCCCTGAAAGCTTTGAACGCCCGGTTACCGCCGCTTGCGAAAGCTTGATGAGACCTCCGCTTCAGTCGTCGCGCGGCGCCGCTTCTCCTGCGGGACAGGAGCCGAAGCGGCAGGCTGCCGCGGCGCTTCCCCTCGCCTTCGATGCGGCCCAGGTCGTGGCAGAATTGCAAAGCGCGGCGCCGCATGCCCGCGTGCCCGAGGCCGCCGCCGAAGCACCGGCCGAGCTCTTCCCAGGCACCACCGTCGCGGTGCTCATACCCTGTCACAATGAAGCGGCGACGATCGGGGATGTCGTGCGCGGTTTTCGCGCCGCTCTGCCGCAGGCGCGCATCGCCGTGTTCGACAACGCGTCGAAGGACAAGACCATCGTGGAGGCACGCGCCGCCGGCGCCGAGGTTTTCGCCGAGCGCCGCCGGGGCAAAGGTAATGTCGTGCGCCGCATGTTTGCGGAAATTTCCGCCGACGTTTACGTGATGGCCGACGGCGACGGCACTTACGATGCTTCTGCCGCGCCGCAACTCGTCGCGATGATCGTGAACGATCGGGTCGACATGGCGATCGGTGTACGTGCTAATGTACACGCCAATGCGCATCGCGCCGGTCACGCAATCGGCAATCGACTGTTCAACCGGCTTTACGGCGCGCTGTTCGGCTATGCGTTCGGCGATATCTTTTCGGGCTATCGCGCGTTTTCGCGGCGCTTCGTGAAAAGCTTTCCCGCCCTCTCGTCCGGCTTCGAAATCGAGACCGAATTGTCCGTGCACGCGACGCAATTGCGCTTGCCCATCGGCGAGATCGTGCTGCCCTATGGCCAGCGTCCGGCGGGCTCCGCGTCCAAGCTGAGGAGCATCAGCGATGGTTGGCGCATCCTGCGCACCTTCGCATATCTCCTGAAGGAAACCCGGCCTGCGTTGTTTTTCGGCTTACCCGCGGTGGGGTTTTCACTTGCCGCGATATTGCTGGCGCTGCCGCTCATCGAGACATATCTTGCAACAGGCCTTGTGCCGCGGCTTCCGACCGCAATCCTATGCACCGGTCTCGTCATGCTCGCCTGCATGAGCGCGACCTGCGGACTCATTCTCGACTCGCTGGCGCGTTTCCGCGTCGAACAAAAGCGGATGGTTTATCTGGCGCTGACGCAGCGCGAGACGTGAGTGCCTCTCCGCCTCAGTGCAGCGCGGCGCCTGTTTGAATAGCCGCGAATTCGGATTGCGCACGCAGCACGTTGTTGATGACTTCTTGCGCCTGCCACGGCTTTGAGATGAACCGGGCATTGCCGGGCAGACCGTCCGGGCCATTATCGTAAAAGCCGGACATGACGATGACCTTGATCCACGGCCAAGTGCGCTGTGCAATGCGGGCCAGGTCGATGCCATTCAGGCCCCCCGGCATGCGAACGTCGGTCAGGAGCACTGCGATCGCGTGCCCGCTCTTGTTCAACAAATCCAAGGCTTCGACGCCATTGGTGGCTTCGAGAGTCGAAAGGCCAGCGCTGCTCAAAAGCTCCACGACGGTTTCGCGGATCAGCGGCTCGTCGTCGACGATGAGGACAGCGGAATTCGGCATGCTCTCCTCAACGATCCGAGCCGATGTTTAGAAACCAACATTCGGCAAATGTGGTGAAGAAACCATTACCCGCGGGAATTCCTCATCCGCCGAACAGCTTTTCGAAAAACCCCTGTTCGCGCTGCGGGTAACCGCGCGGGGTGGGCGCATCCGCGCCCGGAATGTCTTCCGGCGGCAGCAGCGCGTCACGGCGGCGCGCGGCCGAAGTGGAATTCGAGGGCAACGGATATCGCGCCGCCGCTTCCGCCGCCTGATTGAGATCGAGTGGCGCAGTGCCGGCATTATTCTCCGCCGGCGCTTGCGGTCGCGCGTTTGCGACGGGCACTGGCGCTGGCTCGCGAGAAGGCGAGCCCGGTAGCAGCGACCTCAGTATATCGAGTCCGGGCGGAGGGGCGGGCGGCAGCGGCGTTGCGCGCCAGGTTCCCGACGGCAAGGCCGCGACTGGAACACCCTTGTGCGCCTCGCGCATCAAGCGGCTCCAGATCTCGACCGGAAGATTGCCGCCTGTCACGTGTTTGGTCGGCGAATTGTCGTCGTTGCCGAGCCACACGCCGGCAACAAGGTGGCTCGTGTAGCCGACGAACCATGCGTCGCGAAAATCCTGGCTCGTGCCGGTCTTTCCCGCCGCCTGCCAGCCCGGCAATTCGGCCTTTCGCGCTGTGCCGGTGAGCAAGGTTTCCTGCATCATCGTGTTCATCATCGCCACATATTGCGGCTCGACGATGCGGCCGCTCGCGGTGCTTTTGCGCTGGTAGAGCAGCTTGCCGTCGGCGCCGCGCACTTTCAGGATGATGTGCGGCTGGACGGCGACGCCGCCATTCGCAAACGGCGCATAAGCGCTGACGAGTTCGAGCGGCGTCACCTCGGACGTGCCGAGCGCGATCGAGGCATTGGCCTGCAGATCGGAGGCGATGCCCAGGCGATGCGCCGTCTTCGCCACGGCCCTCGGTCCAACTTCGAGGCCGAGCCGCACCGCGACGGTGTTCAGCGACAGGGCGAGGCCCTTGGTCAGCGTCACCGGGCCGAAGTATTCGCGGGAATAGTTTTCCGGCTGCCAGCCCTTGATGTTGAGCGGTGCATCTTCGCGGATCGTGTCCGGCGTCAGGCCTGCCTCGAGTGCGCTGAGATAAACGAACGGCTTGAACGATGACCCCGGTTGCCGCCTCGCCGATACTGCGCGGTTGAACTGGCTTTCCGCATAATTGCGGCCACCGACGAGGGCACGAATGGCGCCGTCGGGATCGAGCGCGACCACGGCCCCTTGCGTGACGCCGAATTTCTGGCCCTTTTTGTCGAGTTCTTCGGTGAGCGCCTTTTCCGCCGCATTCTGCACGGCGGGATCGAGCGTCGTCGAGACGGTGATGTCCTGATCGATTGCACCGACCGTGTCGTCGAGCGCGTCCATGATGTAGTCGGCGGCGTAGTTGATCGAACCGGCACCCTGATCGTGCATGGCGGATGCAGGATTGGCGAGCGCGATCTGCGCCATCTTTTCAGTGACGAACCCTTCCTGCGCCATCGCGGTGAGGACCTGCGCAGCGCGCTCGGTCGCCGCATCCGGATTGCGGTTCGGTGCAAGCTTCGTCGGCGCTTTCATCAGGCCCGCGAGCATCGCGCTTTCCGACAGCGTGATCTTGCGCGCGCTATGCCCGAAATAGCGGTTCGCCGCCGCCTCGATGCCATACGCGCCGGAGCCGAAATACACGCGGTTGAGATAAAGCTCGAGTATCTGATCCTTGGAATATTTGTGCTCGAGCCAGAGCGCGAGAATCGCCTCCTGGATTTTGCGCGAGACCGTGCGCTCCTGCGTGAGAAACAGGTTCTTCGCCAGCTGCTGCGTGAGCGTCGAGCCGCCTTCCATTCCGCCCCGGCGGGTCACGTTGCGCGCAATGGCGCGCAGAATCCCGAGCGGATCGAGCCCCCAATGCGAATAGAAGCGGCGGTCCTCGATCGCTATGAAGGCTTTGGGCGTGTAGGACGGGAGTTCGGCTAGATGGATCGCCGCGCCGCCGGTATCGCCGCGATTGGCGACAAGCGTGCCATCGGCGCTCAGAATAGCGATGTTCGGCGGCCGCTTCGGCACGGCCAGCTGATCGATCGGCGGCAGTTTCGATGCGTGATATACGAAGAGCGCGACAAAACCGATCACGCCCCACACGCCGGCGACCACAGACCAGTAGGCAAGTCGGCCGATCAGCGAGCGGCGCCGTGGTGTGCTTCGCGCAGTCTTGCCTGCGCTTTTGCGCGGGCGCGGCGCCTCGTCTTGTTCATGGTCGGCGTCCTGCCGCGAACGCCGCTTCGCCGACCTTGACGCCACAAGCCTCTCCTGCGGGTCGGCTCTGAGGTCGGGCGCCCGGGAGCCGAAATGCGGCTCGACCCGTTTGCGCCTCTTTCTCCGCCCCGTCATCCACATCACATCACGCCCTGATAAAGCGCTCTGCTCGAACCTAAAGGGGGCGAATGAAGGGCCGGTTAAGTCATGCGTCCGGCGGCCTATTCACAGAGCTGCCTTACCTTTCACTCCGCGACCATCCCGCCCGGCGGCAACAGGCGGATGTAGTCGGCTCCGCGCGCGTACGCCGAACTGTGGATAAGCGCGTCGGGCTGCAGGCTGCGCCGTCGCGCGTGATTTATGCGCCAGAAGGTTTTGCGGCTCGCGTAATCGTAGTGAGGAAAAGGCACGAATTCGAGAATCCACCAGAGGGGCTTCTCGCGCAGCTTGTCATGCAGCCGCGGAAGTTCTGTCGATGCGGTGGGGCTTGCGGTGAGGCTCGCGTCGGCCGTGTCGCTGATCAGCAGACCCGCAGCGGCGGCTTCTCGCAGCATCCAGGCGAGCGCCACCTTGGCCTGTCCGCTCTCAACCTCGGCGCGACCGCCGCCCACATCGGCGTGGTCGCCAGGGAACCAGACCTGCTTCAGGTCACGGGGTCCGCCGTCCGGCGCTGGCCGCCAAAGATTTTGCCTGAAAAACGCGCGGCGTTCGTCGAGCGACACGGCGTGACGAGCGATTCCGACGTCCGGATTATTCGCCGTGTAGGGCAGTTTCACCGGGTTCGTCTTCCACCCGACCGAGCTTACCGTGTCCCAAAGGCCGACGAAGTAGATCGGGCAGGGCGGTCCGGAAAAAGTTGCTTTGAATTCGTCCGCCAGCGCGAATGCTTTCTTGGCGGCCTCGCGCGCTTTCATATTCGCTGACTGCATCCGGATTGCGTACGGGACTAGTGCTTCGTTGTTGCCTTGCATGAGGCCGTACATGTGCATCAAGGCGGCGACCGCGCGCACCGTGTAGGCGCCGCGGCTGAAGCCGAACATGAATATCCGGTCGCCGGGGCTGTAGGTTCTCATCAGGAACAGGTAGGCCGCCCGGATGTCCTCCTCCAAGCCGTAACCGATCACGAGTCCAAGAACTTTGGTGATCTTGCGAGCAACGCTTGTCAGCGCGCCCACCGCCTCCATCGTGCCGACACCAGGATGGTAATAGGTGACCTGACGCGCCGGATCCCTCACCAGCATCTGGTAGAGTTTCACCACATTCGTATTGTGCGTCGAGAATTCGTTGGCAGTGCCGTCACAACAAAGGACGATATTTTTCATGGCGTGCCCCGTCACGAAAAACGAGAGGCGATTGTTGCCGCCCCTTGCTATCTGGTCAATGTTTGACGACGCACTCGGATAAGACTCGCTCGCCTAAACGTTCGCCGCAACGCGCAGCCGCGCAATTGCGTGTCGTGCCGCCTCGATCCCGGTGAGATACGCGCCATGCGCGGTCGAGAAAAACTCCGGCGAGCACGCCTCTCCCGCAAAAAAGAGGCGATCGCCGACGGCGGCGGCAAGCACAAAGCGATCGTCGGCATGACCTGGCAGCGCGTGTGAATAGGAGCCGCGCGCGAACGGATCGCTGCGCCAGGATGTGCAGGCAATCGCGCTCAGACTAGCGACGACATGCGCGCCAAGATGGCGCGTCAATTGCTCGCGCGCATAGGATTCGAATGCCGCAGCGCCACCGCGTTCGAGATCGGCGGCGAGGGAACCGCCGAAATAGCATTCGATGATCGGGCAGCCGTGCGGCCGCACATCATAGCTCGCGGTCAACTCGTCGATCGCGCCGAAGAAATGCGTGCCGTTCGGAAAATCCTCAGGACGATGCAAGCGGAAGAACAATTTGTCAGCGAGGCCGAGCGGCAGATGCGCGGCCGCGTGCAGCTTGTCGTCCACGGGCGGCCAAAAAGCGATTGTGCCGCTCGCCAGCACGTCGGTCGGTAATGTGACGATCGCCGCGCGCGCGCTGATCGTGCCGCGCGGCGTTTCGATCTTCACCCGCGCTCCGGAGTGATCGATCGCGGTTACGGGCGCGTCGAATGCAACGGGAAGAGCGGCGCCGTACGCAGCGATCAGCGCGCCATAACCTTCGACGACGCGCCAGTTCACGCCGGTATCGACATAGCGGCCGATATCTCTCGTCGAGACGCGCTCGAGCGCTGCGCCGCTGTAGTAAGTCGAAATCGATTCGAGCAGGGCAGTCCAGCGGCTGCCCGCTTCGACAAAAGCGCTCGCCGGAGGATCGGGTTCTGCGTCTTTGGCCTCTTCAAGTCGGTCCCAAAACAGGTCCACGGCGCGGGAAAAATCCGCGTACTCGCCGGGCGCAAAGCCCATCTCGCGCGATCGCCGCGCCCAAGGCGGCGGCGATTTGTCGATCTCGAAGCCGCGTTCTTCGGCGATCTTCACCCATGGATTCAAATCGGCGGAATGCAGCCAGCCGCAACCGAGATCGAGCGGGCAGGGCTGGCCTTCGCGTAACGTCCAGGCGCGGCCGCCGATGCGGTCGCGCGCCTCGACGAGCAGTACGTCGATGCCGGCGGCGGCAAGCCCGTGCGCGGCGGCAAGACCGGCGGCGCCGGCGCCGATCACCGCAACATCGACTTCGGATTTGAAAGCCATGCGAGGGAGATAGCGAGGCGAGGCCGTAAGCGGAGTCGGCGGGCCGCTTAAGGCTGCAACAAAACCTTGCCCTTGGCTTCGCGGCGCGTGAGCATGCCGAGCGCTTCCGCCGCCTTTTCAAGTGGCAGGATCGCATGGATATGCGCATCGAGCTTGCCGTCGCGCGCCCAGGCGAGGATTTCCGCATTATTCTCCCGGCTCGCCTGCGGCTCGGCCTTGGTGAAGGCGCCCCAGAACACGCCGACGATGTCGCAGCCCTTGAGGAGGGCGAGATTGAGCGGGATTTTCGGAATCGTGCCGGCGGCAAAACCGACGACGAGAAAGCGCCCCTTCCAGGCCATCGAGCGCACGCCGATTTCGGCGTAATCGCCGCCGACGGGGTCATAGACCACATCGATGCCCTTGCCGCCCGAGACGCGCTTCAATGCTTCGCGCAGGTCCTCGGCGGAGTAATCGATGCCTTCATCGGCGCCATGCTCTTTGGCGAAGGCGATCTTGTCGGGCGAAGAGGCGCAGGCAATGACGCGCGCTCCCATGAGGTGCCCGATCTCGACTGCGGCGATGCCAACGCCGCCGGAGGCGCCGAGCACGGCAAGCGTCTCGCCTTTTTTCAGCCGGGCGCGCTGCTTCAGCGCGTGCAGCGACGTGCCGTAGGTGATGAGCAGGCCGGCGGCCTTCTCGAGAGCGAGCCCGTCCGGCACCTTGACGAGCTGCTCGACGGCAATGGCGATCTTTTCCCGCGCCGCGCCGAAGCCGCTCGATCCGGCAACCTTGTCGCCGACCTTCACATCGGCGACGCCCGCCCCGATGGCGCTGACCGTGCCGGAGAATTCGCCGCCGGGTGAAAACGGCAGGGCGGGCTTTGTCTGGTACTTGTTCTCGATGATCAGCGTGTCGAAGAAATTCAGCCCGACATAGGCTACATCTACGAGCGCCTCGCCGGGACCGGGCGTGGGGTCAGGTACATTTTCGAGTGCGAGCGTCTCGGGCGGACCGAATTTCTTGCATAAAACAGCTCTCATCGACCGCGCTTCCTTCGGCTGAAGTCCGATTTTCGCCCCGTTCGGGGCCTAGATTTTACCGCTCAGCTACCGGCTTCGCGCTCAGCTGTCGAGCGCCCGGGCGAGGGTACTATCGTCAGATGATTCGATCCGTGATCCCCAGCCGAGCCAAGCGCGAGGCGTTTCCCCGTGTGCTGCTGTCCCTTGTCCTGAGCCTCACTCTAGGCTCTGCGGCGCTCGCGCAACAACAAAGCTCTGGAAGGGCGAGCGCACCGGCGGACACCAAAACACCGGCCTCGACGCACGCCAAATCGCAAAGCAAAGCGGACACAAAGACGAGCGATACGAAAAGCACCGGCAAGAGCGCGAAAGGCAAGGAGGAGAAAGCCGGCAAGAAGGTCGCTTCTCTCGGCGACGGCAAACCCGTCCTGCTCGAGGCCTACCACGATTGGAGCGCGTATATGGCGCAGGGCAAGGAGAAGACCTGTTATGCCCTGGCCAGCCCCAAGGAGCGCGCGCCGACGACGGCGAAGCGCGACCAGGCCTACGTCTTCATTTCGAACCGGCCGAGCGAGAACGTCCGCAACGAAGTGTCGATCATCATGGGCTTCCCGATGAAGGACAATTCGGAGGCGAAAGCCGAAATCGGCAGTGCCAGCTATGATCTGATTGCCAAAGGCACGAACGCGTGGGTGAAGAACCCGGCGCAGGAGACGCAGTTCATCGATGCGATGAAAAGGGGCGCGAAACTGACCATCAAGGCGGCCTCGAGCAAAGGCGGTCAGACGACCGACAGCTATTCGCTGGCCGGACTGTCGCAGGCGCTCGATCGCGTCCACAAGGAGTGTCAGTAAGGCCCCCGCGTCGGCGCTCCGCTCAGTAGCGTTTGCATTTTGATGGTTGCGTTATTTCGCCCGGCTAACCAAATGCCGCTAGGAGCGGAGCCGCGGTCTCTGCCTTTTTCGAACGCCTTGCTAAAGACTTACCGGACCAAACTAGAGACGCCGCAAGACCAATGGCTAAACGCGACTATTACGAGACACTTGGCGTCTCCCGCGGCGCGTCCGATGCGGAGCTGAAATCCGCCTTCCGCAAGGCGGCAATGCAGTGCCACCCCGACCGCAATCCCGGCGACAAGGCTTCCGAAATCCGCTTCAAGGAGGTCAACGAGGCCTACCAAACGCTCTCGGACGCGCAGAAGCGCGCCGCCTACGACCGGTTCGGCCACGCTGCCTTCGATGGCGCCGGCGGCGGCTTCGGCGGCATGGGCGAGGGGTTTGCCTCGTCGATGGCCGACATTTTCGACGATCTTTTCGGCGACGTCATGGGCCGGCGTGGCCGCTCCTCGGGCCGCGAACGCGGCTCCGACCTTCGCTACAACATGGAGATCACGCTCGAAGAGGCGTTTTCCGGCAAGACCGCGAGCCTCAAAGTGCCGACCTCGGTCACCTGCGAGGCCTGTTCTGGGACCGGCGCCAAGCCCGGATCGAAGCCGAAGACCTGCTCCACCTGCGGCGGTCACGGGCGTGTGCGGGCACAGCAGGGCTTTTTTGCCATCGAACGCACCTGCCCGACCTGCCAGGGTCGTGGTGAAACCATCGACAATCCCTGTTCGGCCTGCAACGGCGCCGGCCGTGTCAGTCGCGAGCGTAGCTTGTCGGTCAACATTCCCGCCGGCGTCGAAGACGGCACCCGTATCCGCCTGGCTGGCGAGGGCGAGGCCGGCATGCGGGGTGGCCCGCCGGGCGACCTTTATATTTTCCTCGCGATCAAGCCGCATCCGTTCTTTCAGCGTGACGGCGCCGATCTGTATTGTCGGGTTCCAATCTCGATGGTGCAGGCCGCACTCGGCGGCGAACTCGGCGTTCACACGCTCGACGGTGGCGAGTCGAAGGTCAAAATTCCCGAAGGGACGCAATCGGGACGGCAATTCAAGATCCGCGGCAAAGGCATGCCTGTCCTGCGCGCGCGCGATTTCGGCGACCTCTACATCCAGGCGAATGTCGAGACGCCGCAAAATCTGACGCGTCGCCAGCGGGAACTCTTGGCCGAATTCGATGCCGAATCATCGACGCGCACGCAGCCTGAAGCGTCTGGCTTCATCGCGCGAATGAAAGAATTCTTCGAGAATCTCGGAAACGTTTGACGCGTCTGTAGGCAACCCAAGCCAGACCGTGACGTTTTCTTGACGCTCCGGCTGATGTGCGCGAGTAGAGACGAACCCAAGCGGCGAGGAGACGTCTTGCAGTCCAGGCACCTGCGTTCCGAGCGCTTGCGTTCGCCGCGTCTTCCTCTCGAGGAGCGTCTTGCCGACGAGGCTCGCTTCATCAAGCGTTGGCTCGATAATCCGAAAGTCACGGGCGCGGTCTCGCCGTCGGGGCGCTTTTTGGCGCGCGCGATGGCGAGCTATGTCGATCTCAAGGCGGACGGCCCCATTGTCGAGCTTGGGCCCGGCACCGGGCCGGTGACCGAAGCGCTGCTTGAACGCGGCATCGCCCAGGAGCGGCTGATCCTCGTCGAATACGACGCCTCGTTCTGCAAGTTGCTGGCGCGGCGTTTCCCGCAAGCCCGCATCGTGCAAGGAGATGCTTATCGCCTTGCGGAGACGCTCGGTCCCGTTCTCAGCGAGTCCGCCGCCTGCATCGTCTCCAGCCTGCCGCTCCTAACCCGCCCCGAACGCGGCCGACTCATGCTGTTGCGCGAGGCTTTCGAACTCATGCAGCCGGACGGCGCCTTCATCCAGTTCACCTACGGCCTCAACTCGCCAGTGCCGCTGACCAGCAGGCTCAGCGGCCTGCACTTCCGGGCCGAGGCCTCGCATTCGGTGTGGCTCAATCTGCCGCCCGCGCGGGTTTGGGTCTATCGCGCCGGCATAGCGCCCGTCTTGAGCGCCGACCCGCGCCCCACCCGCGAAGATTGGCTCGAGCGCCTGAAACAGCGCGCGATGAGAAAGGGTCGGGAACTGCAGCTCGAATTCGAGGGGCGGTTCGAACCACCGCTGCGGCGGTCGCAACGCAAAAGGGCGCCTGCCTTGGCGCTATTGCGGCGTCTCGGCGACAGCGGCAAGGGCAGGCGTTGAGGGCTGGCGCACAAGCCGTGCCCCACCGCGCGGCTCTTGATGCCCGAGGCCGGCTCATCGTTGCGCTCGATCTTGCCGACCCGAGAGCGGCGGGTGAGATGGTCGCCGCACTCGGCGAGGCAGTGAGCTTCTACAAGATCGGCATGGAGCTGGTTTATAGCGGCGAAGGTCTAGAGCTAGCCGAGCGCCTCATTGCCGCTGGCAAGCGCGTCTTCATCGATCTGAAACTGCACGACATTCCGAACACGGTCGAGCGCGCGACGCATCAGATCGCTCGCCGCGGCGCGACGTTTCTGACCGTGCATGCCTATCCCCAGACGATGCGCGCCGCGAAGGCCGGCGCGGCCGGGTCTTCGTTGAAAGTCTTGGGAGTGAGCGTGCTGACCTCATCCGACGATGCGGACTTGCGAGAGGCCGGTTATGCGTATGGCGTGCGCGATCTCGTCGCCCGGCGCGCCGAGCAGGCACTCGAGGCCGGCATCGATGGCCTTATTCTCTCGCCGGAGGAGCTGCGCCAGACCCGGATAATTGTCGATCGCGATTTTCTCCTGGTCACACCGGGCATCCGGCCGGCAGGCGGCGCGACCGGCGATCAGAAGCGGATCATGACCCCGGGCCAGGCGATCGCAGAAGGTGCGGACTATCTGGTCGTCGGACGGCCGATCACGCAAGCGCGCGATCCGCAAGCCGCGGCAGATTCGATCGTCGAAGAGATGGCGGGCGAGGTGCCCTGAACAGCAAAACGCCGGGCGTACATCCGGCCCGGCGTGCAAGGCCCGTCACGACAAAACGCAACGGACCCATCGTTGATATACGTGCTAACAATGACGGCAATATGACGCGGCTGCCTGGGAAAAGGCCGCCGGATCGGGAGGACGAATGCCGAAAGCCTATTGGATCGGTCGCATCGACGTGAACGACCCCGACGCCTACAAGCAGTATGTCGCGGCGAACGCGAAAGCGTTCGGCAAATACGGCGCGAGGTTTCTGGTGCGTGGCGGCAAAGCGGAAACGCGCGAGGGCAGCTCACGCGCACGCAATGTCGTGATCGAGTTCAAGGATTACGAGACGGCGCGCGCTTGTTACGATTCGCCTGAATATCGCGAGGCGATGAAGTTGCGCGAGAACGCGTCGGCCGGCGATCTCATCATCGTCGAGGGGTATGACGGCCCGCAGCCGGGCGCCTGAGGAGCACTTCGCGGGACGGCCGTCCGGCCCGTAGCCGGGGTGATGCGCTAAACCAGCGCGCCGTGGCAGTGCTTGAATTTCTTCCCCGACCCGCACGGGCAGGCCTCGTTGCGCCCGACCTTGCCCCAGGAGGCGGGATTGCCGGGGTCACGCACCATCGTCTCGGGATCGGCTTGCGCCGCTGCCGCAAACAGCTGCTGCGGCGAAAAATCACCGGCCGCGATGCGCGAATTGATCTCGGCGATCGCCATGTCGTCTTCCCCGGTCGTGCCGTCAAAATGCGAGGCATGCATCGGCGGAAGCTGTTGCGGCGGCGGTTCGAAGGCCACTTCGACGCGCATCAATTGCGCCGTCGTGATTTCTCGCAACCGGGTGATCAGCGCGTCGAAGAGCTCGAAGGCTTCCGATTTGTATTCGTTCAAGGGATCGCGCTGCGCGTAACCGCGCCAACCGATGACCTGGCGCAGGTGGTCGAGCGTGACGAGATGTTCGCGCCACAGGTGATCGAGCGCCTGCAGGATGATCTGCTTCTCGACATAGCGCATGACTTCGGGCGAGTTCTTCTCGACGCGCGCGGCATAGGCCTCGTCCGCCGCCTTCTGCACACGCTCGCGGATTTCTTCATCCGCGATGCCTTCTTCCTTCGCCCAATCGGCGACGGGAAGATCGAGATTGAGCGTGTTTTGCAAGGCTTCGTGCAAGCCTGCGACGTCCCATGTCTCGGGATAAGCGTCGTGCGGGATGTGCTTCGTGACGAGATCGTCGATGACGCCTTCCCGCATGTCGCCCACGGTCTCTTCGAGTGACTCCTGCGCCATCATTTCCCGGCGCTGCTCGAACACGACCTTGCGCTGGTCGTTCATCACGTTATCGAATTTCAGGATGTTCTTGCGAATGTCGAAGTTGCGCGCTTCGACCTTCTGCTGCGCCTTCTCCAACGCCTTGTTGATCCAAGGATGGATGATCGCCTCGCCCTCTTCCAGGCCGAGCTTGCGCAGCATCGAGTCCATGCGCTCGGACCCGAAAATGCGCATGAGGTCGTCCTGCAGCGACAGGAAGAACTTTGAGCGCCCGGGGTCGCCCTGACGGCCGGCACGGCCGCGCAGCTGATTGTCGATGCGCCGGCTCTCGTGGCGTTCGGTGCCGACGATGTAAAGTCCGCCGGCCGCAATGGCCTTTTGCTTGAAGTCGGCGACCTCGGCGCGGATTTCGGCTTCGCGCTGAGCCCGCTCGGCATCTTCAAGGCCTTCGCATTCCGTGGCAACGCGCATCTCGACATTGCCGCCGAGCTGAATATCGGTGCCGCGCCCGGCCATGTTGGTGGCCACTGTGATCGCGCCGGGCACGCCAGCCTCGGCAACGATATAGGCCTCCTGCGCATGGAAGCGCGCATGCAGGACGGCGAAC
>JAFASC010000110.1 GCA_019244955.1 Methylobacteriaceae bacterium | reverse complement strand
GAAATGCTCGGCCGGGTCGTCGATGCGCTCGGCAATCCGATCGACGGAAAGGGGCCGATCAAAGCAACCCGTCGCGCCCGCGTTGACGTAAAAGCTCCGGGCATCATTCCGCGCAAGTCCGTGCATGAGCCGATGGCCACAGGGTTGAAAGCGATCGACTCGCTGATCCCGATCGGCCGCGGCCAACGCGAGTTGATCATCGGTGACCGTCAGACCGGCAAGACCGCCGTCGTGCTCGACACGATCCTCAATCAGAAATCGATCAACGACACGGGCGACGAATCGCAGAAGCTCTATTGCGTCTATGTCGCCGTCGGACAGAAGCGGTCGACCGTCGCGCAGTTCGTCAAGGTCCTCGAAGAGCGCGGCGCGCTCGATTATTCGATCATCGTTGCGGCAACCGCGTCGGATCCTGCGCCGATGCAGTTCCTGGCGCCGTTCTCCGGCTGCGCCATGGGCGAATATTTCCGCGACAACGGCATGCATGCGCTGATCATCTATGATGATCTGTCGAAGCAGGCGGTCGCCTATCGCCAGATGTCGCTGCTTCTACGCCGTCCGCCGGGGCGCGAAGCCTATCCCGGCGACGTGTTCTATCTGCATTCCCGCCTCCTCGAGCGCGCCGCCAAACTCAACGAAGACAACGGCTCGGGCTCGCTGACCGCGTTGCCGCTGATCGAGACGCAGGCGAACGACGTCTCCGCCTACATTCCGACGAACGTCATTTCGATTACAGACGGCCAAATATTTCTCGAAACCGATCTCTTCTACCAGGGCATCCGCCCGGCAGTGAATGTCGGCCTCTCCGTGTCGCGCGTCGGCTCATCGGCCCAGACGAAAGCGACAAAAAAGGTAGCCGGCCGCATCAAGGGCGAGCTCGCGCAATACCGCGAGATGGCGGCCTTCGCGCAGTTCGGTTCCGACCTCGACGCCGTAACGCAGCGTTTGTTGAATCGTGGCGCGCGGCTGACGGAGCTTCTGAAACAGCCGCAATTCTCGCCCTTGAAAATGGAAGAACAGGTCGCGGTCATCTATGCCGGCGTCAACGGCTATCTCGATCCCCTGCCGGTCAATCAAGTGCGCCCGTTCGAGGACGGCCTGCTCGCCTTGCTGCGCACGCAACATGCTGACATTCTCGATGCGATCCGCACCTCGCGTGATCTCACCGACGAGACCGCAGGCAAGCTGAAGAACGTCGTCGAGCAATTCGCCGCCAATTTCACCAAGGCGCACGCCTGATCGAGCGCGGTGGGCGGCCCCCCGCCCCTGACGGCCAGAGGCTGATGGAATGCCGAGCTTAAAAGACCTGCGCAATCGCATCGCCTCGGTGAAGGCGACGCAGAAAATCACCAAAGCGATGCAGATGGTCGCCACGGCACGCTTGCGCCGCGCGCAACAGGCGGCGGAAGCGGCGCGTCCTTATGCCGAGCGCATGGAGAAGGTGCTGGCCAATCTCGCGGCGAGCATCAGCCCTGGCGCGCCCGCGCCGGCGCTGCTCGGCGGTACCGGCCGCGATGACGTGCATCTGCTGGTCGTCTGCACGGGCGAGCGTGGTCTCTCCGGCGCCTTCAACACATCGATCGTTCGGCTCGCGCGCGAGCACGCGCTGACGCTGATGGGTCAGGGCAAGACGGTCAAATTCTTCTGCGTCGGAAAAAAGGGCTACGATCTTTTGCGACGCCAATTCGAGCGCCAGATCATCGAGCGCACCGATCTGCGCGGCGTGCGCAATATCGGCTTCGACAACGCCAATGAGATCGGCCGGCGCATCATCGCGCTCTATGATGCCGGCGAATTCGACGTCTGCACGCTTTACTTCGCGCGCTTCAGATCGATCGTCGCGCAAATTCCGACGGCACAGCAGCTCATTCCGGCGCAAGTCGCGGGCTCGACGGGCACGCCCGCCGAGGACCGCGTCTATTACGATTACGAGCCGGACGAGGAGGACATTCTCACGGCCCTGCTGCCGCGCAACATTTCCGTGCAGGTGTTCCGCGCGCTGCTCGAAAACATGGCGTCCTTCTACGGCGCGCAGATGAGCGCCATGGACAATGCGACGCGAAACGCCGGCGAGATGATCCGCAAGCAGACGATGCTCTACAATCGAACACGCCAGGCGATGATCACCAAGGAATTGATCGAAATCATCTCGGGCGCGGAAGCGCTCTAATTCCACTCAATGCGTCGAGCAAACACCGAGGTAGCTATGGCTGAACTCACCATGACCGATCCGACCCGCGGGCCGTCGGATATGAGCAACAGGCCCACCGGGCGGATTACACAGGTGATCGGCGCCGTCGTCGACGTCAAGTTCGATGAGCATCTGCCGGAAATTTTGAATGCGCTCGAGACGACGAATGGCGGCAACCGCCTCGTCCTCGAAGTCGCGCAGCATCTCGGCGAATCTTCTGTGCGCTGTATCTCCATGGATATTTCCGAAGGCCTCGTGCGTGGCCAGGAAGTAACCGACACCGGCGCGCCAATCTCCGTCCCCGTGGGCGACGCGACGCTCGGGCGCATCATCAACGTCATCGGCGAGCCCGTTGACGAGGCGGGCCCCGTGAACGGCGAAGCGCTGCGCCCGATTCATGCGCCCGCGCCGTCCTATGCCGAGCAGGCGACCGAAGCGCAGATTCTCGAAACCGGCATCAAGGTCGTCGACCTGCTCGCGCCTTATGCGAAGGGCGGCAAGATCGGCCTGTTCGGCGGCGCCGGCGTCGGCAAGACCGTGCTGATCATGGAGCTGATCAACAACGTGGCCAAAGCCCACGGCGGTTATTCCGTGTTCGCCGGTGTCGGCGAGCGCACGCGCGAAGGCAACGATCTCTATCACGAGATGATCGAGTCGAAGGTGAATGTCGATCCGAAGGAGCATGGCGGCTCGGCCGTCGGCTCGAAATGCGCGCTGGTCTATGGGCAGATGAACGAGCCGCCCGGCGCGCGCGCTCGCGTCGGCCTCACCGGCCTGACGGTTGCCGAGTACTTCCGCGACAAGGGCCAGGACGTGCTGTTCTTCGTCGACAATATTTTCCGCTTCACGCAAGCCGGCTCGGAAGTGTCAGCGCTTTTGGGCCGCATCCCCTCGGCGGTGGGTTATCAGCCGACGCTCGCAACCGACATGGGCGCTTTGCAGGAGCGCATTACTACTACCACCAAAGGCTCGATCACCTCGGTGCAGGCGATCTATGTCCCGGCCGACGACTTGACCGACCCGGCGCCCGCAACATCGTTCGCGCATCTCGATGCGACGACCGTGCTATCGCGCTCGATCGCCGAAAAGGGCATCTACCCCGCCGTCGACCCGCTCGATTCGACCTCGCGCATGCTCTCCGCGGCCGTCGTCGGCGAAGAGCATTACGATGTCGCGCGCCGCGTCCAGTCGACGCTGCAGCGCTACAAGTCGCTGCAGGACATCATCGCCATTCTTGGCATGGACGAGCTCTCGGAAGAGGACAAGCTCACGGTGGCGCGCGCCAGAAAAATCGAGCGCTTCCTGTCGCAGCCCTTCCACGTGGCGGAAGTGTTCACCGGCTCGCCAGGCAAGCTCGTCGCCATCGCCGACACGATCAAGGGTTTCAAAGGCCTCGTCGAGGGCAAGTACGACCACCTGCCGGAAGCCGCCTTCTACATGGTCGGCACGATCGAGGAGGCGGTGGAGAAGGCGCAAAAACTCGCCGCCGAGGCGGCTTGATGCCTGATCCGTTCCATTTCGAGCTGGTCTCGCCGGAGCGGCTCATGTTCTCCGGCGAGGTCGAGGCTGTGATCGTGCCCGGCACTGAGGGCCAGTTCACCGTGCTCAAGGACCACGCGCCTTTGATGACGCGGCTCAAACCGGGCATCGTGGAGGTCGACGAGACCGCGACACAGAAGCAGCGGTTGTTCGTCCGCGGCGGCTTCGCCGACGTCGCGCCAAGCGGGCTGACCATCCTTGCCGAGCTGGCGATGCCGGTCGACGAATTCGATGCCGCCGCCGTCGCCGCGCAAATCAAGGACGCGGAAGAGGACGTCGCCGATGCGACGACTGACGAGCAGAAGCGGCTCGCGAACGAAAAGCTCGATCAATTGCGCGAATTGAAGGAAGCGCTGGGGATTTGAGCTGGACCGCGGAGCTGCGCTCCGCATTTCTTGCTGCGCGCCAGAAGGCGCACGGTCCAATATACGCCCGCTGATTCGCACCTCGGAACCGACATGGCCGGCGCCTGCACCAATCAATTCGACACCGGCTTCGTCGCCCTAGGCTATGCCAAGGTCGCGGTGCTCGGTGTGGTGCAGGGCATCACCGAGCTCATGCCGATTTCCTCGACCGCGCATATGCGCATCGTGCCAGCGCTGCTCGGGTGGCAAGATCCGGGTTCAGCCTTTTCTGCCGCGATGCAGCTTGCGGCGCTCGCCGCGGTCGTCAGCTATTTCTGGCAGGACGTGCGCGGCCTCATCTTCGGCTCGATCTACTCCATCCGACGACGCAATTTCCGCTCGTGGGATTTTCGTTTCGCGGTCTGGATCGTGCTCGCGACGATTCCGATCGTCATCGCGGGTATTTTGCTTTCGCCGGTGCTCAATACATGCGGCTCGCCTTTGCGCAGCCTCACCGTCATCGGGCTCTCCTGCATCATCATGGCGGCGCTGCTCGCCATCGCCGAAGTCTATTGCAATCACTCGCGCACCTTCGATCATGTGACCCTCAAGGACGCACTGATCGTCGGTATCGCGCAGGCGGGCGCGCTGATCCCCGGCATTTCACGCTCCGGCTCGACCCTCACTGCCGCTTTGTTCCTCGATCTCAGGCGCACCGATGCTGCGCGCTTCTCGTTTCTGCTCGGCCTGCCGGCGATTGCCGCGGCCGGCCTGAAAGAACTCTACGAACTCTACAAAATCCATCTCGATTCGCATGGCTGGTCGGTGCTCGCGGTCGGGCTTGTCGTCGCCTCTCTCTCCGCCTTTGCCGCGATCTGGGGCCTGTTGCGGATTCTAGAAAATTTCTCCGCTTGGCCGTTTGTGGTCTATCGCGCCTTCATCGGCGTGGTTCTGCTCATCGGCGTGATGTTCGGCTGGCTCGCTTAGTTCAACTGCCAAAAAAGATCGTTTCCGTGTAAGCGAGATCGCCGCTGCGGGGCGGGTGCGGTCCGCGGACGTAATAGCGCCGCTTCCTTTCGATCGGAAAACCCGTCAGTTCTCGCGCACGCGGGTCGTTGTCGAGAACGACCGCCGGCATCCCGCGCGACAGGAGATAGCGGCCGATCGCGCCGGCAAATCTGATGTAATGCGAAAAATCCCGGCAATAAGCGAGCTTAATGCCCGGTATGGTGCGGTGCAGAAGCGGGCGCGGTGCAAACACAAACGGGAAATGCTCGCCGGCGCTTTCGATAACCAGGACGGTGCAGCCCAATGCAGAGTGCTCTTCAAGTAGGGTGCGCTCGGGCAGGTCACGCGGCGCGCCGGAGAGCGGCAGGATGCGCGCCGCTGCATTGCCGCGGCTGAGCGCCGGGAAGCTTAGAAACCAGCCCTGGCGAATGCAGCGAAACCCCTGCGCCTCGATCGTGCTCCAGGTATTCGGCGCTGGCGAGATGTTTACGTAGGTCGCCGCCGGGTCGCGAAACGATGCGAGCAGCGGCGCATAGGAACGGAATTCAGGCTCGAGATACCAGCTCGACAGATTGCAGCGCAGCGCGCATCCGGCCTCGACCGGAACGCTCGAATAGATCGTCAGGATGGCCCCGACGATCCGGCCGTCGCTTTCCAGCAGCAGGCCGTAACGGGGGTAGTCGACCGGAACGGAGCGCGCCCTCATCCGAGCGAGGCCGCGCTGCCAATAGCTCCTGGGCCGCAGGCGAAACCCACGCGCCAGCAGCTCGGCGATCGCGCCGAGGTCGGCCTCCTCGATTTGCCGCCGCCGAACAGTCATTGCCGCTATTTTTCGGCCCTGAACCAGAGCCCATGTCGCGCAAGGGATTTACGGGATTAAGTGCCACACTTGACGCGCGCCGCGTAAAGAAATTCCTGCGCTTGACCTGGGTAGGCGGTTACCGCCGACATCGCGATCACGCCCGCTCCTCGGCTGCCTCGCGTATTCCAGCCGGGCATCGTGCTTGAGCAGCATGACGAGGATCATGCCCGGCGCTGAACCTTTCGAAAAACAGGTTCGATGGGAGTTCGAAGAAGAAGTAGGCGAGAAAGAGCCGCCGCAAAATCCGTGAGCGGTGCGGAAATGCCGATGTCCTCGTCATGGTCAAGGAGGCGAACCCGGCGTTCACAGAGCCTCGGAAGAGGCTTTCTTGTATTGAAATTTTTTTTTTGGAGCGGGCGAAGGGATTCGAACCCTCGACCCCAACCTTGGCAAGGTTGTGCTCTACCCCTGAGCTACACCCGCATCCGTAAGCCTTTCGGCGCTGCCGAAGACCGCGGTGCTTATGGCGCAAGGACCCGGCGAAAGCAAGGCAAGCGCGTCAGCCTGCGACCGCTTCCGCGGCGGCGCGGCCGCTCAGCGGATTGTCCGGATCCCATCGGTAGGCGAGCGTCTCGAAGCGCATATCGTTGGCGTCGATGAGCAGGAGCCGGCCGACGAGGCCGCGGCCGAATGGCACGATCTCGCGGATGACTTCGAGCGCCATCATCGAGCCGACGATGCCGGTCAGCGCTCCAAGGACGCCCGCCTCCGCGCAGGTCGGCACTGCGCCCTCCGGCGGCGGCTCGGGAAAGAGGCAGCGATAGGTCGGGTTTGGCTCGCCGCTCGGGGCCTCCCCGAACGGGCGCAGCGTCGTCAGCGAGGCGTCGAACTGGCCGAGGGCCCCGGTGACCAGCGCCACGCGCTCGTGAAAGCAGGCGTCCGAAACGGCATAGCGGGTGGCAAAATTGTCGGAGCCGTCGGCGACGACGTGCCAGCCACGCACGAGCGCGCGCGCGTTGTCAGGCGCGAGCCGCAGCGGAAACGCGCTCACCTTCACATGCGGATTCAGCCGCGCAATGGCGTCCGCCGCGCTGTCCACCTTCGGCCGACCGATGTCAGGCGTCCCATGCAGCACCTGGCGCTGCAGGTTCGATAACGAGACCGCATCGTCGTCGACGACGCCGATCTCGCCGATCCCGGCGGCAGCCAAGTATTGGATCAGGGGCGAACCGAGGCCGCCCGCGCCGATGACCAGCACGCGAGCCGCTTTGAGCTTCTGCTGGCCGGGGCCGCCGATGCCGTGCAGGACGATATGACGGGCGTAGCGCTCGATTTCTTCTGACGAGAGGGGCACGCGGTGAGCGCTACCCCCGCTTGGCCGCCCAGTCCAGCGCCGCCTCGAGGCGGTCGTTGCCCCAAAACAGCTCCCCGCCCGCGGCGACGAAAGCGGGCGCGCCGAAAATCCCGACGCGCTTGGCTTCGTCGGTTTGTTCTTTCAGGCGCGCCTTTATGTCGTCAGAAGAGGCGCGGGCGAAATGCGCGTCGGGATCGAGCTGAAGCGCCGCGAGGATCGCCGCCAGCGTCTCCTGCTCCGCGATCTGCCGGCGCTCGCCGAATTGCGCGGCGTAGACGGCGCGGGTGAAGGCGGGGCGCCGCGCCTCGTCGAGCGCGAGGGCGAGCCGTGCCGCGGTCAGGCCGTTCTGTGGGAAAGGGTCCGGCCGGGCGAAGGGCAGGTCAAGCGCCGCGCAGATGCGCTCGAGGTCGCGCCACATGTAGCGCCCCTTGGCGGGATAGATGTTGAAGGGCGAATCGCGCCAGCCCTGATCGAAGAAGATCGGGCCCAAGAGGAATGGCCGCCACCGCACCTCGACGCCGCGGGCTTTCGCCGCCGCCTCGATGCGCATCGCGGCCGGGTAGGAATAGGTGCTGGCGAACTCGTACCAGAAGTCGATCTGCGGCATCCGGCGGGGAGTGTGCCGGGCAGCGATCTCCAGTCAAGCATCGCACGCAGTCAAGTGTACGCAGGCTGCGTAAACTTGCCTGCGGCGCGATCGCCTTCGGCGGGCGGCACCGGCTTAAGCCGGCGTCCTTGGCCCGGCGATGATGTTCACCCATGAAATCAATGGCGAACTTTGCTCTCGCGTGAGAGCAAAGCGAATGGCGATTCGATTTCTCCCCGCCGCCCTAATCCTCTGCTGTGTCATCGCAGTTATCGCGGCCGGCGTGTTTCTCGCGTTTCCGCAGCTCGATCTTGCGGTGACGCAGGGTTTTTATGGCGAGCGTCACGCGTTTTACGGCACCACGCTCTTCGGCCAAACGCTGCGCGCAGTCCTGCGCCTCGCTTCCTACGCGGTCTTCGGCATGTTCGTGCTCGCCTACATCAGCGCGCGGCTCTATGCGCGCAAACGCCTCGTGCCGAGCGGCCGCAATCTGGCGTTCCTGGCGATCACCCTGGCGCTCGGGCCGGGCCTCCTCGTCAATGTTCTCATCAAGGAGCATTCGCATCGGCCGCGCCCGTTCCAAACGCAGGAATTCGGCGGCCAATGGCAGTTCCGCCCGTTCGGCCACTTCGATGGCGAGTGCGTGACGGATTGCTCCTTCGTCTCAGGCGAGACGTCGAGCGCGGCCTGGAGCCTCGCGCCGGCGCTGCTGACCCCGCCGCAATGGCGCGCCACGGTCGTCGGCGCATCGCTTCTGTTCACCATGGTCGTGGGCGTGGAGCGCATCGCCTATGGCGGCCACTACCTCTCCGACGTGGCCTTCGGCGCGCTGCTGAACTGGGCCCTGGTGCTAGCCATGGCGATAGCGATGCGCATCCGCACGCCAGGATGAGCTTGCACCGCCAAGCTCCCTCCCTATAGTCGCGCCGCTTTTGCTCGGAACCCCGGATGCCCACCAAAGACAAAGACATCAAGCGCGTCGTGCTCGCCTATTCCGGCGGACTCGACACGTCGATCATCCTGAAATGGCTGCAGGAAACGTACGCGTGCGAAGTCGTCACCTTCACCGCCGATCTCGGCCAGGGGGAGGAACTCGAGCCGGCGCGGCAGAAGGCGTTGATGCTCGGCATCAAACCCGAGCACATCTTCATCGAAGACCTGCGCGAAGAATTCGTGCGCGACTACGTCTTCCCGATGTTCCGCGCCAACGCGCTTTATGAGGGACAATATCTGCTCGGCACGTCGATCGCGCGGCCGCTGATCTCGAAGAAGCAGATCGAGATCGCGCACAAGGTCGGCGCCGACGCGGTGTCGCATGGCGCGACCGGCAAGGGCAATGACCAAGTTCGCTTCGAGCTCGGCTACTACGCGCTCGATCCCGACATCAAGGTCATCGCGCCCTGGCGCGAATGGGATTTTTCTTCACGCGCCGCGCTGATCGACTACGCCGAAAAACATCAGATTCCGATCGCCAAGGACAAGCGCGGGGAAGCGCCGTTCTCGACCGACGCGAACCTTCTGCACGTCTCCTCGGAGGGCAAAGTGCTGGAGGACCCGGCAGAGGAAGTGCCGGATTATGTCTATTCGCGCACCGACGATCCGGACAAGGCGCCGGATCAGCCGCAGTATATCACAGTGGACTTCGAGCACGGCGATGCAATTGGGGTCGATGGCAAGAAACTCTCGCCGGCATCGCTGCTCACGAAACTCAACCATGTCGGGCGCACGCATGGGATCGGCCGGCTGGATCTCGTCGAGAACCGCTTCGTCGGCATGAAGTCGCGCGGCATGTACGAGACGCCGGGCGGCACGATCCTGCTCGCCGCGCATCGCGGTATCGAGCAGATCACGCTTGATCGCGGCGCCGCGCATCTGAAGGACGAGATGATGCCGCGCTATGCCGAGCTCATCTACAATGGTTTTTGGTTCTCGCCCGAGCGCGAGATGTTGCAGGCGTTGATCGACACGAGCCAGGAATTCGTCACGGGCCGTGTGCGGCTGAAATTGTACAAGGGGTCAGCCTGGGTAGTCGGGCGCGAGAGTCCCTATTCGTTATACGACCAGGACCTCGTCACGTTTGAGGAGGGCGCGGTCGCCTACGACCAGCGCGACGCGGCCGGGTTCATCAAGCTGAATGCGCTGCGGCTGCGGACGCTGGGGAAGCGGGCGAGGAAACTCTCGCGAGGGTGAGGTATCGCGATCTAATTCACCGCCACCCGATCGATCCCGTCGCCCTCCCGCACCCACACAAGATCGCCTTGGCGCACCATGTAATTTACATGCGAGAGCACCTCGCTGAAGGCGAAGCTCATCTGGTGCGGATCGAGCGCGCGATGAAAGATCACCGGCACTAGGTCGGCGGCGGTCTTCGGCCCCTTCGCACAAGCGGCGGCGATCATCGCGCAGCGCTCGTCGTGATGGGCGATGAGCTCGCTTGCGCGCTGATGCAAGCCGTAGAACGGTAGTTGATGCCCCGGCAGGACGAGCACGTCGTTGGGCACGTTCATCTGCAAATTCTTCAGCGAGCGTAAGAACAGCCCGAGGGGGTCGCCGTACGGATCGACGGCCCATACGCTCACGTTCGGCGAGATCTTTGCCAGCACCTGATCGGCAGCGAGGAACAGCCGCTCCTCGGCGCAATACAGCATGATCTGCTCCGGCGCGTGGCCGTCGCCTGAAAAGACGGAGAACACACGCCCGCCGATTTTTAAGCGATCGCCGGCGACTACTCGGGTGAAAGTCGGCGGCAGTGGCGCGACCATGCGCAAATAGCCGTGGCCCTGGGTGCTGACGATTCTGGTGGTCTCACCATCCAGGCCGTTGCGCTCATAGAAGAGACGGTAGGGCTCGGCATCGAGCGCGCCGGGCGACAGCGAAATGTTCCAGCAACCGAGATAGGCGGTCTGGCTGGTGAACAGTGGCAGGTCGAAACGCTCGGCGAGCCAGCCGGCAAGGCCAATATGATCGGGATGGAAGTGCGTGACGATCAGTCGGGTCAGGGGCCGCCCGCGAAGGCCCGCGACAAGGGTCTCCCAGGCCGCGCGCGTCGCCTCGTTGTTGATGCCGGTGTCGAGGACTGCCCAGCCCTCCCCGTCCTCGATGAAGAAGATGTTCACGTGATCGAGTCGGAACGGCAGCGCGACGCGTGCCCAGAGCACGCCGGCCGCAACCTCGATCATCTCTCCCGGCGCGGGGGGCTCCGGAAAAGGAAAGGTCAGGCCACGGTCACGCGAAGCAATGTTCATTTCGGCTCCTTCGGGGGACGTTGGGTCCGTTCCTTAGAAGGCAAGCGCTGCCCAGTCCATGCTTCCTGCCGCGAGCTTGAAGGGTGGAGGCCTTAGCCTACTTCTCGCCTTTAAGTTCGGGCATCGGGAGTCCCCGGCGGATCGTCCCGCCTCGATCCCACGAGGCCGCATGCGGCGTACAGTGCTGATCGCGATTGCCGGCTGCCTTGCGACGGCGGCTATCGTTGCCCTTGGCGGCTATTTCTGGGAGCGGCCGACAAGCCTGAAGGTCGCGGTGACGCGCGACACTGACGATTTTCGGCTGATGACGGCCATCCAGCACGTGTTCGGCAAGGAACGCGAGTCGATCCGCTTCAAGCTCGATCCGGTGAACGACGCGGCTGCCAGCTCCGCCGCGCTGGAAGACGGGGAGGCCGATCTCGCCGTCGTGCGCAGCGATATCGCCATGCCGCCGAGCGGCCAGACGCTGGTGATCCTGCATCGCAACGCCGTCGTTCTCATGGTGCCGGCGGGATCGCCGATTACGCGGATCACTGACTTACGCGGCCACAAGATCGGGATCGTCAAAGGTACGGCAAGCGGCACCGGCAATCTGCATCTGCTCGAAACCATCCTGGCGCAGTACGACATCGGTCCCGACATGGTCGAGCCGGTGAACTTGCGCGGATTCGAGGTCTACACCGCGGTCGAGCAAAAGCGCGTCGATGCCATCATGGCAGTAGGCATTACCGGCGAGGCGCGCATGAATGACATTGTCACCGCAGTCACCCAAGCCGGCAAAGGAGCGCCTGTATTTCTGCCGGTTACGGAAGCGCGCGCGATCGCGCAACGCACGCCGAGCGTAGAGTCGCTGGAAGTGGTGCGTGGCGCCTTCGGCGGCGATCCGCCGAAGCCTGCCGCCAACTTCGAGACATTGGCCGTCACGGTACGACTCGTCGCGCGCAGCACCCTCAAAGACAGCATTGCGAGCGACATCACCCGCTCGCTTTTTGCCGACCGGCTGTCGATAGCGCAGAAGGAACCGCTGGCAAGCCGCATCGAGGCGCCATCGACTGACAAGGGCGCCGCATTGCCGACGCACCCGGGCACCGCCGCCTATATCGACGGCGAGGAGCAGACATTTTTTGAGAAATACAGCGACTTCATTTATATCGGCGCCATGCTGTTGAGCGTGGTCGGCTCGGCGGCGGCGGCATTGGCGAGCCGGCTGAAGACCGACGGCGCTGCCGAAGTCGAGAACATGATGGCGCGACTGCTTGCGATTTTGAAAGCCGCGCGCTCGGCGGAAAGCCTGGAGGAGCTCGATGGGCTCGAACGCGAGACCGACGAGATTCTGGTTTCCGCCTTGGCCCATCATTCGCTGAACAATGCGGCGGGCCCACAGATCAGCACGTTGTCGCTGGCGCTTGAACAGGCGCGCCTCGCGATTCGCGACCGCCGCCGCCAATTGCGTGGAGAGCCGCGCCCGCCTGCTCGGCTTGAGGCACTGAACCGCGCGCTGCCCGCGCCTTAAACGAAGCTTACGCCAAGCCGATCTGGCGCGTTGCGCGCGGCGCGTTCGGCCCTTGCAGGAAATAGCGGGCCGCGATCGCGTTCGCGAGACCCATCAGATTATTCTCAAAGCCGAGGATTTGCCTTCCATCGAGCGTCATCGCATCGATCACCGCGATATCCGACGCGAGTTTCACCGCGAGCTTTCGTGGCTGCTCCAAGATGCCGTTATCGTCGATCACCGGCAGCGTCGACAAATGCTCGTCGATCAGCTTGATCTGGAACGCCGCCGAACGCGGATTGAAGGGATCGAGCAGCGCCATGTCGCGCACGGGCGCTGGCGCGACGCCGCCGGTGTAGCGCGTCCGGTAGGTAATCTGCGAGTCGATAAGATCGAGCGCGACTTCGAGGTCGTCGGCTGTCGCGCCATGCAAGGCGAAATTCCGGGCGAAACGGAACGTATTGACGCCGCGCTCGATGCGTTTGCCAAGATCGAGGAAATGCCACCCGGCGAGCCGGTTCATGTTCTCCTTCGCCAGCCCGGCGATCGCGTCGAGGATTTGCAATGTGCGTTCGAGACGTTGTTCGACATCGATTTCATGCGAGTCGCTGTCGACGTGCGCGAGCCGCGCCTGCGCCGTCCCGATGAGTCGCCACATATCGGACGACAAACGCTCACGAATGCTGGAGGCGGTTCGCACTGCCTCATTTGCAAGCGAGAGTGCCGAGCCGTAACATTCGTCGCTGTCATCGGTGACCGCGCCAAGCAGGAAGCCGCGCGAATTCTTGCCGACGGCTTTGACCGGCTGCGCGCCCCAGGCCGCGAGCATGCGTTCAAGCCGCGTCACCGTCCCCGCGACATCGCCGCGCATCGCGTCGGCGTCGATCAGCCGCGAGGCAAGACAGCGCGCAATCCGCAGCGTCGCTTCGCATCGTTCAAGATACCGGCCAAGCCAGAACAGATTGTCGGCGGCACGGCTTGGCAAAACGCCATACGTGCGCCGGATCGCGATTTTGTCCGGCGCCGGCAGAAGTGTGAACTTGTCGACCGGCTTGTCCGCGAGAACCCACACGTCGGCGGATTGCACGCCTTCACCCATCGAGACCGCCCGCGCATCGAGCCGGTCCGAGATGCGGCAAAAGCCGCCCATCATCACCTGCCAATTGCCGTCGGCACCCACGGTCGCGTAGACGCGCAGGACGAAGGGTCGCGGCACCAGCGTGCCATTCTCAAACACCGGCGTGGTCGAGAGCTTCACCAGTTCCTGTCCGACGAAGTCGATGCCGCGTTCCTCGATCAACCGGATGAGACGCGGCTTTGCTTCGGCGTCTACTTCGCCGGCGATGACCGGCTGCGTCACGGAAAAGCCGGGAACGCCGCGGCCGAACGCACCCGCGATCGTCAGTTGATCGAGTCGCTCCAGCACGTCGCGCCGTTCGCGCGATTGACCACACCACCACGTCGCGATGTTGGGTAGCGTCAGCTCGGTGTCCATCAAACGGCGCGAGAGCTGCGGCAGGAAGCTCATCAGCGCCGGCGATTCCACCACGCCCGAACCGAGCGCATTCGCGACTACCACTTTGCCGCCACGGATTGCATCGACCAAACCGGATGCCCCAAGACGTGAAGTAGCGTTGAGTTCGAGCGGATCGGCGAAATCCGCGTCGATGCGACGCCAAATTACGTCGGCCCGCTTCAAGCCGGCGATCGTGCGTACATGCGCAAGTCCGTCGCGCACGACGAGATCTGCGCCTTCCACAAGAAGAAAGCCGAGATAGCGCGCAAGATGCGCTTGCTCGAAGTAGGTTTCGCTGAAAGGACCCGGCGTGAGCAGGCAAATCCGCGGTTCGCTGCGTTCGGCGCTCGCCGTTAGACCATCCTTGAACTCGCGGAAGAATGGCGCGAGGCGCTCGACATTCATCTGACGATAAAGTTCCGGAAAGGCCCGCGAAGAGACGAGGCGGTTCTCAAGCGCATAGCCCATCCCGGAGGGAGCCTGGCTGCGATCGGAGAGCACCCACCATCGCCCATCAGGCCCGCGGCCAAGATCGGCAGCATACAAATTGAGGAAGCGCCCGCCTGGCGGGTTCACGCCGACGAGGGGACGCAAATAATCGGGGCTGCCGGTGATCGCCGCTGCGGGAAGCGCGCCGTCGCGTACTAATTGCCCCTCGCCGTATATGTCGGCGAGAACCTGTTCGAGGAGTTCGGCACGCTGGCGAACACCGGCCTCGATCGTACGCCACTCATTTTCGGGAATGAGGACGGGCAGATAGCTTAAAGGCCATGGCCGGTCGTTCTTTTCGCCGTAGGCGCGGTACGAGACGCCCATGTCGCGGATGTGTCGGTCGGCGGCGGCAAAACCGCGTTCAAGTTCGCCCGGCGCCAGCCCTTCCAATGCTTCAAAGAAGCGCGTCCAATGGGGACGCGCATGTCCGTCGCGGCCCAGAAGCTCATCGGCAATATCGGCAAGCGGCAGGTAAGTATCGAATGTTAGTCGCGGGGGCGCCGACTCGGCTGAGCGCTTGCGGCGCGGCGACTGCATGCTGATCGTCATAGGTTTGGCGGCCGACGCAAATCGAGGGTCAGTGGGAACTCGCCGGGCCGCTCTTCAGCCGGCAGACTCACGAGTCCTGGAGTATGTCCGTGATCCTGGAAGCGCGCGAGGCGACGGGCTTCCGCCTCATATGAATTCACAGGGAAAGTATCGTAATTCCGCCCCCCGGGATGGGCCACATGATAGACGCAGCCGCCAAGCGAGCGGCCGGTCCAGGTGTCGATCACGTCAAATGTCAGCGGCGCGTGGACGGGAATTGTCGGGTGAAGGCCCGACGCCGGCTTCCACGCCTTGAACCGCACACCGCCGATGCCGACGCCGGTCGTTCCGGCTGGACCAAGCGGCACGCGGCGTCCATTGCAGGTGATGATGTGGCGGTTCGGCACGTAACCCTGCGCTTTCACCTGCAGGCGCTCGATTGAGGAATCGACGAAGCGCACCGTGCCGCCGGCGACGCCTTGTTCGCCGAGGACGTGCCAGGGCTCGAGCGCTTGGCGGATTTCGAGTTTCACACCCCCATGCTCGACCGCGCCACAGAACGGAAAGCGGAATTCGCGTTGCGCTTCGAACCAGACCGGGTCGAAGTCGTAGCCCGCCTCCCGAAGATCGCTAAGCACGCCCAAAAAGTCTTCCCAGACAAAATGCGGCAGCATGAAGCGATCGTGCAGCGCCGTCCCCCAGCGCACGAGCGTGCCCTCCTGCGGCTCGCGCCAGAACCAGGCGAGCAGCGCGCGCACGAGCAATTGCTGGGCGAGACTCATGCGACAATCCGGCGGCATTTCGAACGAGCGGAATTCGACAAGACCTAAGCGGCCGGTCGGACTGTCGGGCGAATAGAGCTTGTCGATGCAGATTTCCGAGCGATGCGTGTTACCGGTCACGTCGACGAGCAGATTGCGGAAGAGCCGGTCGACCAGCCACAGCGGCACATGGCCCGCGCCGGGTTTTGGCACATTGGCGAGCGCGATTTCCAGTTCGTACAAGCCTTCGTGGCGCGCCTCGTCAATGCGCGGCGCCTGACTGGTCGGGCCGATGAACAGGCCGGAGAAAAGGTACGACAGCGAGGGATGACGCTGCCAATAGAGCACAACGCTTTTCAACAAATCGGGTCGGCGCAGAAACGGCGAGTCCGCCGGCGTCGCGCCGCCGACGACGACATGATTGCCGCCGCCGGTCCCGGTATGACGCCCATCGATCATGAATTTGTCGGCGCCGAGCCGCGTCTGCCGCGCTTCTTCGTAGATGCCGCGCGTGATATCGACGCAATCGCGCCACGACGTTGCCGGATGCACGTTGACTTCGATCACGCCGGGATCGGGCGTCACCTTGATGACGTTGAGGCGCGGATCGTAAGGCGGCGCATAGCCTTCGACGTGAATTGGCGCGTTGTTCTCCCGTGCCGCGGCTTCGACGGCGCCCAAAAGATCGAGATAGTCTTCAAGTTTCCCGACCGGCGGCATGAACACGCAGACTTTGCCGTCGCGCATCTCGACGGAAAGCGCAGTGCGCACGGCGCCTTCGACCGCCTGCTGCTCGATAATGTCCTGGCGCCCCGCTTCCGGCGCACTCGCTCCGACGCTCGCCTGTGCCGCTTGCCGGCCGTCGGGCTCGGACAACGGACCGCGCTCTTCCAGCGGGTCCTGCTCGACGACGTAGGGATACGATTCCGGCTGCACATAAGGCAGCGACGATAGCGGCAGGCGGTAGCCGACCGGCGCGTCGCCGGGCACGAGGAACAGCTGGCCACGGCGGAACTGCCACTTCTCGCTCTGCCATTTGCGCTCGGCTTCGGCGTTCCAGCGCTGCACCGGCAAAACGTAACCGCGTGGGCTCGTCAGGCCGCGCTCGAAGGTGCGCACCATGCGCGCACGCGTTTCGGCGTCCTCGAGCTTCGGATCGAGCGGATCGACATTGCCGGGAAGCTTGCCTTCCTCCGTGATCCATTTGGTCGAATCTTCGAATGCGGGCGTCACAAACTCCGGATCGATCCCGAGCTGGCGCGCGATATTGCCGGCGAAGCGTTCGGCCGCTTCCGTGCTCTCGCCGCCTTTCGCGACCTCGACCTTGGTTTCGCGCGCGATCAGATCGGGGTTCTGCCAGAGCGGCTTGCCATCGCGGCGCCAATACAAAGCGAAGGCCCAGCGCGGCAGGCTTTCACCGGGATACCATTTGCCTTGACCGAAGTGCAGCAAGCCGCCCGGCGCGAACCGATCGCGCAAACGGCGGATCAGTTCGTCGGCGCGCTCGCGTTTCGTCGGGCCGACGGCGGCGGTATTCCATTCCGCCGAGTCGAAATCGTCAACCGACACAAATGTCGGCTCGCCGCCCATTGTGAGCCGCATGTCGCCGGCAAGCATGTCGCGGTCGACCTGTTCGCCGAGTTC
>JAFASC010000083.1 GCA_019244955.1 Methylobacteriaceae bacterium | reverse complement strand
TACAACGTCGGATCGATGCGGGCGAGAACGTCGCCCTTCTTGACGTCCTGACCTTCCTTGAAATTGATCTCGGTGATCTGACCATCGACCTGCGCATTGACAGTGACGGTATTCAACGCGCGCACGGTGCCGATGGCGTCGATGTAGACGGGAACGTCGGCGACTTTCGCGGCCGTCGCGAGCACGGAAATCGGCGGCCCGCTTCCGCCAGCCCCGCCGCCGCCACGGGCCGCCCGTCCGCCGAATTGTGGCGTCTCAGGCGGGCGCGTCGGCAGGACGATGGGCGACAGCAGAACGGCGAGGCCGGCCAGCCCCGCCATGATCAGCAGCGATCGCAGCACGCGTCCCATTCAGTCTCCGGCCGCAGCCAACCCCGTCAGCTTAGCGATTCTGAACCTGAACCTAGTGTTTACAAGGGCTTCTCCACTATAGCCGATCGACCGTGCGGAGCATTAAATATCGGCAAGCTTAAGGGTCGTCCCGCATGACCGGCCGTCTTGGGCTATCGTCTTGGGCTATCGCGTGGCCTCAGCTCGGCGAATGTCACAAAATCCCCGCTAGCTCCCGTTGCGCCCGTGCAATTGCGGCACGAAAAGATCGGTCCAGGCCGCGGGCTTCTGCTTCATGGCCCCGATGCTCGCCAGGAAGTTCGCAAACGTGGTGACGCCGTTCGGCGTCGATGAGAACTGAGTGTCGCGGTCCTGAACCATTGGCAGCGCCTCATCGACGCTCATCTTGGTCTTCAATGACCGCACGAAGATTTCAGCGGCGCCCTTCCGATCGTTGGCGATGAAGGCGCAGGCTTCGTCGAAAGCAGCCAGAAAGGCTGCGATCGTCTTCGGGTTGGCGTCGGCGAACCGCTTCGGCGCGAACACCACGTCGAGCGTGATATTGCCGAACAGCTGCACGGAATTGACGACCGTGTGGACGCGCGCATTCTGCAGCTCGAGATTGGCATAAGGCGGCGAGGCAAAATGCGCGTCGATCTCCGTCTTGCCGGAGGTGAGCGCCGCGTATGCCTCGGGATGCGGGATGCCGACGGTAAGCGGATCGAGCTTGGCGTAGTTTTCCGGACCGAACTCCTTCGCGGCAGCCATTTGCAAGACGACGGCTGCCAGCGAGGTCTTGATGCCGGGCATGGCGATGCGGTCCTTTGGCGAAAAATCCTTCAGCGATTTGACCTCAGGGTTGGTGGTGTTGAGGACCAGCGCGGTCGTCGACATGCCGCTGACGCCGATCACCTCGGCGCGCGCATTCCCCTTCGCCTTCGACCAGAGCGTCAGGAATCCCGGCGCGCCGGTGCCGGCGATGTCGAGGGTCCCTGCAAGCATCGCATCGTTGATGACGTTGCCGCCGTCGAAGAGATACCAAGTGACTTTGACGTCGCCGAGCCCGGCTTCGGCGGCTTTCTTTTCGAGAAGCTTGCGGTCCTCCATGACGATCAACGGGAGATAGAGAATGCCGTAGCCCTTGGAGATGCGGACCTCGCTGACTTCCGCACGTGCGGCGCCGGGGGCGATCGCTGCGGCGAGTAGCAAACCTGCGAATATCCAATTTATCCCGATGCGCATCACAATTCTCCCGCCAGCTCGCGGCGCCGACGGTCGAGCTCCTCGGCATAGCGGCGCAGGGTGTGGCTTTCGGTCAGCAGCCCCAACACTTTCAGGTTCTCGCGCGAGTCGACGACAGCCAGCGCTTCGGTCTCGATTGAATCGAACAGCGCCATCGCCTCTTTCGCGTTCATCTGCGGCAGCAGGAAGCTGCGGCGGAATTCGGCGATATCTCGCACCGGCAGGTCGATTTCCTCGTCGTGCCTTTCCGCATGTGCTTCGGGCACGAGAACCATGCCGGCGTAGCGGCCTTGGTCGTCGGCAAGGATCATACGCTGCGTCGAGCCGAGCGGCACCTCCTTGCGGAAATCGGCAATCGAGGTCGAGGCCCCGATCGTCGGCACGTCGCGCCGCATGAGGCCGCCGACCGTGAGATCGCGAATCCAACCGATATCGTGGGCGCTGCGAATGCTCTCGCCACGCAGGTGCAAGCGCCACGTCGCGAAGGAATAGCCGAAGGTTTTGCGAACGGTCACCGAAGATGCGACGACGGCAATCAGCACCAGCGCCGTGATCGGCAAGTCGCCGGTCATCTCGAGTGCCAGGAACGTCATCGTCATGGGGCCGCCGACGACCGCGACAGCAAGCGCGCTCATCCCGACGATCGCATAGACGTTCGCGTCCGGCGCGCCCGGCAGGGACGACAGCCCGGCAAGCGCCGCCGCCTGGCCGAGCAGCGCGCCGAGGAAAAGCGATGCGAAGAACAATCCGCCGCGAAAGCCCGCGCCGATGCAGATGGCCGAGGCAATCGACTTCAGAAGAATGACCGACAAAATGAATTCCGGTGCGAAGACATGACCGAGCACAAGCTGCAACGCGCCATGCCCCGACGACAGAACCTGTGGCGACTTGATCGCCAAGGCGCCGCACAAGAGTCCGCCAATCGCCGGCCGCAGAAAGCTCGGCACGTGGCTGCGCCGCACGCCGCGCTCGAACAAGGTCGCGCCTTGCATGACCGCGATCCCGAACGCGGCACATCCAAGACCGATGAGCAAAGCCGATCCGTAGGCGCTGAACGACAGCATGGCTGGGCCGTGCGAGGCGAGAGCGACAGTGCTGCCGAAAAACAGGCGGGAGACGAGGGTTGCCGCGAGCGAGGCGATGAGAACCGGCGCGAGATTTGCGACGGAATAGCTGCCGATGATCAGTTCGAAGGCGTAAAACGCGCCGGTCAGCGGCGCATCGAAGGCCGCCGCAATCCCCGCCGCCGAACCGCAGCCGACGAGCGTGCGCAGATCGGCGCGGCGCATCTGAAAGCTGACGCCGAGGCGCGAGGCAAGCGCGGAGGATATCTGCGTATATCCGGCTTCCATCCCGACGGAGGCGCCGCAGCCGTTGGAGATGACGTTCTGCACGACGACGAGCGCGCTGTCGATCAGCGACATGCGGCCGCCGCGCACCGCGTTCGCCTCGATCGGATCGACCGGCACGCGTTTGCGCCAGCGCCAGCGCGAGGCAAAGAGGGTGACGGCCGCCAGCACGAGACCACCGACTGCCGGGAAGAAAAGCACCGGCAGGGGGTCGAGTTGAGCAACCGCCGATAGCCGCGTTCCCGGCGCGAGACCGAACAGGATTTCATGCGCGCGCTGAACCGTGGCGGCGAGAATCGAGACGATCACGCCCGAGACGACGCCGATGATTCCGGCAAGGAAGATCGGGCCGAGTTCGCTGGCGCGGACAAGCGCCCGCCATTTCCACGGCACAAGGAAGGGAAGGCTGCGCCGGGCGATGCGACGGGGCAGGCCGGTGGGGATCGTCACCATGTCCGTCGATCGATTTGCATAAGTGACGCGAGCGCCCTTGGGCGAGATTGACAGGGCAGGGGCGGGCGGGTCGACTGCCGCCCGCCTCCTGCAGGCCTCCATACGCTTAAGATGGCTTAATGTCTCGGGTTTTGAGCTTTCCTGAACAGGTCTTGCGGCCTGCCGTCGCAGGCACTGTGACGGCGATCTGGACCGTCGTCGCGAGCATCGCTTATGCGACGTTAGTCTTCTCCGGAGCGCTGGCGCCGGCCCTCGCGGTCGGACTGTCCACCGTCCTTTCCGGCTTCGTGATCTCCTCGGTCGTGATCGCGCTCGGCAGCGGTCTAACGGGGATGACCGCCTCGAACCTGACGGTCGCCGCTCCCGTCTACGCCGCCATGGGCGTGGCGATCTCGAGCGAATTCACGCGCATCGGACTGACAGACCCGTTTACACAAGCCGCCGCCGTTTCACTGGCGACCGGCGCCGCGACGCTCCTCACCGGTCTGTTCTTTGTCGCGCTTGCGAGCTTGCGCTTGGGCTCGCTCGGCCAGCTGCTGCCCTATCCGGTGATTTCCGGGTACAATTCGGGCATCGGCTGGTTCCTGCTTGTCGGCGGGCTGAAGCTCACCGTGGATCAGCCGCTCGGAATCGATGCCGCCCATCTCCTTCAAGGGCACTCGATCGCGCAGCTTGCGGCCGTCGTCGTGACCGCCGCGGTGCTCGTGCTGTTGCCGCGGCGCGTCGTGCATTGGGCCGTGTTGCCTCTCATCCTGATTGCCGCCGTGCTGCTGTTTCAGGTCGTCCGCCTCGCCGCGGGCACCGATGTCGCCGCGCTGCAAGCAAGTCACTGGGTGTTCGGTCCTTTCACCGGCAGCTTTCTGCACATGCCGGCGATCGCCGGCGTCGCCGGCCTCGATTTCGATCTTGCCCGCCGCGTTGCTCCCTACATTTTGGGCAGCGTCTTCATCGCCGCCGTCACGCAAATCCTGGTTCTCTCGGCACTGGAGAACGATCTGCGGCGGACCTTTGCACTTAACCACGAACTGACCATGGCCGGCGCGGCCAACATCGCCGGCGGCCTCGTTGGCGGCTTGCCGACCGGTCAGGCACTGGCCGCAACTGTCCTCCTCAATCAGCAGACAGGTCCCTCCCGGTTCGGAGCTTTGATTCCGGCGCTTTGGGGCGCGATTCTGCTCGCCGCCGGGCCGACTCTGCTTGCTTATCTGCCGAGGTTTGCGGTCGGCGCGTTGTTGATTGCAGTCGGTCTCGACCGTTTTCTCGTCCGCATCCTCCACGATGCGCGGATCAACCCGGTGCTGGAGACCGTCATTGCAATCGTAGTTTCGTTGAGCATCATCTTCCTTGGCATTCTGAACGGAATGGCGATCGGCCTTGCCGCCGCGATCGTGCTCTTCGCTTACAATTATCGGCGTATTCCTGTCGTCTGGGCGACGCTTTCAGGCTCGGACGTCCGCTCGAACGTGGTGCGTTCCTCGGAAGTGACGCGGCTTCTCGAGGCCGAAGGCGCGCGCATCGTTCTCTTTCGCCTGCAGGGCTATCTATTTTTCCTCAATGTCTCCTCGTTGCGCGGCGCCGTCGAACAGCGCGCCAACGAGAAGCCGGCACTGAGCGACATCGTCTTCGATTTCAGGGATGTCGTCGGCATGGACTCGTCGGCGCTGATGGCGTTTCGGCGCATCGGTCAGATCGCCGAGGAAAAAAAATTCCGTGTCGCGTTTGCCGGCCTCGACGCCGATTTGCGCGATCTGTTCCAACGCGCGAAGATGTGGCGCGACGAGCGTATGTTCTGCGTCGAGACAGCCGACCGCGCCTTGCAATTGGCCGAAGACCGCCTCATCGCCGAGAGCGAGAGGGCGCGTGGCCCGCATGCGCTGACGCTTTCGGACGCGCTGGCGGCTTTCGCGCCGGATGAGGTTCCGCGCGACCGGCTCGCTTGCTATCTGGAACGTGTCGAGCTTCAGCCGAATGAAATGCTGATGCATCTCGGCGACCCTGCCGATGCCATGTTCTTCGTCGAAGCCGGCGAGGTCACCGCCGAACTGCAACGCGACGGCGCGGCGCCATTGCGCCTGCAGACATCCTCGTCGGGCGCGCTGACCGGCGAGATCGCCCTTTTCCGCGGCGGCGTGCGGACGGCGTCGGTTCGCGCGGAAGGGAATTGCCGGCTGGTGCGCCTGTCGCAAGCGGCGCTCGCTCGGATGGAAAGGGACGACCCCGATCTGGCGCGGCTCATTCACCGCTTCATCATCGTGCAGCTTGCCGACAAGGTCGCCAATACGACGCGGATCGTCGATGTCGGACTGCACTGACCCTTATCTTCTCGCAGCCAAATTCGTCGCCGTCTGGCCGAACAGGATTTTCGCCGACTCGGGATTGATGTTCGGCGCCGAATTGATCTCGGCTGCTTTGTCGTAGGCGCGCTTGGTCGCCGCTCGCTCGCCGATCGCCTCGAACCAGCGTTTGAGATTGGGGAAATCCTCGAGACTCTGGCCCTGGCGCTCGTGCGGCACGATCCACGGATAACACGCCATATCCGCGATCGAGTAATCGCCGGCGACGAACGGCCGGTCGGCGAGGCGCTTGTTCAGGACTCCATAGAGCCGGTTCGTCTCGTTGCGATAGCGCTCGATCGCGTACGCAATCTTCTCCGGCGCATAGGTGCCGAAATGGTGGTTTTGTCCGGCCATCGGCCCAAGGCCACCCATCTGCCAGAACAGCCATTGCAGGATGTCCACGCGGGCGCGAATGTCGGAGGAGATGAACTTGCCCGTCTTCTCGGCGAGATACAGCAGGATCGCACCGGATTCGAATACCGAGATCGGCGCGCCGCCGTCCTGCGGATCATTGTCGACGATGGCGGGAATGCGATTGTTCGGCGAAATCGCCAGGAATTCCGGCGTGAACTGCTCACCCCTGCCGATATTCACGGGAACGATGCGATAAGGCAGTCCCGTCTCCTCGAGGAACATCGTGATCTTGTGGCCGTTCGGCGTCGTCCAGTAGTGCAGGTCGATCATTGCGGTCTCCGTTTCGAACTTCTCTCAGCTCGCGCTTAGCCGCGCCACGACCTCCTGCGGCACCGGCTCGCCTTTCAGCCGGTTGGGATCGTCGGAGTGGCGGATCGTCCACACGCGCGTTTCGAAGGCCTCGACCGCAACCTCGCCTGCATTGAAGAGCTTGTGCGCGACGTCGAAGCTCGAGCGGCGGAACTCGAGGACCGAGCTTTCGATCGTGACCGTCTCGCCGAACCGACAAGGC
>JAFASC010000321.1 GCA_019244955.1 Methylobacteriaceae bacterium | reverse complement strand
GTCGAATTCCTGCTGATCCTCGGCGTCTTTCTCGTCCAATTCGACTGGCGCTATGCGCTCGCGACCGCGGTGATGATTGCCGCCTACATGATTTTCACGACGATCGCCACGAACTGGCGCATCACGATCCGCCGCTCGATGAACGAGAGCGACGTGGATGCGAATACGAAGGCGATCGATAGCCTGCTCAATTACGAGACGGTCAAGTATTTCAATGCCGAGGCGCGCGAGGCGGCGCGCTACGACAAATCGATGGAGCGTTACGAGCGCCTCAGCGTCAAGACCTACACCTCGCTCGCCGTGCTCAATGCCGGCCAGGCGGTCATTTTCACGCTCGGCCTCACCGCCGTGATGGTCATGTGCGTTGCCGGCATCCGCAACGGCACCAACACGATCGGCGATTTCGTCTTGATCAATGCGATGATGATCCAGCTTTATCAGCCGCTGAATTTCATGGGCATGTTCTATCGCGAGGTGAAGCAGGCGGTCATCGATATCGAAAAGATGTTCGAGGTTTTGGCGCACAACCCCGAAATACAGGATCGACCGGGTGCGCTGCCGCTGGTCGTCACCGAGGGACACGTGCGCTTCGACGACGTCTGGTTCGCCTACGATCCGGTGCGGCCGATCCTGCGTGGGGTGAGCTTCGACGTGCCGCCGGGGCGCACTGTCGCGATCGTCGGGCCCTCGGGCGCGGGAAAGTCGACGATCTCGCGACTGATCTTCCGCTTCTACGAGCCGCAGGCGGGCACGATCTCGATCGACGGACAGAACATCAGGGAGGTCACGCAGGATTCGCTGCGTGCCCAGATCGGCATGGTCCCGCAGGACACGGTCCTGTTCAATGATTCGATCGGCTACAACATCCGCTACGGCCGTTGGGAAGCGGGCGAGGACGACATCAAAGACGCCGCGCGAATGGCGCAGATCGACGCTTTCCTCGGTATCGTGCCCGGCGGCTACAACGCGCAAGTCGGCGAGCGCGGATTGAAGCTGTCGGGCGGCGAGAAGCAGCGCGTCGCCACCGCGCGCACGATGCTGAAGGCGCCCCCGATCCTCGTTCTCGACGAAGCCACATCGGCGCTCGATACGTTTACCGAGCGCGAGATCCAGGCGGCGCTCGATCGCATTTCCAAGGGGCGCACGACGATCGTCATTGCGCACCGTCTGTCGACGGTGGTCGATGCCGACGAGATTCTCGTGCTCGACAAAGGCACGATCGTCGAGCGCGGCACGCACCAATCGCTGCTCGACGCGGGCGGCGTCTACGCCGCGATGTGGAATCGCCAGCGCGAGGTCGACGAGGCGCAGGAGAAACTGCGCCGCGCCGCGGAAGAAGAGCCTTTGCCGGTGAAGGTGAAACTCGATCCGTCTCTCGGCGCGCGGGAAGAAAACCAGGACGACAAGGAGTTGTTACCGCGCTAGCCGCGTAAATCCGTCATCGCTCCAGCGCTCGCTGCCAACGCCATGATGGACGAAGAACACTGCCTCCGGATCGTATTTGTCCTTGATCGCGAGCAGCCGCGGATAGTTCGACCCCCAAAAAGATTGCTGCCAATTTTGTTCGAAAAAATTGCTTTCCGAGACGTAGGCTCCGGCGTCCGGAATGAGCCTGGTTAGTGCTTCCATTGCGTGATCGATCGCACTAGCGCCGCGGCGTGCGGCGACGGCGTCAGGCTCATGTCCGGCAATGCCGGGATAAGCCGGCCCTTCACCACCGGCGAGGATGGCCAGGGCGAAAGCATCGCAGACGGCCGGATTCATTGCAGTCTCTCGGGCGGCGGCGACCGCATCGCCGGGCGCGCCGGCAAGGCCTTTGTTGAAATGCAGCTCGACCGCCCAATGCCGTGTCGCCGCGAACAGCGCGTCGCAAAGCTGCTCGCGTTGATCGTCTTGCAGAAGCGATTGCGGTAGCCATGCCGATTGGAAACCGTGCAGAACCTGACCCGATTGCGGCGCATCGCCCGCCCACACGATGTTGCCGACGGGAGCACCCGGGCGATCATCCGAAACAACAATGCCCGGCGCGAGCTTCAAAAAGGCAGGATCCCAGAAGTGTTGCGCCGGCACGGCGATGATCACGGGTTTGGCCACGATTGTAAAATCCTGCGGCGAAGCGGCGGCCCATTGGAGGAATGGTTGCCATGCCGCCGTCGCTTCGGCTTGATCGAGGCCTTGAAACACCATCCTGATCGTGAGAGTGTTTGTCGAGCGCAAGACAATCTGCTCGCCCCAGTGCGGATTGAACAGACTATCGCGATAAAAGGTCATGATTCGAGCGATGAGCCCACGATAGGCATCATCCGAATTTGCTTTGATGGTCGCGTTTACGGCACCGAAAAAATTCGGCAGATCGTGCGTTTTCAATGTGAGTTTGGTCACGATCCCGAAACTGCCGCCGCCGCCCCCCTTGATTGCCCAGAAAAGATCGCGATTCGTACAGGCATTCGCGACGCGAATCGCGCCGTCCGCAGTGACGATTTCGGCCTGCAACAAGCTCGCGGCGGCCATGCCGAAATTCTTGGAGAAACTGCCGAAGCCGCCGCCCTGAATGAGGCCGGCGACGCCGACGGTCAGGCATCCGCCGCCTTGCACGTAACGGCCGCCTTTCACGCACACCGCGTCGTAAGTATGTCCCCAGAGCGCGCCGGCTTCGATCGTGACCGCGCGTTGCGGAGCATCGTTGCATCCGTCCGCCACAAATGCATCGTGCAGCGCAATCGCGTTCATCTTGCGTGTCCAGACGAGCAGCGAATCCGCTGAATTGGAAGTGCCTTGGTAGCTGTGGCCGCCGCCCTTCACGACGAGCCGCAGATTGTGCGCGCGGGCAAAATTCACCGCCGCCGCGATGTCCTGGCTGTTGCGCGCGGCGACGGCATACGTGCTCGGTTGCGAGGTCCAGGCATCGACCCAGCCGAGGTTTTCGGTCAGCGCGACGTCATCGCCGACGGCGTACGGGTTTTTTAGCAGCTTGAACATATCCGCGCAGGCTGCGCTTTGCGTATTGTCGAGACAGACCGCGAACGGCGATTGCACCTTGATCACTTGCCCGCCGACGTCGCGATCGAGCTCGGCCCACAGCGCATCCGCTGGCCATGTCGGGTCACCTGGCCGGCTACGAGAGAGGGATCGGCTCTGCGCGTGGGCGCGGCCCGGCGACAAGAAAGCCGGGGAGAGAGCGCTCGACGCAAGCGTCTGGAGCAACGTGCGTCGATTCATCCAGCGCTCCTCCACGTCGAGCCGCATCGTTCCATGACAAGGCCGCACAATCCAGTTAAAAAGCGCTGGAGGAGAGGTCGGATTGAGTCACGCCGAAATTCCAACCATTGCCGACAAGCGTCCAGCCTATGTCGCTTATGCCGCGCATGCGCTGCATGATGGTTTTACCGATCTCATGTACGTGCTGTTGCCGCTGTTCCAGGCCGAGTTCGGGCTTGCCTACGCGCAGACGGGCTTGTTGCGCTCGATCTATGCGGGTGGGATGGCGCTGTTCCAGGTGCCCTCGGGACATCTTGCCGGGCGGTTCGGCAACCGCACGATTCTAGCCGCGGGCACGGCGCTCGCTGCCTGCGGATATCTCGTTGCAGGCTTCGGCAACGGCTTCGTCGCGCTGGTGCTCGCGCTTTTTGTGCTTGGGCTCGGTCTCTCGACCCAGCATCCAATCGGCTCGGAGCTCGTGGCCGAAACATATCAAGGTGCCGCCTCGCGCAAAGCGCTCGGCACCTACAATTTTGCCGGCGATATCGGCAAGATGGTGTTTCCCGCGGCAATCGCGCTGCTTCTGTTGTTCTTGTCCTGGCGCGGCGCGGCGCTGAGCGTCGGGGTGTTTGGCCTGTTCGCCGCGACGGCGATCTTTGTCGCGCTCGCCCCGACAAACCATCACGCGGCCCAGCATTTGCATGCAGATGCACAGAAGCCTGATCGGCATCCGGCGACAGCGATTGCCTCACGCGTAAATTTCTTCACGCTTCTGTCGATCGGCGTGATCGACAGCGCGACGCGCATGGGCTTCCTCACCTTCCTGCCGTTTCTCCTGCAGGCGAAAGGGGCCAGCGTGCAAAGCATCGGCTTCGCGCTGACGCTCGTCTTTGCCGGCGGCGCGCTCGGCAAATTCGTCTGCGGCCATCTCGGCGCGCGAATCGGCACGATTGCGACCGTGTTCCTCACCGAGGGTCTCACCGCCGCCTGCGTACTTCTCCTCATCCCGCTGCCGTTGATTGCCGCGTTCGTGCTGCTGCCGATCCTCGGCATCATGCTCAACGGCACCTCGTCGGTGCTCTACGGCAGCGTTCCGGAGCTGGTCGGTCCGGCGGAGCGTCGTCGGGCCTTCGCGATCTTCTACACCGGCACGATCGGCGCGGGCGCGGTGTCGCCGCTCATCTATGGCTTGTTCAGCGATGCGCTCGGCATCCCAAGCATGATGGGCATCATTGCCGGCGTCGTTCTGCTGACGCTGCCGCTCGCCTGGAAACTGCGCAGCGCCTGGCCGCGAGCGACTGCAGCCGAAGCCGCGCTCCCGTGACTTCGCCGGGTTTTGATGCGAAGAACCGCGCCGAAGCCAGGAGGTCCGGCGGAAATTCTCGATGTCGATGCTTCAATCCGTTCGCAAGCAGATCGTGCCCATCCATCCCGAGGGCTACATTTTCATCGCCGTTTTTGCCGTCGTGGCGATCGTTTTGGGTTGGCTGTGGAGCCCCCTCGGCTGGCTTGGGGCGATCCTAACCTGCTGGTGCGCCTACTTCTTCCGCGATCCACCTCGCGTCACGCCGCTGCGCGAGGGGCTCATCGTCTCGCCCGCCGACGGCTACGTGAGCTCGGTCGGGTCTTTCGTCCCGCCGCCGGAGCTTGGGCTCGGCACAGAACCGCGCCAGCGCGTCTCCGTCTTCATGTCGGTCTTCGACTGTCACGTGAACCGCTCGCCAGTCGGCGGCCTCATCCGCCGCATCGCCTACAAGCCCGGCCTGTTCGTCAACGCCGACCTCGACAAGGCGAGCGAGGACAATGAACGCAACTCCCTCCTCATCGAGGCGCCGAGCGGCACCTATGGAATCGTGCAGATCGCCGGTCTTGTGGCGCGGCGCATCGTGCCCTTCGTGCACGAAGGCGATACGCTCAGCGCGGGTGAGCGGATCGGCTTGATCCGCTTCGGCTCGCGCGTCGATGTCTACATGCCGGAAGGCGCAAGCGTGCTCGTCGCCCTCGGCAGCAAGGCGACCGCGGGCGAGACCATCCTCGCCGAGATCGGCACGCCGAATACGCCGCTGGCTTTCCGGGTCGCCTGAATGAATGGCTACGGGTCTGACCCGGAAGACGAATTCGTCGATGGCGCGCCGCCCGCGCCTGTCTTGCGCCGGCGCCGCTTCCAACGCATTCCCTTGCGGGTCGTTTTACCGAATCTGGTGACGCTGCTCGCGCTGGCGCTCGGATTGACGGCGATCCGTTTCGCCATCGAGGGCCGCTTCGAAAATTCGATTTACGCCATCATCGCCGCCGCCATTCTCGACGGCCTCGACGGGCGCATCGCGCGCGTCCTCAAAGGCACGTCGCGCTTCGGCGCCGAACTCGATTCGCTCGCCGATTTCGTCGATTTCGGCGTCGCGCCGGGTCTCATCCTCTATCTCTGGAGCCTGCACGAAAATCGCGGCTTCGGCTGGCTCGCCGCGATGATCTTCGCGATCGCCTGCGCGCTGAGGCTCGCGCGCTTCAACGTGAGCCTCGATGAGCCGGGTCGCGCGCCTTGGCAGACGCGCTATTTCGTCGGGATGCCGGCGCCGGCAGGCGCCTGCGTCGTGCTCCTGCCGCTTTATCTGCATTATTCGGTTTTGGGTTGGCCCGCGGCCGGCGAATACATTCCCCTGGAAATCGCCTTCGTGCTCGTCATCGCGTTTCTGATGGCCAGTCGCGTCCCGCATTATTCCGGCAAGAGCACAGACCGCGTGCCGCGCGAATATTTCGCGCTGCTTCTCTTTGCGGTCGCCTTCGTTGTGTTGATGCTTGCGACATATCCGATGGAAATGCTCGCGATTCTCACGTTCATTTATTTGGCGATCATTCCGCTCAGCGCCTATCGCTACAACAGGAACCTCGCCACGCGAGCAGTGCCGGCGAAGCAGCGCTAAGCCCGCCGCGCGCGCCGCCGTGCCATCGAGTTCGGCAGTTTCAGCCGGCGATGATTGGCGCGGGTGAGCCGGCCTGCGGCGCGTTGCTTCGGACCTGCGACCATTGGCGCTGGGGACCGCGCCTGTTCGTTCCGGCTCGCTTGTTCGGTTGAGGCCGCCCCCGAGCTTTTCGGCGGCAGGCTCGCCTCGATCCAGCGGTTGACCTCGGTTGCGAGCGGAACCCCGGCTTCGGCGAGCGAGCGCGTCACGTCGGGCAGCTGCTCGGCAGCGGCGGCAGCCGCCTTCGCCTGCGCCTGTATGAATTCCAGCCACAGGCGGGCCGCTTTTGCGCTGAGGTCTTCGAAGTCGCTCATTCCCTCGTCTTCCAGCAGTTCACAAACGCATAGTTCTCGATTAGGGTCCGCGCCGCTTCGGCGGGCTGGCGGCAGGCCCGCGGAACCAAGGATCGTGATGGCGAAAGAAGAACTTCTGGAATTTCCCGGCACCGTGACGGAACTCTTGCCCAATGCGACGTTCCGCGTACAGCTCGAAAACGACCACGAAATCATTGCTCACACAGCCGGCAAGATGCGCAAGAACCGCATTCGCGTGCTGACCGGGGACAAGGTGCTCGTCGAGATGACGCCCTACGATTTGACCAAGGGTCGCATAACCTACCGGTTCAAGTGACTTTTCGACTTCGGACGGAACGAACGGCGTGACGAGCGACGCGACGGCCTCGCGACCCAAACTAGTCCTCGCTTCCGCCTCGGCGCGACGCTTGCAACTATTGCAGCAGGTCGGGATCGAGCCGGACGCGCTGATGCCCGCCGACATCGACGAGACACCGCTCAAGAACGAGCTGCCCCGTTCGCTCGCGGTCCGCCTCTCGGCTGAAAAGGCCAAGAACGCGCTGAAGCTCGTAGACACCCGCCCGGAGCTGTCGGGCTCTTATCTTCTGTCGGCCGACACGGTCGTCGCCGTTGGCCGCCGCATTCTGCCGAAACCGGAGATCAGCGAAGAGGCCGCGGAATGTCTGCGGCTTCTCTCCGGCCGGCAGCATCGCGTCTTTACCGGCGTGACGATGATTTCGCCGCGCACCGGCGAGCGCCGGCGCATCGTCGAAACCCGCGTACGGTTCAAGCGACTGTCCAGCCACGAGATCGAGTCGTATATCGCTAGCGGCGAATGGCGCGGCAAAGCCGGCGGCTATGCCATCCAGGGCCTGGCAGGCGCGTTCGTGGTGCGGCTTGTCGGCTCGTATTCCTCCGTCGTCGGTCTGCCGGTCTACGAGGCGATGACGCTGCTTGCAGGAGAGGGATTTCCCATCCATTTCTCCTGGAAGCATGCCGCCTGAAGTCTCGCCCACACCTACAAGCGCCAAGCGTCCGGCCTGTCCGATTTGCGGAAAGCCAGCGGACGCGCACTATCGCCCATTCTGCTCGAAGCGCTGCGCCGACGTCGATCTCAATCGCTGGCTCGGCGGCGTCTATGCCATCCCGAGCGGCAGCGCCGTCGAAGATGAGGACGGGGACTCGCCGACGCAGGAGCGCGAAGCTTAAGTCGCTCGGGGGAGGGGCGCATCATGATCGTCGTTCACCACCTCAACAATTCACGCTCGCAACGCGTGCTGTGGCTGCTCGAGGAACTCGGCGTGCCCTACGAGATCAAGCATTACCAACGCGACAAGACGACGATGCTGGCGCCGCCGGAATTGCGCGCGGTGCATCCGCTCGGCAAATCGCCTGTCGTGACCGACAACGGCAAGACGCTCGCCGAATCCGGTGCGATCGTCGAATATCTGGTCGACACGTACGGACAGGGGAGATTGAAGCCGCCGGCGGGTACGGATGAGCGGCTGCGATATACGTATTGGCTGCATTTCGCCGAGGGCTCGGCGATGCCGCCCTTCCTGATCAAGCTGATCGTCGATCGCATCGAGAGCGCCAAGGCGCCGTTTTTCGTCAGGCCTATCGCCAAGGGGATCGCCGCACGGATACGCAAAGGCTTTCTCGACCGGCAGATCGGCTCCATTCTCGATTACATCGAAAGCGAGCTCGGCAAGCACGAGTGGTTTGCCGGCAACGAGTTCAGCGCGGCGGACATCCAGATGAGCTTCCCCTGCGAGGTCGCGGCGATGCGCGCGGGGTCCGGTGCGGCACGCCCGAAGCTCGCAGGCTTCGTCGAACGCATCCACGCGCGCCCGGCATATAAGCGCGCGCTGGAGAAGGGCGGGCCGTACGAGTTGATGAAGTGAGCGGAACTTATCATCCCGGGCTGTGAACGGCTGGCGGCGTCATTGCGAGGCGCGTAGCGACGAAGCAATCCAGGACAATTGCTGCAACCATCGAAACGTTCGGCCCCAGGTTGCTTCGCTTCGTTCGCAACGACGGCTTCATTCTGCGCTGGGCTCAACTCCTCTGCCCGGCGCTTCCCTCTCTGCCGTCGCCGCGCTGCTCGGCAGGCTTGTCGGGGCTGCTGAGGTTGTGCGCGGTCGTCACCAGTGCGATGTGCGAGAAAGCTTGCGGGAAATTGCCGACCTGCCGCTTCTTCCCGACATCGTATTCCTCAGCGAGCAGACCGAGATCGTTGCGGATCGCCAGCAGCCGGTGGAACAGTTTGCGCGCCTCGTCCTTGCGCCCGAGCATAACGTAACAATCGGCCAACCAGAAAGAGCAGGCAAGAAACGCGCCCTCGCCGTGCGTCAGCCCGGTCTCGATCTCGCCGGGATCGTGGCGCATGATGAAGCCGTCCTGCATCAGCCGCTTCTCGACTGCTTCGATCGTGCCGCGCACGCGCGCATCGTCGACCGGGAGGAATCCGGTCGAGGGAATAAGCAACAAGCTCGCGTCGAGCCATTTCGATCCGTAGGACTGCACAAAGCTGTTGAGTTCCCTGTCGAAGCCCTTGTCGCAAACGTCGGCGTGAATGCGTTTGCAGAGCGCACGCCAATCATCGACCGGGCCGTCGTAATCGAACTCTTCAATGCATTTGATTGCGCGGTCGAAGGCGACCCAGGCCATGACTTTTGAATAGACATAGTGGCGCGGCTCGCCACGCGATTCCCAAATGCCGCGGTCGGGTTCGTGCCAGATCTCCGCGAGATGCTCGAGCAGCTTGCATTGCACCGCCCAGCTTTGTTTGTTCTCCGGAAGACCGCCCTTGAGAGCCTGATAGAGCGCGTCGATGACCTCGCCGTAGACGTCGATCTGCAATTGCCCATGTGCGCCGTTGCCGATACGCACCGGTTTGCTGTTCTCGTAACCGGGCAGCCAATCGAGAGGATATTCGGTCAGGCGGCGCTCGCCGGCGATGCCGTACATGATCTGCGCCTGATCCGGCGCGCCCGCGACAGCGCGCAAGAGCCAGTCGCGCCAGGCTTTCGCCTCGTCGTAGTAGCCGGCATTCATGAAGGCGAGCAGGGTCAACGTGGCATCGCGCAGCCAGCAAAAGCGATAATCCCAATTGCGCATGCCGCCGAGTTGCTCGGGCAGCGACGTCGTCGGCGCGGCGACGATGCCGCCGGTCGGCTCATAGATCAGAGCCTTCAGCGTGATGAGCGAGCGGCGCACCGGTTGCGACCAGTCGCCGGCCTCGTGGCATTGCGAGGCCCACTCGCGCCAATACGTTGTCGTGTCCTCGAGCGCCGCTTCGGGATCGATTGGATGCGGGTCCGGCAGGTGCGAGGCGCCGTAGCTCAGGACGAAATAGGCCGTGTCGCCTTCCGCAACTTCGAAGTCGCCCACCGTCTTCATGTCCTCGCCACGCATCCGCACGCGCGTACGCAGCACGACCTTTTCCGGCCCGGCGATGGCACGAAGCGTCAGCTCGCTGCGCCGCGTGACCCACGGCACGATCGCGCCGTACCCGAAGCGGAGCACAAGCTCGCTGCGCATGGCGACGCGGCCGCGCACTCCTTTGATCAGCCGCACCAGATGCGAAGCGTCTTCATGCGGCGGCATGAATTCGATGACCAGCGCCTCTCCGTCTTTGGTCTCGATCTTGGTTTCGAGCACGAGGGTGGAATCGCGATATTTGCGCGACAGCTTCGCCCCCTTATCCTTCGGTGCGATCCGCCAGCGGCCGTGCTCGGGAGTGCCGAGCAGTGCCGCGAAACAGGAGTCGGAATCGAAACGAGGCCAGCAGAGCCAATCGATCGAGCCGTCGCGGCTGACCAGTGCGGCTGTGTGTAAATCGCCGATAAAAGCGTAACCTTCGATACGGGCTGCCATGGCGCTCCCTAAAGCTCAGGCTTGCCCGACAGAACGATGGTTTCGCGGCTTGGGTTCATCGGAATAATGCGGAAAGCGGATTTTGCGCAGGCGCGCGCCGACATGGTCGAGCACCAGATCGCCCGGCGCGGCGTTCGCGAACCGCTTGTCCTGGCGGCGATGGCGCGCATCCCGCGCGAGGCCTTCGTGCTGCCGGGATGGGAGGAGGAGGCCTACGAAGACCAGCCGCTGCCGATTGCCGACCGACAGACGATCTCGCAGCCCTACATCGTCGCCTACATGATCGAAGCGGCCGGGCTCCGCCCTGGCGACCGGGCGCTCGAAATCGGCACGGGGTCGGGTTATGGCGCGGCGGTCATGGCAGCGATCGCCGCGCGCGTCTATACGATCGAGCGCCATGCAGGCTTGGGCGAGACGGCACGCCAGCGGCTGATGGAACTCGGCTTCGACAATGTCGACGTGCGCGTCGGGGACGGTACACTCGGCTGGCCGGAGGCACAGCCCTTCGATGCCATCATCGTCACCGCGGGCGGTCCGAAGGTCCCAACCGGGTTGCGCGAGCAACTCGCCGTCGGCGGGCGCCTCATCATCCCGGTCGGCGAGTCGCTGCATCGCCAAAGCCTTGTCAGGGTGGTTCGCGAGGGGCTCACCGACTATCGCGAAGAGGATCTCGCCGATGTCGCCTTCGTTCCGCTGATTGGCGAGGCGGGCTGGAACGCCACGGAGCGCTGAGCGATCAGGCGGAGCGGACCTCGTCGAAGAAGCTGGAGACGCGTCCGGACAAGTCGGCGGCTTTGATCGAGAGCTGGCCGGAGGCGGCGATCAGGCTGCTCGCGCATTGCGACAGCGCGTTGATCGCGTCTTCAAGGCCGTTGATGTCGGCGACGGAGCGTTCGCTTTCGCTCTGCGAGGAACTGACATGTTGCAGGATCGTTCGCGTCGCGTGTTCCTGCAGGTTGACGGCTTCCGAGATCGCCTGCGTTGCCGGCACGATCGTTGCCATCTGCTCGGCGGCTTGGGCGAGCGCTTCGGCGGCCTGCTTGGTCTGATCCTGCGTGACGCTCACCCACCGCGAAATCTGCTCCGTCGCACGCTCGGTCTCGGCCGCGAGCTTTTTGACTTCCGCCGCCACGACGACAAATCCGCCCCCGGCGCGTCCGGCGCGTGCCGCCTCGATCGTCGCGTTCAAGGCGAGCAGATTTGTCTGCGATGCGATGGCGTTCACCATGTCCACGAGCGCGCTGATCTTTTCGGCGGTGCCGGAGAGATCGGCGATGGTGGTTTCCGACTTGTCGAGCGCGCCAAGTGCGGCGGTGATGCGCTGCCGGCTGTCCTCTGCGCGCTCGCTGATCTGATGGCTCGCCGACATGAGCGACGACAGCTCGGTCGCCGTCTGCGCCACGCTCTCGGAGCTGCTCTGTGCGGCATGAACCGCGCGTGCGCCGCGATGCTGGGTGGCTTCGATCACGCCATTGAGATCGCTTGACGTCGACTGAAACGTATTCGCTGCGTCGGTGAGCGACTTCAGCACGTGATCGATCGACGAGCCAATGCGAGCGATCGCCGCTTCGAGCGTATCGCGCCTTGCCGACGCGAGTTTCATCAGGTCCGCGGCCTCTATCGAGCACATCGTCGCGGTGTCAAAGGCAAGACATCTGATGACGAGGCGATATCGTTCGACGGCGCGGCGCTTCTGCCACGGCCATGCGGTGGCGATGCTATCGCAAAGCAGCCACGAAACGACGTGGCAGAAGAACATGTGCGAGCGAAGGCTCGTTCCCGCGTCGTCGTGGGCTTTGGCGAGCCGTCTTGCGCTCTCGAAATAGGTATCGTCGAAAGTGGCTTCGAAGAGCAATCGGATATGCGCTTGCGCTATGTCGAACAGATCGCTGCTATGCTTCTGCACCAGGCCGGCAAGGCCGGTCACTGGCGCATGCAGTTCGAAGAATTTGTCGACAGCGCGCGGCAGGAGCGCGTCGATGAGTGGGCGCAGGGCACGGATTTCCTCCTGCCGGCCCGCCACATCGTAGAGTGCGAGCCGATCGCTGAGGGAGATGATGGGGGTCATAAGCCGCGCCATGAAGCGCAAGCATGAAGCGCGAAAGTTTACGCCGCGTTATCCATATTGTCGGCGGCCGGAGGCTCGGTGCCGGAACTGATTCTCCAAAACGGCGCGGCGCTGGCCTCGATCAGGACGCGCGGTGGCGAATGGCGGCAATGGACGGTCGGCGGTACAGACCTGCTCTGGCCCGGCGATCCCACAATTTGGCCTGGCGTGGCGCCGATTCTGTTTCCCGTGGTCGGCTGGACCCGCGGCGGCCGCGTTCGCGTCGGCGGGAGGGATTATCCGCTCGGATTGCATGGCTTTGCCGCGGACGTGGATTTTGTCGTCGCCGGGCAAGGGCAGGGAGATGCCCGCCTCGTCTTGGAAGACTCGCCGCAAACCCGGCCGCTCTACCCCTTCGCCTTCCGCCTGCAGATCGACTACCGGCTTTTGCCCGCGGCAATGGAGGTGACGCTCCTCGTCGAGAATAGCGGCGGCGGGCCGATGCCCTACGCCATCGGCCTGCATCCAGGGTTCCGCTGGCCGTTGGCTGGCTCGAAGGCGCCGCACAGGATGGCCTTCGAGGCGCCGGAGCGCCCCGACGTGCCGGTGATTGCCCCGGGCGGCTTGTTCTCGGCAAGGACGCGGCCGGTGCCGCTCCAGGACAGGAGCCTCGACCTCACCCGCGCCCTATTTGCCGAGGAGGCGCTGTGCTTCCTGAACGCCGCCAGCCGCAAACTGCTCTACGACAACGGCGCGGGCCAGGGGCTCCTCCTGTCGATGGAGAACTTCGCCCACATCGCGCTGTGGGCGCGCCCTCCCGCGCCGTTCCTCGCAATCGAAGCTTGGACCGGCCACGGCGACCCCGAAGATTTCGACGGCGATCTCTTCGACAAGCCCTCGATGATCATCCTCGAGCCCGGCGCGCGCGGCCGGCATGCGCTCCGCTGCGAGTTCGTTGCCGATACGTCTCAACTCGGGCCGGATTTGCAGCCGCTCGCGCATCTGCCAAAAGGGCGCTGAACAGAGGAGAGGACCTGAGTGCCAGCCCAGCCAGCGGCCAGCATTCGCGATAGCGCCGAGTCAGCCGGTATCCTGCGCCCGTCGGGCGAGAAGGCGCTGCTCATCGACGGCCGCGCCGCCGCCGACCGTCTGCTCGACGAGCTTCGGAGCGAAGCCGCGAGCCTTCTGCGCGACGGCATCAAGCCGGGGCTCGCAACGGTGCTTGTCGGCGAAGACGCCGCAAGCCGCGTCTATGTCGGCTCGAAGGGCAAGGCGGCGCGCGCCTGCGGCTTCCATTCCGTCCAGCACGATTTGCCGGCGACGACGAGCGAGACCGACCTGCTCGCGCTGGTAGGGCAACTCAACGAAGACCCGGCGATCCATGGCATTCTCGTGCAGCTGCCGCTGCCGAAGGCCATCAATGCGACCCGGATAATCGAGGCGATCGCGCCGGAAAAAGATGTCGACGGCTTCAGCCCCGTCAATGTTGGGCGCATCGCCATCGGCGAGATCGAGCGTGCGTTCGTGCCTTGCACGCCCGCCGGCGCGTTGCTCCTCATCGAGGAAGCGGCGAAAGGCCTCAGCCGGCACCTCCGCGGCGCCGAAGCGCTGATCGTCGGTCGCTCCAATATCGTCGGCAAGCCGATGGCGCAGCTGCTTCTGCAGCGCGACGCGACGGTGACTGTCGCTCACTCGCGCACGACCGATCTCGCCACGCTGGTCGGGCGCGCCGACATTCTCGTCGCGGCGGTCGGACGACCTGAGATGATTCGCGGCGAGTGGGTGAAGTCCGGCGCCATCGTGATCGACGTCGGCATCAATCGCGTGCCGCGGGAGACCGCGCCAGGCGAGGCGCCGAAGACGCGGCTCGTCGGCGACGTCGCCTTTGCGCAGGCGGTGAAGCGCGCCGGCGCGATTACCCCCGTGCCCGGCGGCGTCGGGCCGATGACGATTGGGATGCTGATGGCGAACACGCTGCGCGCGGCGAAACGGCTGGCCCATCGGTAGTCCAAAGAGATCGGGCCCGGGCTTCCGTCCGGGCGCCGTTCTCGTGCTAACCTGTCGCGCACGTGCTGGATGGCAGGGGAGACCATGCAGAATCTTTTTACCCGCATTGCCTTCTTCAAAGACGTTTCCGATCTCGATTTCGAAAAATTCGAACGTCGTTGCCTTTGGCGCCGCTTCGAAGAAGGCGAGACCGTCGTCGATTATGAAGATCAGAGTTCCGACGTCTATTTCATCATATCCGGCGAAGTTCGCGTGCTGATCCGAACTCCGGCCGGCAAGGAGATCATCCTCGCCGAAATGCGGGCCGGCGAGTTCTTCGGCGAACTCTCCGCGATCGATGGCGTGAAGCGCTCGGCCAACGTGACGGCGCTGACGCGCGCCGAGCTCTGCATCATGCCGGCGGCCGTGTTTCGCGACATCATCTTCGCCTCGCGGACGTCATGCGACAAAATCTTGCGGCTGC
>JAFASC010000307.1 GCA_019244955.1 Methylobacteriaceae bacterium | reverse complement strand
TGCATGTGACAGAGCTACGAGGCTCCTGTCGTTTTCCAGCCCCATCAAAATAATCAGCCCTGTCACGACGTCAAGAGGTGCATGCAGATACGGTTCGGGTTACGCTACCAAATTCGCGTCCCGCGCGAGCCGCCAACCTCCCTCCTCCTTGCGCAGGATCGTCAGCGTCCAGCCCGAGCGCTTCACCGGCGCGCCGCCTTCCGGCGTGATCGTCATGTCGAGGTAATTGCGGATGTAGGCGTGATCGCCGTGGACCTCGAGTTCGCGGATGTCCGCTTTGCCGTCGATGCGCATGGTCTTCATCGCCTCGGACGCGGCGGCGAACGCCGCCTTGCCGAACGGCTCGCGGCCGGGAACCATGAAGATCACGTCGTCGGTCATCAGATCGAGCACGGTCGCGATGTCGCCTGATTTGCTCGCCGCCATCCAAGCGTCGACCAAGTTCCGGATCGCGGTTTCGTCGTCGTTCTTCATGGCTCGGTTCCTCAACTCCTTGATTCAGCGCGATTGTCACCCGAAAGTCGCGCCCCTGTCGGGTCGGTGACGTGGTCCAGCGCGAGGTTTTCGGTAGACTTCGTCATTGTCGAGGGGGTGCAATGCTGGTCCAAAAACTCCGCCTACAGCGGGGATGGTCGCAAGAGCAATTGGCAGACCTGAGCGGACTCAGCGTTCGAACGATCCAGCGCATCGAGCGGGGCAATGCCGCGAGCGCCGAATCGCTGAAAGCGCTCGGCGCCGTGTTCGACATCGATTTTTCCGAGCTGAAGGAGCCCGACATGAGCATAGGGGAGACTCCACGAGTGACTCCCGAAGAGGCGCTGGCGCTCGCGCATGTGCGCCGCGTCAGGGGTTTTTATTTCCACCTCATGCAGTACGGCGTAACGATCGCGTTTCTGTGCGCGGTCAACCTCCTCACCTATCGCCATTATTTCTGGGTGGGGTGGGTGGCCCTCGGCTGGGGCCTCGGAGTCCTGCTCCATGGCCTCAGAGCCTTTGAGAAGATGCCGTTCTTGAACGCCGAATGGGAGAAGCGAGAGGTCGAGCGCTATCTCGGACGCAAGCTTTGAGGGGCACTTGTTATAATGCAGCCCGACGCGGCTTGAGCCGCGTGCCGTATGAGCGTAGCACGGCCCCATGCCGCCCACCTCGACCCTGATCGCCTTCGCGCTGGTTTCCCTCGGCATGGTGCTGACCCCGGGGCCGAACATGATCTATCTCGTCTCGCGCTCGATCTCGCAGGGGCGCATGGCCGGGCTGATCTCCCTCGGGGAGTCGCACTCGGCTTCATTTTCTACATGCTCTGCGCCGCCTTCGGTATTACCGCTCTCCTGATCGCGGTGCCGTATGCGTATGAGGCGCTGCGGATCGCCGGCGCGCTTTATCTCGTCTGGTTAGCGTGGCAGACGGTCAGGCCTGGCGGACGCTCGCCATTCCAGGTCAAGGCGCTGCCGCAGGACAGTCCATGCAAGCTCTTCACCATGGGGTTTGTGACGAACCTGCTCAATCCGAAAATCGCGCTTTTGTATCTGTCGCTGCTGCCCCAGTTTATTGGCGCCGATAATGGAAGCGTGCTCACCCAATCGCTGGTGCTCGGCTTTGTGCAGATCGTCATCAGCGTCAGCGTCAACGCACTGATCGCGCTAAGTGCGGGCTCGATTGCGGTGTTTCTGGCGCGACGCCCGACTTGGCTGGTCCTCCAGCGCTACCTTATGGGACTCGTCCTGACCGGGCTGGCGATCAGGATCGCAACCGACGCGCAGCGTTGATCCCAGGGGTCAGGTGCCCGGCCGTCTGAACACGACGAGCTTCGGCGAAAAGGTCTGCACGATCTCGCCATTCTGATTCGTCGTGGTGAGCTTCACGATCACCATGCCGCGATCGGGCTTGGATTGCGACGGAATGATCTCCAGGATTTCGCTCTTCACCTGAAGCGCATCGCCAGGCCGCACCGGTTTCGTCCAGGTGAGTTCCCCGCCGCTACCGATGATGCCGCTCGCCAGCGGAAAGCTTTGGACCGAGAGCCGCATCGTGATGGCCGCGGTATGCCAGCCGCTTGCCGCAAGGCCGCCGAACATCGTGCCGCGCGCCGCCGCTTCATCCATGTGGAAGGGCTGCGGATCGTAGCGGCCTGCAAATTCCTTGATTTCATCCGCCGTTAGCCGGTGCGTGGCGCTGACAAATTCCTGGCCGACCAAGAGATCTTCGAGCCAGAGCTTTTGCTGCATGATCTTTGCTCACCGACCGTCCGCGAGCGTCAATAAACCACCTCGCGTTTTAATCTGAAAGCCTATGGACCGGCCGGTGCGGCTTAGGTTACACCTCCCCTCACACCATGGGAGGGTAGATTATGCGCACTCTGACCACCGCGCTCATCGGGCTCGGGGCCATCGCCGGCACGGCCGGAATAACCGGCGGGGCGAACGCCGAGGACCTCAAGGTCGCCCTGATCTACGGCCGCACCGGCGCTCTCGAGGCTTACGCCAAGCAGACCGAAACTGGGCTCCGCCTCGGCTTCGAATACGCCACCAAAGGCACCATGACGGTGAACGGGCGCAAGATCGTCATCATCACCAAGGACGACCAGTCCAAACCCGATCTCGGCAAGACCGCGCTCGCCGAAGCCTACGAAGACGACAAGGCCGATATCGCCATTGGTACGAGTTCATCCGGCTCGGCACTTGCGATGCTGCCGGTTGCCGAGGAGCACAAGAAGATTTTGATCGTCGAGCCGGCAGTCGCCGACCAGATTACCGGCGACAAATGGAACCGCTATATCTTCCGCACGGCCCGCAACTCGTCGCAAGACGCGATCTCGAACGCGGTGGCGATCGGCAAACCGGGCGTGACGATCGCGACGCTGGCGCAGGATTATGCTTTCGGCCGCGACGGCGTCGCCGCGTTCAAGGAGGCGCTCGCCAAGACCGGCGCGACGCTGGCGGCGGAAGAATATGCGCCGCTCAACGCCACCGACTTCACCGCGCCGGCGCAGCGCCTGTTCGATGCGTTGAAGGATAAGCCCGGACGCAAAATCATTTGGGTGATCTGGGCCGGCGCCGGCAATCCCCTCGCCAAGCTGCAGGACATGGATCCGAAGCGTTATGGCATCGAGATTTCCACCGGCGGCAATATTTTGCCGGCACTGGCGGCGTACAAAGCCTTCCCCGGCATGGAAGGCGCGACTTACTACTATTACGACATTCCGAAGAACCCCGTGAACGACTGGCTCGTCGCCGAGCACAAGAAGCGGTTCAATGAGCCGCCGGATTTCTTCACCTGCGGCGGCTTTGCCGCGGCGATGGCGACGGTGGCGGCTGTCGAGAAGGCGAAATCGACCGACTCGGAGAAGCTGATCACCGCGATGGAAGGCATGGAGTTCGAGACGCCGAAGGGCAAGATGATTTTCCGCAAGGAAGACCACCAGGCGCTGCAGAGTATGTATCACTTCAAGATCAAGGTCGATCCGAACGTCGCTTGGGCAATTCCTGAGCTTGTGCGCGAGCTGAAGATCGACGACATGCAGATTCCGATCCGCAACAAGCGGTAAGATCACGGATGGCCGGTTCGTCCGGTCATTCGCCCTCCTCCATGACCACGCATCTCGAGACGCGCGACCTGACGATCCGCTTCGGCGGTCACGTCGCCGTCGATTCCGTGACATGCGCGTTCCGCCCGGGCGAGCTCACCGCGATCGTCGGCCCGAACGGCGCCGGCAAGACAACGTACTTCAATTTGATCTCCGGGCAATTGCGCGCCAGCGCCGGCAAAGTTCTGTTTAACGGCGAAGATCTGACGCGCCTCCCCGCGTCTTTGCGTGCGCGCCGGGGCCTTGGACGCGCCTTCCAGCTCACCAACCTTTTCCCGAACCTCACCGTCGGCGAAAACATCCGCCTCGCGGTGCAGGCGACACGCGGCGTGCATTACGAGATGCTGCGCGTCTGGTCCGGTCGTAGCGATCTGATTACGCGCGCCGATGCAGTGCTTGGCGAGGTCGCGCTCGCGCCGCGCCGTAACGTCGCGGCCGCGGCGCTCTCGCACGGCGATCAGCGTAAGCTGGAAGTCGGCATGATGCTAGCGCTCGAACCCGCCGTGTTCATGTTCGATGAGCCGACCGCCGGCATGAGCGTCGACGAGGTCCCGGTGCTTCTGGATCTGATCGCAAGCTTGAAGCGTGATCGCTCGAAAATCATCCTGCTCGTCGAGCACAAGATGGACGTCGTGCGCTCGCTGGCCGATCGCATCATTGTGCTGCATAACGGCCGGCTCGTCGCGGACGGCGCGCCGGCAGAGGTCATCGCCTCGCCGATCGTCCAGGAGGCCTACCTCGGCGCGGCGCCGGGAAAAGCGAGTGCAGCATGAGCCCGCTGCTGACGCTCACCGGCGTGCACACCCATATCGGTCGCTACCACATCCTACAGGGCGTCGACTTCACCGTGCCGGAGGGTGAGACGACGATGCTGCTCGGCCGCAATGGTGCTGGCAAGACGACGACATTGCGCACGATCATGGGCCTTTGGCGCGCTTCCGCCGGCAGCATTCGTCTGGCCGAGCGCGCAATTGAGAAGGATGCAACGCCGGACATTTCGCGCGCCGGTCTCGCCTATGTGCCGGAGACGATGGCGGTCTTCTCCGATCTGACCGTGCGCGAAAATCTCGTGCTTGCCGCGCGCGACGCGGCGCTCGACGACACGCGGCTCGCCTGGATTTTCGGCTTTTTCCCCGCGCTGAAGAAATTCTGGCTCTCGCGTGCCGGCACGTTGTCGGGCGGGCAGAAGCAGATGCTGTCGATCGCGCGTGCCATCGTCGAGCCGCGCCGTCTGTTGCTGATCGATGAACCCACCAAGGGGCTCGCCCCGGCGATTGTCGGCGCGCTCGTCGAGTGTCTGATGGAAATCAAGCGCGGCGGCACGACCGTGCTGTTGGTCGAGCAGAATTTCCGCGTCGCGCAAGCGGTCGGCGATCGGGTCTGCGTGATGGACAACGGCCGTATCGTCCATGCCGGCGCGATGGCGGAGTTCGCCGGGGATGAAGGACTGCAGCAGAAGCTGCTGGGTCTGAGCTTGGACACGCATCAATGACCGCGATCGACTCTGGCGCGGCGCTGCCGAAGCGGCGCGCCGACTTCATTCCGGCGCTGTTGCCGGTCGCGCTCGCGCTCGCTGCGCTGCCCTTCATCGGCTCGTCTTCCACATGGATCACGCTGACCGTCGCCGGCCTCTCGATGGGCATGATGATTTTCGCCATGGCCTCCGGCCTGACGCTCGTCTTCGGATTGATGGATGTGCTCAATTTCGGTCACGGCGCCTTCATTGCCGTGGGCGCCTACATGGCGGCGCTCGTGCTGGCGCCGCTCGCCGGTTGGACACAAGCGGACGCTCTGTGGAGCGGGCTTGCCGCCCTCTTGCCCGCGGTGATCGTCGCGATGGGCGTCAGCGCGGCGCTCAGCATCGCGTTCGAGCGCGCCCTCATCCGTCCCGTTTACGGCCAGCATCTGAAACAGATTCTCGTCACGATGGGCGGTCTCATCGTTGCCGAGCAATTGCTTTACGCGCTGTTCGGCCCGCAGCTGATCGCGTTGCCATTGCCGACGGCGCTGCGCGGCTCGATCGTGTTCGGCGATGCGGCAGTGGAAAAGTACCGGCTGCTTGCGGTCATCGTTGGGCTCGTCATCTTCGCGACGCTGATCCTTATCCTCACGCGCACGAAGATCGGCCTGCTCATCCGCGCCGGCGTCGAGAACCGCGAGATGGTCGAGGCGCTTGGCTATCGTATCCAGCGTCTTTTCATCGGCGTGTTTATGGCGGGCTCGGCGCTTGCCGGACTCGGCGGTGTCATGTGGGCGCTGTATCGCGAGCAGGTGCACGCCTCTGTCGCGCAAGAACTCACCGTGCTCATGTTCATCGTTATCATCATCGGCGGGCTCGGCAGCGTCACCGGCTGCTTCATCGGCGCGATCCTCGTCGCGCTGGTTGCCAATTATGCCGGCTTTCTCGTGCCGAAACTGGCGCTCGTCTCGGACATCCTGCTGATGGTAGTGATCCTGCTTTGGCGCCCGCGCGGCTTGTTTCCCGTGACCTCGCGATGATGATCCTTTCCGGCGATAAGCCGCGCAGCCTCGTCCTCTCCGTCCTCTTGGCGGCGGTCTTCCTGGCGCTTGCTTTCGCGCCGTTTCTCTTTCCCGGCTCGAAGCCGCTGAACGTGGCGGCGAAAATCTGCATCTTCGCGCTGCTGGTGGCGAGCTACGATCTCCTGCTCGGCTACACCGGCATCGTCTCATTCGCGCACACGATGTTCTTCGGCATCGGTTCGTATGGGGTCGCGCTGGCGCTGTTCAATTACGGACCGAGCTGGACGATGATCGTGCTCGGCGTCCTCATCGCGCTGCCGCTCGCGGCGGTGCTGGCGCTGGCCATAGGCCTGTTTTCGTTGCGCGTGCAGGCGATCTTCTTCTCCATGGTGACGCTCGCCGTCGCCTCGGCCTTCGCGGTACTCGCCTCGCAGCTGTCATGGCTGACCGGGGGCGAAGACGGCCGCTCGTTCCAGGTGCCGCCCGCATTGCGGCCGGGCAACCGCCTCTTTGAGGGCGAGATTTTCGGGGTTGCGCTCAACGGCCGCGTCGTCAGCTATTATCTCGTGTTCGTCGCTTGCCTAGTCTTGTTCCTGTTGCTGCTGCGCATCGTCAATTCGCCGTTCGGGCGCGTGCTGCTGGCCATTCGCGAAAACCCCTTCCGCGCCGAGGCGCTCGGCTATCGCATCGTCGTGCATCGCACGCTGGCCAACGTCATCGCCGCGCTGATAGCTGCCGCCGCCGGCGCGCTCAATGCGATCTGGCTGCACTATACAGGTCCAGAGACAAGCCTCAGCTTCTCGATCATGCTCGACATTCTCGTCATGGTCGTCATCGGCGGGATGGGCACGATGTACGGCGCGGTCCTTGGCGCCGCGCTCTACATCCTGGCGCAGAATTACCTGCAGGCGCTGATGGGTAGCGTCTCGAGCGCCGCGGCAAGCGCCGGCCTGCCGCTCGTGCCGGGCCTGTTTCATCCCGACCGCTGGCTGCTCTGGCTTGGGATTCTGTTTATCCTCAGCGTGCGCTTTTTCCCGACCGGAATTGTCGGCCGGCTTCGCCAGCGAGCAACGAAGGCATGAACACTCCGCGTTCCCGTTATGCGACGCTGCTCGACCGCGAGATCCATTACATGGAATGGGGCGAGCGCGGCGCAAAGCCGCTCATCATGTGGCACGGGCTCGCGCGCACTGGACGCGATTTCGACGACATCGCGCGGGAACTGCAAGGCGAGTATCACATCATCGTTCCGGACACGATCGGGCGTGGCCTCAGTCAATGGAGCCCGCAGCCGGAGAAGGAATATTGTTATGATTTCTACGCAGCGCTGGCGAGGGCGCTGCTCGACGAAATCGGCTTCGACAAGGTCGATTGGATCGGCACCTCGATGGGCGGCGCGACCGCGATCCGCGCCGGGGCCGGCCCGCTGAAAGGCCGCATCGAGCGCCTCGTCATAAACGATATCGGGCCGGAGGTCGCCTCGGCCGCAGTCGAGCGCATCCGCTCCTATGCCGGCAAGCCGCCGCGCTTCGACAAGGTCACCGAGCTCGAGGCCTATTTCCGGACCATCTACAAGCCGTACGGGTATCAGACCGACGCGCAGTGGCGGCGAATGGCGGAAACCTCCGTGCGGCGCCTGCCGGACGGCGGCATCACCACGCATTACGATCCGAACATGGTGATGCAGTTCACGCATCACCCGGAAGACAATCTGCAATGGGCACAATGGAGCAAACTTAATTGCGAGGTCTTGTGCCTGCGCGGCGCCGACTCCGATCTATTGACGCGAGAGATCGCGGCGCGAATGCAGCACGAAGGCCCGCGCTGCCGCGTCCTCGAAATTCAGGGCTGCGGCCACGCGCCGTGTCTCAACGTGCCGGAGCAGATCGGGCCGGTGCGTGAGTTTTTGGCGAACGGGCTTTAACGCCCTGGTCCTGAGGAGCGCGTCATAGGCGCGCGTCTCGAAGGACATGGCAAAAGGAATCGCGTTTGCACCTCCTTCGAGACGCGCCTTCGGCGCTCCTCAGGATGAGGGTTGCAGCAGCTTCCACACCTCGTCCGACACGCTCAGCCCTTCACGTTGCGCCTTCTCGCGCAGGACCGTGCGTCGCGCACCTGGCAAGCGGGCGCCATCCTGCGATTCGAGCGCTTCTGCGAGCACCTCCATGCGCTCGGCAAAGGTTGCATGACCAAATCCCGCCGGGTCCATCGCGATGATCAGCTGCCCCGTCTGCGGCGGACCGCCTTTGTCATCGAGAAAGGATGAGGCTTCAAAGGCCAAATGCGTGCCGACCAAAGCGGCCGAGAACACTTCGACCATCAACGCCAGCGCCGCGCCCTTCGCATCGCCAAGCGCGATCATCGTGCCGGCGAGCGCGGCATCGGCGTCGGTTGTGGGGCGGCCGTCTTTGTCGAGCGCCCAACCCTCGGGGATCGCTTCGCCCTTCTGTTTTGCCGCGACGATGTTGCCGCGCGCGACTTTCGATAGCGCGAGATCGACGACAACAGGTGTGCGCCCCTCCAGCGGCGCGGCAAATGCGATCGGGTTCGTGCCGAACACCGCACGCGTGCCGCCCCAGGGCGCGATTGCTTCCGGCGTGTTGGCGAAGAAGAGCGCAACGATGCCTTGCTCGGCGAGACGCTCGACGTGCCTGCCGCAGGCGCCCGCGTGATTCGAGCGTGAGATTGCGGCGGCGGCGATGCCCTGTTCTTGGGCCAAGGCTGGCAAACGCTCGATGGCGGCATCGATGGCGGGATAGGCAAAGCCGCAGCCAGCATCGATGGCGAGCACGCCCGGCCGTGGCTGCGTCACGCGCGGCACGGCGCTGCCGTCGATCTTGCCGCTCTTCAGCATCGCAAGATAGGTCGGGATGCGCGACAGCCCATGACCTTTCAGGCCATCGGCTTCGGCGGCTATAAGCGCGCGCGCCACGGAACGCGCCGCTTCGGTGCTTACGCCGCCCTGAACGAATACGCGCGCAACGCGCTCTTCGGCTTCGGCAAGCGACAGCACATGCGTCATGTCTTGCGCCTTTCGTTCAGCGCGCGGCGCACATTGCGCGCCGTCACCGCGCTGACGCGCACATTCGATTCTTCAGTCACGCCGGCGATATGGGGGGTGGCGAGCAGGTTCGGCACGCCGGCGAGCGAGGACCGAGCGCCGAGCGGCTCTTCCGCAAAGACATCGAGCGCTGCGCCTTTTAGCCGGCCGGCCTTCAGCGCATCGGCGAGCGCGGCTTCCTCGACAACACCGCCGCGCGCGGCGTTTAACAGGATGGCGCTCGGTCTCATCTGCTTAAGTCGGCGCGCATCGATAAGATTGCGCGTCTCGGCATTCAGCGGCACATGCAGGCTGACAGCGTCAGCGCTCGCCAGCAACGTGTCGAGATCGACGCGCTCCACGTCGTGCTTGGTCCAGGCCGGCGCATCCGGCCCGACAAACGGATCGGTTGCGACGATGCGCATGCCGAGCGCACGCGCACGGCTGGCGGTCTCGCGCGCGATCGAGCCAAAGCCGACGAGCCCGAGAGTGCGGCCAAAAATTTCGCCGCCGATCAGCCGCTCGCGCGGCCATGTTCCCGCGAGCACATCGGCGCTCGCCGCAAAGGTGCCGCGGATGAGCACCAGCATCGAAGCGATGACCCATTCGGCGACCGAGACATCGTTGGCGCCGGTCGCGGGCAGCACGGCGATGCGTCGCGCATTGCAGGCCTCGACGTCGATATTGTCGAGCCCGACGCCGAGCCGGCCGATCGCTTCGAGGCGGGCGGCAGCGTCAAGCAGCGCGCCGCGCACCTGCGTCCGGTTACGCACGATCAGCGCGCGCGCCTCGCCCAGTAACCTCGCGAGCTCCTCCGGCCTGTCGACCAGGCCCTTGTCGTGATGGACGGAGAAATCGCGGCGGAGATCGTCAACAGCCGCTTCATCCATGAACTCGCTGATTACGATCTCGCTCAATCTTCGCTCCGGGTTCACGCGGCGTGGCACGCTAATCGAGGCCGGAATCGGTGTCGAGAACCGCCCCGAAGGCCCCGCTTGCGATCCGACCGCATCTTCGGCCATGCTGCGCCAAACTCGGGGAGGACTGGCATGAAGGCGCTCATCACTGCGCTGCTTTTGGCGGCCTGTATCAGCGGCGCGCAGGCGCAAGGCGAGCCGCCGCTGAAGCTCGGCTACATCCTCGATATGTCCGGGCTCTATGCCGACATTACCGGTATAGGCAGTGTCGAAGCGGCACGCATGGCCGTCGACGATTTCGGCGGTAGCGTACTCGGCCGCAAGATCGAGGTCGTCTATGCCGATCATCAGAACAAGGCCGACATTGCCGGCGCGCAGGCGCGCGATTTCTTCGACAATCAGGGCGTCGAGGCGATCCTCGACGTTGCCGCGTCCGCGACCGCGCTGGCCGCCAATGAAGTCGCCAAGCAGCGCAACAAGATCATCGTCTTCAATGGCCCCGGCGCAACCCGGTTGACCAACGAGGCCTGCGGGCCGCTCTCAGTGCATTATGTGTTCGACACGTACGCGCTCGCGCACGGCACCGGACTCGCCATGGTAAAGCGTGGCGACGACACCTGGTTCTTCATCACCGCCGATTACGCCTTTGGGCAAGACCTCGAGCGCGATACGTCGAACGTGGTCACCGCGAATGGCGGCAAGGTGCTCGGCTCGGTGCGTGCGCCGCTGAACACGCCGGACTTCTCCTCCTTCCTCTTGCAGGCGCAGAATTCCAAGGCGAAAGTTATCGGCCTCGCCAACGCCGGCGGCGACACGATCACCGCCATCAAGCAGGCCTCCGAATTCGGCTTGACGAAATCCGGCCAGAAACTCGCGGCGCTGCTCGCCTTCATCACCGATGTCGAGTCACTTGGGTTGAACGTCGCGCAGGGATTGATCCTGACGGAGGCTTTCTACTGGGACATGAACGACGAGACCCGCGCCTGGTCGCGCCGCTTCTTCGATAAGATGAAGCGCATGCCGACCTCGGCGCAGGCGGGCGTCTATTCGACGACCCTGCATTACCTGAAAGCCGTGGCGGCCGCGAAGACCACCGATTCGGCCATCGTTATGAAACAGATGAAGGACACGCCCATCAACGACATGTTCGCGCATGGCGGCAAGATCCGTGAGGACGGCCGCATGGTGCACGACATGTATCTCTTCGAGGTGAAGAAGCCGTCGGAATCGAGGGAAAAGTTCGACGATTACAAGCTGATCTCGACAATTCCCGCGGACGAAGCCTTTCAACCATTATCGGAGTCGCGCTGTCCGCTGGTAAAGAACAAGCCCGGAAACAAGGCGGGGTGATTGACACTAGCGGCCCCTCTCCCCTCGTGGGAGAGGGTGGTCGGCGAAGCCGACCGGGTGAGGGAGTGCACATTGCTTCACCCTCATCCGTCATTGCTCCGCAATGACACTTCTCCCGTCAAGGGAGAAGGCGCGCTAACGATCGGTTTCGGTGCTAGCAGAAGTGAGACCTTCATGACGCAAATCACTCCCGCCTTTCTCGACGCATTCGGCGATGCCTGGAACCGGCATGATACCGACGCGATCCTTGCGTCAATGACGGAGGATTGCGTGTTCCAGAACAGCGGCGGGCGTGGGCCGCGCGGCCGCTGCTATCAGGGCAGAGAAGAGGTCCGCAAAGGTATCGACAAAATCTTCTCGATCCTCAAAAACGTGCGCTGGAACAATCCGACGCATTTCATCGCCGGCGATCGCGGCGTCACCGAGTGGGTGATGACGGCGGATGGGCCCGACGGCCGCATCGAAGTGCAGGGCTGCGACGTCTTCACGTTCCGGGACGGCAAGGTCGCGGTGAAGAACTCCTACCTGAAGCAGCGCACGGATTGACGCCGGCGCGATGGCCAAAGCTCACCTGTTCACGCCGCTGAGACTGCGCGGTGTCGAGACGAAGAACCGGATCGTCATCTCGCCGATGTGCCAATATTCGGCGGATGACGGCATGGCCAACGATTGGCACTTTGTCCATCTCGGCCGGTTCGCGCTCGGCGGCGCTGGGCTCGTCATGGTGGAGGCAACCGCAATCACCAAGCACGGCCGCATTACCCACGGCGACATGGGCATATGGAGCGATGCGCATATCGCGCCGCTCGCCCGCATCGCGACCTTCCTGCGCGACCACGGCGCCGTGCCCGCAATCCAGCTCGCCCATGCCGGACGCAAGGCGAGCATGCAGCGGCCGTGGTTCGGCAACGGGCCTTTGAACGCCGACGATTTTTTGCGCGGGGAAACGCCATGGGATGTCGTCGCGCCGAGCGCGCTGCCGCTCGATGAAGGCTGGATCACTCCGCACGCTCTGACGCAGGACGAGCTTATGGAGCTGCGCGACGCCTATCGTGCGGCGATCGAGCGCGCGATCAAGGCCGGGTTCGACGTGGTCGAATTGCATATGGCGCACGGCTATCTCATGCACTCCTTTCTGTCGCCGCTCTCGAACCAGCGCGGCGACAAATATGGCGGCGATCGCGCCGGGCGCATGCGCTTGCCGCTCGAGGTCGCGGAGACCGCCCGCGCGGTCTGGCCGGACGATAAACCGGTCTTCGTGCGGGTCTCGGCCGTCGATGGGCTCGATGGCGGCTGGACGATCGAGGATTCCGTCGCCTTCGCGCGCGAGCTCAAGGCGCGCGGCGTCGATGTGATCGACTGCTCCTCGGGTGGGCTCACCGGCTCGGCGACGGCAGCGCGCATTCCGCGCGGATACGGGTTCCAGCTGCCATTCGCCGCGCGCATTCGCAAAGAGGCGGGGATCGCGACGATGGGAGTGGGCCTCATCCTGCATGCTCGGCAGGCGGAAGATGCGTTGGCGGACGGCGCCGCCGATCTCATCGCCATCGCTCGCGAGGCGATGTTCGATCCGAACTGGCCGCTGCATGCGGAGATGGCGCTCGGCGCGGCAGGCGAAGAGCTATACGCCTCCTGGCCGAAGCAGGCGGGCTGGTGGCTTGAGCGTCGCGAGCCGGGTTTACGCAAGCTCGACGGGCCACCCCTGCCCTTCCGCACGCGCGCGAACGCATGAGCACGCAGCGCTGGGTGAACCGGCCGGAAGGCTCGACCTGGGGCGATTTCGGTCCCGACGATCAGCTCGGCCGCCTCAATCTGCTGACGCCGGAAAAGGTGCGGCAGGGCATCGCCGAAGTACGCGAGGGCAAGACGTTCTGCCTGTCGCTGCCGTTGGATTATCCCGGTGGCAACGTCCTGAACCCGCGCCGGCACCCTCCGGCGTTGCGGCCGACGCGACGCTCGAACGGCCCGAACTTCAATTACGTGCTTGCCCGCGATGACCCCAACCTGCGCGACGTCGTCAACGACGATCTCGTCGTCATGCATCTGCAATATTCGACGCAGTGGGATAGCCTCGCCCATGTCGGTTCGCTGTTCGACGCGGATGGCGACGGCGTGCCGGAGCCGTGCTTCTACAACGGGTTTCGAGCCGGCGTTGACATTGTCGGGCCAAAGGACATCGCGGATTCCGGAACCGAGGGCGCCGACAATCCGCGCTCGACGTCGCAAGCGCATGCGCTCGGCGTGGAGCGCATGGCGGAAGCCTGCATGCAGGGTCGCGGCGTCATGATCGATCTGCATGCGCATGTCGGGCGGGTGCGCGTCGTGTTCAACTATGAGCGGTTGATGCGGGTCATCGATGCGGATCAAGTGGAAATCGAGCAGGGCGACATGGTCTGCCTGCATACCGGCTTCGGCGAGATGTTGCTCGAGATGGACCGCACGCCCGATCCGAGCAAGGCGCAATATCTCTGCGCGGTCCTTAACGGCCGCGACAAACGCCTGCTCAACTGGATCACAGATACCGGCCTTGTCTCCCTCATCGCCGACAATTACGCCGTCGAAGCCTTTCCCGCCGTCGCGCAGGAGGGTTGCTGCGCGGCATTGCCATTGCACGAACATTGCCTGTTCAAGCTCGGGGTCAATTTGGGCGAACTGTGGTATCTGTCACCGCTGGCCAAATGGTTGCGCGACAACAAGCGTTATCGGTTCCTGCTTACGGCGCCGCCGCTGCGGCTGCCCGGCGCGGTCGGCTCGCCGGCAACTCCGATCGCGACTGTCTAGCGAGCCGACGCTCCAGCAGTTCAAACCCGCGGTCGACCAGGATCGCGAACAGCGCCACCACGAGGGCACCTTGAAGGACATAGGCGGTGTTTTCCGCCGCGAGTCCTTCGACGATGGGTGAGCCGAGCGACAGTGCACCGATGGTCGAGCCGATGGTCGCGGTGCCGATCGCGATGATTGTCGACGTGCGCACGCCCGCGAGGATGTAGGGGGCAGCAAGCGGCAGCTCGATCCGCGTAAGCTTCGTCGCCGACGAGAAGCCGAGGCCGTCTGCCGCTTCGCGCACATCCGCAGGCACGGCATGCAAGCCGGCAATGGTGCCTTCCAGGATCGGCAGGATGGAATAGAGGAAAAGCGCAAGCAGCGTCGGCGCTTCGCCATAGCCGAGTGCGGGAACGGCGAGCGCCAGCACCGCCGCCGGCGGGAAGGTCTGCCCGACGGCCGCGAGCGCGCCGACGATCGGCAGAAATTCGCGCCCTGCCGGCCGGGTGACGAAGATGCCGACGCCGAGCGCAAACGCTGTTGCGGCGCCCGCCGAAATCAGCACCAGCTCGGCATGCGCGAGCGTCAGTTCGAGAAAGCTTGCGCGCAGAAAGACCGGCCGGGGGTTTTCGGGAAACAGCCAGTGGAAGAACGGCGCCGTCGCCGGCATGAAGAGAGCGAGCGCGACGAAGGCGAGCGCAAGAAGGGGTGTGAGGAGGCCCACTCGCATCATCGCTTGCTCGCCCCAACAATGTCTTCGACATGAATGGAGCCGACGATAGCGCCGCTTTCGTTTTGCACTGTCAAAATGCTACGCCCGGTCGTCATCATTTCCGTGAGCGCCGATCGCAAAGTATCGTGCGTGCGAATGGAGTGGTCGCAAGACTCTGCCCCTCCCCGCAAAACCTCCCGCACTTTGCGAAACTCCAGGAGTTTCATCGCGGCGTCGGCGCCGCCGACGAAATCGCGCACAAAATCACTTCTTGGGGCCGCCAGAATCTCCGCCGGCGTGCCGCTTTGCGCAATCTCACCTTTCCGCATCACCACGATTGTCGTGCCGAGCGCCAGCGCCTCGTCCATGTCATGCGTGACCAGCACGATCGTCTTGCCGGTGTTGTGGTGCAGTCGCGCGAGTTCCTTTTGCAAGGCGGCGCGCGTCACCGGGTCCAGCGCGCCGAACGGCTCGTCCATCAAGATGATATCGGGGTCGGCGGCAAGCGCGCGCGCGACACCGACGCGCTGCTGCTGACCGCCCGAGAGCTGGTGAGGAAAACGATCCAGCAATGCACGATGGATCGCGGCGATCTCGGCGACTTCGTTGATGCGCGCAGCGACGCGCGCTTTCTCCCAATGCAGAAGTCGCGGCACGGTGGCGATGTTGTCGCGCACGCGCCAATGCGGGAACAGCCCACCGGACTGGATGACGTAGCCGATGCCGCGGCGCAATTCCTCCGCGGGATGCGAGGCTACCGGCTGAGCGTTGATGCGGATCGATCCCGCGTCCGGCGTGATCAGCGCGTTGATCATTTTGAGCGTCGTCGACTTGCCGCAGCCTGACGGACCAACCAGCACGCAAAGCGCACCTTGTGGGATGCTCAGCGACAGCGGTCCGAGCACGCGCTGCCCGGCGTAGAATTTCTCGACCGCATCGAATTCGATCACGGCCGGCTCCGCACATTTGCGATCACGATCTGGAAGAGCGCGTCCGCCGCCACCGCCAAGAGTATCGTTGGCAACGCGCCGACGAGCACGAGATCGAGTGCGTATTCGCCGATTCCCTGGAACACGAATGTTCCGAGGCCGCCGGCGCCGATCAGCGCCGCGACGATCGCAAGCCCGATCGATTGCACGGTGACCACACGCAGGCCGGACACCAACGCCGGCAACGCAAGCGGCAAATCCACTTTCCAGAAGATTTCCTGCGCATTCATGCCCATACCGCGCGCGGCCTCTTGCACATTCGCCGGCACATTGCGAAGACCGGCGTCCGCACTGCGCACCAGCGGCAGCAAGCCGTACAAGACGAGCGCAATCAGAGCCGGCGCGGCGCCGATGCCGCCGATGCCGATCTCGCGGGCAAGCGAGACGTGCGCTGCGACGAAAGACAAAGGGGCGATGAGCAGGCCGAAAAGCGCAATGGATGGGATGGTCTGCAGAAGATTGAGCGTCGTGAAGATCGCGCTGCGAGCCCCGGAACGGTAGACGGCCGCGAGCACGAGTGGAATTGCGCAAAAGCTTGCGACCACGACGGCGGCCGCAACCAAGCCGATATGACGAAGCAGTTCGGTTGGGAACGTTGCGCGCTGTGCGTGGAACTCGCGCGCGAGCGACAGCGAATTGAGTTCGCCGGAAGCGGCGATCGCGATAAGTGCCGCGGCAAGTGCCAACGACAGGAGAGCTTTCCATATTCGGGCTGCGTGCTGCAGGCCTTGAAAACAGGCGAGCACGCCAACACTGAACAATATCCAGAATGCGCTGCCGAGAGCGATGCGCCGCGCCGGCTCCTGCGGGTCGAGCTGCGCCGCTGCCGCCGTGCCCGCGATCAGCAGCATCGAGATCAGCAGCCCCGCCCCGGAGGCAAAGAGTGCCCCCGAGCGCCAGGTCCGATCGCCGATGAAGGCAGCCATGAAGACGAGTACGAGGAGCGCCAAAACGATCGCGGTTTGCGACAGCCCAACATTCCAGAGCGTCAGTGGACGCCCGTCCGCAAGCCGGTTTGGCGCAATCGAGAGAAAGGCGCCAAACGAGCCGGCAGCAGCGACAAGCGCCAGGACAAGGGCGACGCGATCGTGCAGAGCAAGGCGCGAGGTCCGGCGTGTCGCGGCCAGGTCGGCGGTGCTCATGCGAGCAGGCCGTGCTGTTGCAAGAACGTGCGCGCTACGAGGCGCGCCTCTCGGCCCTCGATCGCAATCTTCTCGTTCAACCGCCGCAACGTATCGAGATCGAGCAATGCGAAGGCGGGGGCGAGGAGGGCAGCGATTTGCGGGTAAGCCTCCATGATCGCGCCACGCAGAACTGGCGCGGGCGCGTAGACCGGCTGCGCGTGCCTGGTATCGGCAAGCGCCCGCAAGCCTAGCGCCGTTAGCGCACCATCCGTGCCGTAAGCCATCGCGGCGTTGACGCCTGAGATGGTGTCAGCCGCAGCCTTGATCGTCGCCGATGTGTTGCCGCCGGAGAGTACAAGCAGTTGCCCGGCGTCGAGCGAAAAGCCGTACGTCTGCTGAAAGGCCGGAAGGCCCGATTGGCTCTCGACGAACTCTGCTGACGCCGCGAGCTTCACAGCGCCGCCCTCGCGCGTCCAACCCGCGAAATCGTCCAATGTCGAGAGCCGGTGCGCATCGGCGAAATCCGCGCGCATCGCGATCACCCAGGAATTGTCGGCAGGCGCGGGCGGAAGCCAGACGAGCTTGTTGCGCTCGAGATCGAGCGCTTTGGCGCGCTCGTATCCGGCGCGAGCATCCTTCCAGACGGGATCGCCATCCATGGCGAAGAAGAATGCCGCGTTGCCGGTATATTCGGGATAGAGGTCGATCGCGCCGGAGAGGATCGCGGCGCGTACGATGCGGGTCGGGCCGAGCTGTAGGCGATTGCGCGTTGAAATGCTGGCGGCTCCGAGAAGCGCCAGCATGATCTCGCCGATGAGCCCGCCTTCCGTGTCGATTTTGGAAGCAACGGTGACGGGTTCGGCGGAGCGCGCTTCTCTGATCGACAGCGCTGTCGCGCTCGCAAGGAAGCCGCGTCGGCTGATCCTTCGGGTCAGCACGTGCTCACTTGTATTTCGCATCGCGCTCCAACAGCTCGATCGAAATCCCCTGCGGGCCGCGAATGAAACAGATACGGATGCCAGGACGAATGTTGTACGGCTCGGTGGTGAACTCCACACCCTTGCCCTTCAGTTCGGCAGCGACGGAGTCGATGTTCTTCACCCGAAAGCCGAAATGGTCGAGGCCCTGATGCGGGGTCACCGGAGGCGGGCCGACGCCCTCCATGAGCGGCGCAATAAATATATCAGCCCCGCCGAGCTTCACGTCGACCCGGCCGGGCGAACGCACGATGTCGCCGCCGAGAACCTCCTCGAACCAGCGCGCAGTCGCTTCCGGATCAGGGCTGCGCAAATGGATGTGATCCCACGTGAGTGCCGGCATTATTGCTCTCCTCGATCTGCTCCGCTTACACGAGAATGGAGCCATTGGCAGCCGCCACCTGGGCCGGCGGCGCGGTAAGGATGCGGGAGCGAGGTGCTTGACCACCCCGGCAGCGTGGTTGAAAGCTCTCTCGCGTGGAGGCCTGAATGGCGCTGACCTCGCTTGACGATCTTGTCGCCGCGATCCCGCCGGGCGCGATGTTGGCCGTGCCCACCGACTATTCCGGTGTCGCCATGGCGGCGACGGCAGCGCTGGTGCGGCGTGGCACCGATAATCTGCACCTCATCTGCGTCCCCGCCAGCGGCATGCAGGCGGACATATTGGTTGGCGACGGGCTGGTCGCGACGCTGGAGACGAGCGCGGTGACGCTCGGCGAGGCCGGCGGTGCGCCGCGCTTCCAGGCCGCGGCACGCGACGCCAGCATCCGGCTGATCGAAGCGACATGCCCGGCGATTCATGCGGCCCTGCTCGCCGCCCAGAAAGGCGTGCCGTTCATGCCGATACGCGGCATCATCGGCAGCGATGTTCTCGCCCATCGCGCCGATTGGAAGGTGATCGACAATCCGTTCGCGGCAGACGACCCGATCGTCATCGTCCCGGCGCTTTCGCCCGATATCGCGCTTTTCCATGCGCCCGAGGCCGATCGCTTCGGCAATGTGCGTATCGGCCGCCGTCGCGAGCTCGCGACCATGGCCTATGCCGCCAAGACGACGCTGGTCACCGTCGAGCGGATCAGCGACACGTCGCTCCTCGCCGATGAGCGCGACGCCGCGGGCGTGCTGCCGGCGCTCTATGTCTCGCAAATTGCGATTGCGCGGCGCGGTGCCTGGCCGCTCGGACTTTGGGGCGAGTACCCGGCCGACGGTGCCGAGATCGCGCGTTACGCACAGATGGCGCGAACGCCTGAAGGTTTTCGCGCTTACATGGACGCCTTTGTTCAGCGCGCACGGGCGGCTTGATGCAAGCGGCCACGGCACACGAGGGTCTGATCGTCTGCGTCGCGCGTCTGCTCGCCGGCCTGCACCACGTCGCGGTCGGCGCGTCTTCGCCGATTCCTGCCGCTGGCGCGATGCTTGTGCGAGCGCAAGACGAGATTGCCGGGCGTGAGCCGCTGCGCATTTCGATTCTCGGCTCGGAAGAGCACAATTTTTTCACTAATGGCGGCGTCGAACTTTTCGACTGCGCCGCGCAGGGCCGTATCGACGCGTTCTTTTTAGGCGGCGGTCAGATCGACGGGCAGGGCAACATAAATCTGGTCGGCAGCGGCGAGTATCCGCGCACGGACGTGCGCTGGCCGGGCTCGTTCGGCTCGAGCTTCATGTATTTCGTCGTACCGCGCGTGATCCTGTTCCGCGAGGAGCACTCGCCGCGCGTTTTCGTCGAGCGCGTCGACTTCGTCAGTGCACCGGGCACGAGCGCCGCCAATGTGGAGCGGCGCGGCGGCCCGCATGCCCTGCTGACGGGCATGGCGCTGTTCTCGTTCGACAAAGCGCGGGCGCGATTTCGATTGGAGAGCGTGCATCCCGGATTTACGGCGAAGGATGTGGGCGCCGCGACCGGCTTCGAGTACGATGCGCCGGCAAGTGTGCCGCAGACCGCGGAGTCGGATGCCGGAACGCTCACGCTGCTGCGCGGGCGCGTTCGTCGCGAGCTCGCCGAGAGCTATCCGCAATTTGCTTCGACGCTGCCGGAGTGGCGGGAGGCGGCGTAAGTGGCGCCGAAAAACGACAAAGGCCCGCGCGAAAAGCTTCGCGCCGTTGACCCGCCGCTCAGCAACAGCATCGCCGCGCGCAAGGACCAGCATCTCGACATCGTGCTGCAGGGTCTCGGCCGGCAGGACGAGGTCACGACAGGTTTTGAGAAAATCCGCTTCGCACATTGCGCGTTACCGGAGCTGGCGCTCTACGAGATCGATCTCTCCTGCACGTTTCTAAGTAAAAAGTTCGCAGCGCCGCTCTTGATCAGCTCGATGACCGGCGGCCCGTCACGCGCCGAGCGGATCAACACGCATCTTGCCGAAGCTGCGGAGAAGCTCGCCATCGCATTCGCCGTGGGATCGCAGCGCATCGCGATCGAGAGCGCCGGGGATGCCGGTTTTGGCCGCCGTCTGCGTCAGCTCGCGCCAACAATTCCCATCTACGCGAATTTCGGCGCGGTGCAGCTGGCGCATGGCTTTGGTGAGAGGGAAGCGCGCGCGGTCATCGACATGATCGAAGCCGATGCGCTGTATCTGCATCTCAATCCCTTGCAGGAAGCGCTCCAGCCGGAAGGCGATCGCGATTGGCGCGGCATTCTCGACGCCATCGCTAACCTCGCCTGCGCGCTACCGGTGCCGATCATCGCCAAGGAAATCGGCTGCGGCATTTCGGGTGCGATCGCCCGCCGGCTTGTGGAGGCCGGAGTCGCCGCGATCGATGTTGCCGGCGCCGGCGGTACCAGCTGGGCGCTCATCGAATCCGAGCGCGCGCTCACCGAAC
>JAFASC010000297.1 GCA_019244955.1 Methylobacteriaceae bacterium | reverse complement strand
TTCAATTACGAGCTCTTTCTCGACGAAAAGGGACAAAAGATTTCGAAGTCGAAAGGCAACGGTCTGTCGATGGAAGAGTGGCTCGAATATGCGAGCCCCGAAAGCCTGTCGCTGTTCATGTACCAGAAGCCTACGGCAGCGAAGCGGCTTTATTTCGACGTCGTGCCGCGCACCGTCGACGATTACCTGACCTTTCTCGATGCCTATCCCCGCCAGGATTGGAAGGAGCGGCTCGGCAATCCGGTCTGGCACATCCACGACGGCGATCCGCCGCCGCCCGAACATATCGGCGCGAGCGGTGCCAGCATCTCCTTCGGCATGCTGCTCAATCTTGCCACCGTCGCCAACAGCGAGGATTCCGGCGTGCTCTGGGGCTTCCTGCGCCGCTATGCGCCGGACGTATCGCCTGAGACGCATCCGCGGCTCGACAAGCTCGTACATTATGCGGTGCGCTATTTCCGCGACTTCGTCCGGCCGGCGAAAAAATATCGCGCGCCGGATGAGGTGGAGCGCGATGCGCTGACAAAGCTCTCGGCAATGCTCGCAAGCCTGCCGCGCGACGCGAGCGCCGAGACGATACAGACCGCGCTCTACGACGTCGCGCGGCCGATCCCGCGCTACCAGGATTTTAAGGCAAAGACCGCGACACCGCAGCGCCCCGGCGTGTCGAACGATTGGTTCAACATGCTGTATCAGGTGCTGCTCGGCGAGAATCGCGGCCCGCGCTTTGGTTCGTTCGTCGCGCTTTACGGGATCGAGCCGACGCGCAAGCTGATCGCCGATGCGTTGAGCGGCGAGTTGGTTGGGAAGAATGAAGCGGAATGCGTAAGTTGAAGGCCCCGATGCAGAACGTTAGCTCCCCTTCCCCCTTGATGGGGGAAGGTGTCGTTGCAAAGCGACGACGGAGGGTGCGGCCGCTTCAACGACCCCTCATCCGACCTTCGCTTACGCGAAGGCCACCTTCTCCCACAAGGGGAGAAGGATTCCCGCCTTACGCTCTATGACGCCACACCGCCCCGCAATTATCGGTGTCGTCACCGCGTCCGACCGCGCCAGCGCCGGAAAGTATATCGACGAAAGCGGGCCGGCCATCGAAGCTTATTTGAAGCGCGTGCTGACGAGCCCGTTCTCGATCGAGCGGCGCGTCATCCCGGACGGCTTCGAGAGCGTGCGCGAAACCATTGTCGATCTCGCCGACAATTTTCACTGCGATCTCGTGCTGACCACTGGCGGCACCGGGCCGAGCCCACGCGATCTCACGCCTGAGGCGACGCTCGCCGCAGCGCCGCGCGAGCTGCCGGGTTTCGGCGAGCTCATGCGGAAGGTCAGCCTGGAGCAGGTGCCGACGGCGATTTTGTCGCGTCAGGTCGCGGCGCATCGCGGCGCGTGCCTCGTCATCAATCTGCCGGGCAAGCCCGCCTCGATCGAAGTCTGCTTGAATGCGGTGATGCCGGCGGTGCCCTATTGCCTCGACCTCATCGGTGCGGCTTATATCGAGACTGATCCGCAATTCGTGCAAGCGTTCCGACCGAAGGGGAAGTAAGCGCCGTCATTGCGTGGTGTCCAGTTTGAAAATTATGGCGCAAGGCTTGGACATGCCTCCCTCCCTTTCAGGGGAGGGTGCCGAGCGAAGCGAGGTGGGTGGGGTCCCACGAACACTGCGAGCATCGCTTCTTCACCGCATTGTGCGCTGATGCATCTCTTCAAGAGCTCTGCGGAAGAACCTGCAAGATGCATCAGACCCCACCCGGCCGCTGCGCGGCCACCCTCCCCTGAAGGGAGGGAGGGCTAATGCTCGTCATTCCTGCTGAACCGGCGATTAATCTTTCGCCGCCGCCAAAATGGGGCCGGGCTTTGCCGGCGTGCCGGTCTGCAGCAGCGCGACCAACGCCTCGCCTTCTGCGAGCTTCGGTCGCGAAGCTTCGAAATGCGCCGCGCCACCGGTCCATTGCCCCAGAGGAATGGCTTCGCGCACCACGTTTGTGTAGGTGATGCTACGGCCTTTATTCTCGCCGCGGCCGATCGCGACATTGGCGGTGCGCAATACGCGCAGCAGCCACAACGTTGCCGAGCCGCTTGCATTGCCTTTCGGCGCGACGTCGATGGCGATCTTGCCGTCGCGGTCGGCGAGCGTCATCTCGCAGGACAGCGTCTTCCTCTGCCCATCGAGCGCGTCCTGCACGCGATCGCGATCGTTGCCGACGGCATGCGTGACGCCGTCGATCACCGCTTGCGGCGTGTAGACCTGGTCGTCGCGCCGCGCGCTCGCATACGCTTTCTGCCGCGCCGTGAAAGCCGGCGAAGCAAACGTGTCCTTCCAGCCGATATAGTCCCAGTAGTCGACCGGCCAGGAGAGGACGACGAGGCTTTCGTCCTTGGCCAGCTCGGCGAGATATCGGTCCGCGGGTGGGCAGGATGAGCAGCCCTGGCTTGTGAACAGCTCGACGACGCCGCGCACGGGTTCCGCGCGCGCGCTTTGCAGGCCTGCCATGACGGCGAAGACAAACGTGATGCTTTTCGCGAGGTGCGCTGCTTTCATCTGCCGAAGGTAGCGCCGAGACTACCTCACGCGCGAGTCACGTTGTGGTGAGCTGTCATTCCCGCGAAAGCCGGAATCTAGGGCAAATGCATCATTCCTCTGGATTCCCGGTCGCGCTACGCGCGCCCGGAATGACACGCCTCAGCGTGCCCTCAGCCCCTGCAAAACCTTCTGGCCGGCGCGGCCGTCGCGCTTCATGCCGGCGCGCTCCTGGAAATCGGCGATCGCTTCGCGCGTCTTCGTGCCGAGCACGCCGTCGATATTGCCGATCGGGTAGCCGCGCTGCTGCAACAGGGTCTGCAATTCCTTGCGCTCCAGACGCGACAGGCCGGGATCGTCGGTCGGCCACGGCGTCTGGATGCCGGGCCGGCCGCGCAGCCGGTCCGACAGAACCGCGATCGCCAACGCGTAGGAAATCGCGTTGTTGTAGGTGTAGAGCGCATCGAAATTGCGCGTCACCAGAAACGCCGGGCCGGTATTGTCGGCGGGAATGATCAGCGCCGCGCTGCCGCCGCCGAGCGGCTGGCCATCAACGCGGGTGATGCCCCGAGAGGCCCATGTCGCCATCGGATGTCGCGTGCCGCGCCCGCTCGGGCCGGAATAATTTTCCGGCAGCTTCACCTCAAAACCCCAGGGCTGACTCGCATCCCAGCCGCTCTTGCGCAAATAATTCGCCGTCGTGCCGAGCGCGTCCGGCACCGAGCCGACGATGTCGCTGTGGCCGTCGCCGTCGAGGTCGACGCGCATGCGTAAGAAGGTCGTTGGCATGAATTGCGTGTGGCCGAAGGCGCCGGCCCATGAGCCGGTGAACTCTTCCGGCCGCACGTCGCCGTTCGCCAGGATTTTCATCGCCGCGACGAACTCGCCGCGGAAGGCGTCGGCGCGGCGGTTCGCCATGCAGGAGAGGGTGGCGAGCGACTGGACGACCGGGCGCCAGCCGAAGCCCTTGCCGTAATCGGATTCGACGCCCCAGATCGCAACCAGCGTTGCGGCGTCGACGCCGAAGCGCTCGCGCGCGACGGCGAGCGGTTGGGCGTATTCGCTGAGCTTCTGGCGGCCCTCGGTGACGCGCTCCTCGTCGACCAGCGCGGCCATGTAGTCCCAGATCGGCGTCGTGAATTCCGGCTGCTGGCCGATGAAGCTTGCGGCGTCGTTCGGCTCGAGATTGCCTGTCGCCGACTGGATCGTCGCCTGATCGACGCCCGCGGCGGCGGCGGTCTTTTGCAAGCCGGCGAGGCAGGAGGCCCAATCGGCGCGCGCGGGGGCGGCACAGCCGGCCAAAAGCAATGCGAGGAGGAGCCTGCAAATCATCCGGTCATCTTAGCCGAAAGCCGCGCCCTTTGCAGCCATCGGGCGCTGTGGCAGGGTTTCGCGAAACCGGAGGACGCCATGATCATTGCATCCGTTCGCTTTCCGCTGCCGGAAGGCACGAGCCTCGAAGACGCGAGAAAACTCTACGAGCAGAATCTCTCGGCTTACGAGAACGCGCCCGGCCTGATCACCAAATATTATGTGTTCGGCGGCGGCAAAGGCGGCGGCATTTACTTATGGGAATCGCGAGAAGCGGCCGAGCGCTTCTACACGCCGGAATGGCGCGAGATGATCGCCAAGAAATATAAAGGCGCGGGCGAGATCGAGTGGCTGGAGAACCCGGTTACGGTCGACAATCGCGGACGCCGGAGTAAGGCGGCTTAGCGCAGCGTGTCATTCCCGACGCGCGGAACGCGCGATCGGGAATCCAGACGATTCATGCAGATTGCCCCTGGATTCCCGCTTTCGCGGGAATGACATTAAGCCCAGGGCCGCGCCTGAGCCGCCTTCTTCTCGAACGCATCGATCGCGGAAGCCTTCTCCATCGTCAGCCCGATATCGTCGAGGCCGTTCAGCAAGCAATGCTTGCGGTGCGGATCGATGTCGAACTTCACGACGCCGCCGTCGGGCCCGCGAATCTCTTGGCGCTCGAGATCGATCGTCAGCGTCGCGTTGGCGCCGCGCTCGGCGTCGTCCATCAGCTTCTCCAGATCCTCCGGCGCGACGACCACCGGCAGGATGCCGTTCTTGAAGCAATTGTTGTAGAAAATGTCGGCGAAGCTCGTCGAGATGACACAACGAATGCCGAAATCGAGCAGCGCCCACGGCGCGTGCTCGCGCGATGAGCCGCAGCCGAAATTGTCTTCCGCGACGATGATCTGCGCTTTCCGGTAAGCCGGCTTATTCAGAACGAAGTCCGGGTTCTCCGAGCCGTCTTCGCGGTAGCGCATCTCGGCGAAGAGGCCCTTGCCGAGGCCGGTGCGGGCAATCGTCTTCAGGTATTGTTTCGGGATGATCATGTCGGTGTCGACATTGGTGATCTTCATCGGCGCGGCGACGCCGGTCAGGGTCGTGAACGTGTCCATAGCCGTGGCCTAGCAAAGCAACGTAGGCCGCGCAACCGAGGCTTGGGGTTCAGGCTCAGCCCATGACACCTTATGCTGTAGACACAGTTGATCGAAGTAGATTATCGAACCTCTTGTGAACCCATTCGAGCAACTCGAGCGGGGAGGATGTCGCGCCATCACCGCCTGATTCTTTCACATCGATATTGTTCCGAGCGGCAGCTCTTTGGCTTGAGTAAACGAAAAAGGGGCCATTGTATCCGGCGTCTCTTAGAGCCTTAAGTAGCATGAGACCGGCTTGTGAGACATATCGGCCCTCTTCCCGGCGCCCCATGTCCGAAATGACGCCATCAAACCTTGCGCCGCTATTCACTAGGTTCAGCGCCTCGCCAGTAGAAACGGCCTGCGTGACTTCAATACCGAGGTCCGCGATCTGAGCAAGTTCTAGGGCATTGCCGCTGGGTTTGTCGTCCACCCAAAGAAGCCTTGGTCTTTCGCGGCCAATCTCCGGCCTAGCAGGATCCTTACGAGCGGGACTAGCGCGTTCGGGCTCGGTCCCAGCGCGCATGAGTAGTACCTGTTTTTGGAGATCGGCAATTTGTGTTTGGAATTGCTCGGTGGCGTTTTGCACGCTGACTTCCATGCCAGCAATTTTTACAGAGAACGCGCGCGAGGTAATGATCGCCTTCAAGGCCGGGAACAGCGCCACCAGCAGTCCCCCGACCAACAATGGCCATAAGAGCTGCGCCACGGCTTTGATCGCTTCAATTTCCCATGGCCCTGCTGTCTGCCCCATACTTTCCTCTTGATGCAACTGAATCTATGCTTGCGCAACTCTTTGTAGAGGTCAATGGAAGGCGGCGCTTGGCTAACCCCGGGCCTCTTCTCGCGAGGAACCATCCTCGTCCGCCCTCGTTTGTCCGCGCGAACGCGCGAGGAGACGACAATGGCGAGCGGCACCACGAGCGGCATGAGCAATGCAGCCGAAGACCGGCAGAAGGTTTGGGAACTCATCAAGGGCATCCATGTCGCAATGCTGGTCACGCAGGATGCCGGCCACAAGCTCTCGGCGCGACCAATGGCCGCCGCCAACCGCGATTTCAAGGACGGGACGCTATGGTTCTTCGCCCGCGAGGGCTCGCCTAAGCTCGACGAGCTTGCCGAAAGCCGCAACGTGCTCGTCGCCTACGCCCATCCGGGCAAGCAGGATTATGTGTCGCTCTCGGGCATGGCCCGGGTGGTCCGCGACCAGAAAAGGGTGAAGGAGCTCTGGAGCGAGCCCGCTCGCGTCTGGTTCCCGAAAGGGCCGGAGCAGGGCGACA
>JAFASC010000293.1 GCA_019244955.1 Methylobacteriaceae bacterium | reverse complement strand
CGTTCGCCGCACGCGGATCGCGCAACAATCTGAAGTACTTCTTGAATTTGCCCATCTGACCCCCCTTCGAAAACGGGAGTCACCTTCAGAATCCTGTTCGCGCCCCGGCGCAATACCCCTCAAATGTCAAAAGCGATTCCCCTGCCCTGCGGGGGAGGGATGCCGTCACGCGTATTTATACTTCGGGGCCCAGCCCCCGGTGCCTTCGGGGATCAGGTCGAAGAAGTGCCAGATGGCGCAGAAATCGTCACCCGGGCAGAAGCTGGTGTCGGAGACGCGGTACATTTTCCCGCCGCGCTTGCGCAACACCGACACGCCGGGATGGTGCCCGTCCTCGCCGCGGTAGCCCATATCCGCAGCGAACGTGCTCTTGCCATAGGAAACCATGCGAAAGCGCCAGTCACGCGAGGCCTTGAACTTCTCCTGCTTGTCGGGATCGTCGGGCGAGGCGACGACGAAAGCGGCGCGGCTCTCGATATGCGGAAGGAAACCGTTGAAACCATCCGCCCACAAAGTGCAGTAAGGGCAGGTCGCGCCCATGTTGTGGATGACGAACAAATAATCCTTGCCGCCGAATAATTGCGACAGCGGCACCGGGCCCTTGCTGGTGGCGAACTCATAGTCCTTGACTTCCTCGGGTTCGCGGCTGGCCTGGATTTCACGGATTTTCTTGCGCAAGGCGGCGATTTCGTTGCGATACTGCGCGAGCCGGCTGCCGGCGTCCCGATAGTCCATTGGCTTCGTTCCCTTGCTTTCGAGCATGATCGCGAAAATCTCCTTTAGACTAGGCGCGGCGGCGCGTGCGTTTGAGCCGCGGGCGCGGCGCGGCCGGGCCCGCCGCCTTGCGCCGCTCGATCTCATCGAGCCAGGCGGCGAGCGTGTCGAACTGCGCCTGCCAGTATTTGCTGTAATGGTTGACCCACACGGCGGCCTGATAGATGGGTCCGGCGTCGAGGCGGCAGCGGCTGATGCGGCCGGTGCGCTCCTGGCTCACGAGCCCGGCGCGCACCAGAACCTGGATGTGGCGCGAAACCGCCTGCAGCGAGATGGCAAAAGGTTCGGCGAGTTCCGACACCAGGAGGTCGCGCCCGTCGAGCCGGCGCAGGATCGCGCGGCGCACCGGATCGGCAAGCGCCGCAAAAACGCGGTCGAGCGTCGCCGTATCGGGCTCCTCGGGCGTAAGGTCGGAAGTGGACATGCGATTCGGTCAACGCGAATGTTGACAGTCAAGCATGCGGTTGATTATGCGTCAACGCCCGGCTGTGGCGGCGCTATGAAGCTCATTTCCATGGCGGTTCTGGCGCTTGCGTTTGTTGCAGCGGACGTGCGCGGCGCACCGCGTTCCGACGTACCGCTGCCCAGGCCCCGACCGCCCGAGCTGCATACGCCCAAGTCCGCGCCCCCGGAGGACGGCAAAGGCGAAGCGGCCGAGAAGCCTGCGGGCGACGAGGCCTGCCTCGATCGGCTCAAGGCCGCGGGCTTCTCGTTCGAACCGGCGACGCAGCACGCGGCGGCCAATCCGGCCTGTGTCATCGACACGCCAGTAAAGCTCGCGGCGGTGCCCGTCCCCTCCCAGCCAGGGGCGAGCATCCGTCTGCCCGAAGAGCCGATGCTCGCTTGCCGCTTTGCCGAGCGGTTCGGCCATTTTCTCGGCGAGCTCGCGGCGCCGCTCATCGCCGGCCGCCTCGCGGTCGAAGTCAAAGCCGTGCGCACCGGGCCGGGCTACGAATGCCGCAACCGCAATCGCGCGGCCAACGGGCACTTGAGTGCGCATGCGCTCGGCCTCGCGGTCGACGTGGCGGCGTTCGAGCTTGCCAACGGCAAGGCGCTCCCGATCAAGCCGGACGGCGATGCGCGCGGCGAAGCGGCGGTCGCGGCGGTGCGCACCGCCGCCTGCGGTTGGTTCACCACAATCCTCGGCCCCGGCGCGGATCCCGCGCACACCGATCACATGCATCTCGATATCCTCACCCACGGCTCGAGCGACCGCTACCGCATTTGCCAGTGACGCCCGTGTGAGTCATTGCGAGCGCAGCGAAGCAATCCAGGGGCAACACGCTCCTCGCCTGTCGCTCTGGATTGCGTCGTCGCCGCTAACGCGGCGCCTCGCAATGACATTGGAGCAAAAAATGCACAGCCCCATCCTGGCGCCATTGATGGCGCTCGTTCTGTGGTCGTTCGTGATGTGGGCTTGGCTCTACGCCACGCGCATCCCGGCCATCGTGAAAAACAACATCGTCCTCGATCCACAGCGCTCCAAGGAGGAATTTAACGCGCGGCTGCCGGCGCGGGTGCGCTGGAAAGCGGACAACTACAACCATCTCATGGAACAGCCGACGCTGTTCTACGCCGTCACTCTGACGCTTGCGCTGATCGGGGAGGGCGCCGGCATGAACGCAGTCCTCGCGTGGCTTTATGTCGGGCTGCGGATCGTCCACAGCCTCGTGCAGGCGATCGTCAATATCGTGATGGTCCGCTTCGCGATTTTCATGGTGGCCTCGGTCGTGCTCCTGGTGATGGCGCTACGCGCCGCGCTCGCCGTGCTGTAAACTTTTCGCCTCGTTGGGCGTATCTTGAGGCGTTCGTTCGGACCAGACCGGAGGTGCTTCATGAGACGGCGCGATCGCAGGCACGTCCTGGGGCTCATCGCCGGCGGCTTCGCCACGCCCGCGCTCGGACAGGGACCCAATACGGAGGAGCCCGTGACCCGGCTCACCGCCTATGCGTTCTCTTTCGCGCAGCTCGACGGCGGCGAGATCCGGCTCGCCGATTTCGCCGGCAAGCCGATCCTCGTCGTCAACACCGCCTCGCTGTGCGGTTACACGCCGCAGTACGCGGGTTTGCAGGAGTTGTGGACCCGCTTCCACGACCGCGGCCTGATGATGGTCGGGGTGCCCTCGAACGACTTCGGCGGCCAGGAGCCCGGGACCGCGGCCGACATCAAGGAGACCGCCAATCACCACTACGGCGTCACTTTCCCGCTCGCCGCCAAGGCGGTGGTGAAAGGGCCGAAAGCCCATCCGTTTTACAAATGGGCCGCCGCCGAACGGCCGCTCGAGACGCCGCGGTGGAATTTCCACAAATATCTGATCGGTCGCGATGGCCGCATCGCCGCGGTATTTTCGACCCAGACCGAGCCGACCGATGCGAAGGTGATTGCAGCGATCGCGCGCGAAACCGACCGCCCGGAGTGATACCGGGCGAGGGGAACACCAAGGCGCGGCCAAAGTTGCCGTCCTTGCAGCATCTTAGGATGCAGCTATAGATTCCTTGCGATTAGCGCCGGCCAGCGAGGGAGTTGCGCAATGGCCTCCTTGAGCGACCCGAAAGTGTCACCGTCGGTACAGCCGAAACCGGAGAACTATCGCTTCGACCTGGAGCGGGCCCTCTCCACGG
>JAFASC010000209.1 GCA_019244955.1 Methylobacteriaceae bacterium | reverse complement strand
CCGAGCGAGCCCGAGCGCAACAGCCGCGTCAGCGCGCCGTTCGCGCCGAGGAGATGATCCTGCCCGGCCACTTCGGCAAGCGTGCGCGGGCGCAAGCGGTCGGCAAGCGGATGCGGCGCCTCCCGTTCGAGTCCAGCTGAGGAAAATAGATCGCTCATTAGGCTTAGTTAATCATGCCTTAACGGTTTGCACGCGATGGTTAACGAATCATGCTGAGAGGGACCATGCGGCGAAAGCCGATGGAGCAAACCGGAGGGCTGAACTTCATGCGTACGATTGCATTCGTGACCCAAAAGGGCGGCTCAGGAAAGAGCACGCTGGCCGCCTGTCTTGCCGTCGCCGCCCATGAGAAGGGCGAGCGCGTCTTCCTGATCGACACCGATCCTTTGATGTCGCTGTCGAAATGGGCAAAGGCACGCAAATCCAAGGATATCCTGGTCGAGTGGGTGCCGGCGGGAAAACTGCAGAGCGCGCTCGCGATGCTGGCGAAAAAGGGCATCACGCTGGCAATCATCGACACCGGTGCCGGCGAATCCCCGGCGGCGGCCGCGGCGATCAAGGCGGCCGATCTTTGCATCATCCCGGCGCGGCCGAATGCATTCGATCTCTGGGCGAGCGAGCTCACGCGCAAGGCCTGCAGCGCGGCGCGCAAGGAATTCGCCTTCCTGCTCAACCAATGCCCGCCGGCGCAGCAGAGCGCGCGTATCGAAGACGGCGCGAAGGCGCTCGAAGCGATGGGCGGATTGCTCACGCCCCTCGTCTCCACGCGCGTTGACTACCAGGAGGCGGCCCGCCACGGGATGGGAGCGACCGAGCTCAACCCGCACGGCGTCGCAGCGGAAGAGATGCGCGATCTCTGGGCGTCGGTGAAGCGCCGCATGGCGCGCGGCAAGAGCGCAGGCGTGAAGAAGGCGGCGTGAGCCGCCTATCCTCCCAGCACCGAGGTGATCACCTGACCGGCGCGCGAGATCGCCACCTTCCATAGCCGGCGGCGGCCGCCTTCAGTGGCCTTCTCAAGATCGCGCGTCGTGTTGATCTTCGTGTCGTTGACCTGGATGACGACGTCGCCCTTCTGCAGCGACACGTCGGCCGCGGTCGAGCCGTCCTCGATCTCGACGACAACGGCGCCCGCCGGCAAAGTCGCCATCTCGATCGAAAATTCCTCCGCCACGGCCGGGGAGAGGTTGATGACAGTCGCGCCGGAGAATGGCGAATTGCCCTTGATCTTCACCGGATCACGCGGCGGCTTTTCCGGCGCCGCGATGAGATGCACCGGCGCAACCACCTTCTTGCCGCCGCGCAGCAACGTGAACGAGGCGGTGCCACCGAGCGGCTTCGTGCCGAAGCGATAGCCGAGCCCTTCAGGGTCATCGACAGGCTGCCCGTCAATGGCGGTGATGATGTCGCCGCGCTTGATCCCCGCTTCCGCCGCGGGACTGCCGTCGACGAGATCGGCCACAAGCGCGCCCGATGGGCGATCGAGCCCAAGCGTGTCGGCGATATCGCGCGAGACGTGCTGCAGCGAGGCGCCGAGCCAGGGGCGCTTCACCACCTTGCCGCCGCTCTTTGCCGCCGCGATGACCGTCTTCACCGTGTTAACGGGGATGGCGAAACCAATGCCGATCGAGCCGCCGGACTTGGAATAGATGGCGGAATTGATGCCGATCATCCGGGCGTTCATGTCGACCAACGGGCCGCCGGAATTGCCGGGATTGATGGCGGCGTCGGTCTGAATGAAGAAGCCGTAGTCGGAGACACCGATCTGCGTGCGCGCGACCGCAGACACAATGCCCTGCGTCACGGTTTGGCCGACACCGAACGGATTGCCCATCGCCAGCACCATGTCGCCGACTTCGATCGCGTCGGAGTCGCCGAGTTCCATCACCGGGAAGCTCGCACTGCCTTTGAGTTTCAGCACCGCAAGATCGGTCCGTTGATCGCGAAGCACGATGCTCGCTTCGAATTCGCGCTTGTCCGAGAGCGCGACTTTCACGTCGGTCATGCCTTCGATGACGTGATAATTCGTCACCACAAGGCCCGACGCATCGACGAGCACGCCGGAGCCGAGCGACTGCGCGGTGGGCCCGCCTGGCCGATCCTGGCCGCTATCGCCGAAGAAGCGGCGGAAGATCGGGTCGTCGAAAAGCGGATTGTTGGGCTTCGGGTCGGTACGCGAGGCGTAGACATTCACGACCGCCGGCTGCGCCCGCTTCACGACGGGAGCATAAGAGAGCAGCTGCTCGGTGCGCGTCTGCGGCACGGCGCGCTCCTGCTGGGCGTGCGAGCCGGGAGCCGCCGCAAGCATCAGCATCGCTGCGGCGATGGCGGCTCTGGCGGCGGTCGGCAAGAAGGTCCGCATGAATGGCTCCTCGGAATCGGGCATGAATTATGCCGCACAGATCGGCAAAAATGCGAAGGGCGGCCGCTTCAACAGCGCCGCCCTCCTCACAAGGTGCCCTACACGGCGACTACGCCGCGGCCTCTTCCTCGCCTTGGAGCGGACCGGAATCCTGTCCTCGCGCGTCGACATCGCGATCGACGAATTCTATGACCCCGAGCGGCGCGTTGTCGCCGAAGCGGAAGCCGGCTTTGAGCACGCGCGTATAGCCGCCGTTGCGCTCCTTGTAGCGCGGCCCGAGCACATCGAAGAGCTTCTTGACGAGCGCCACGTCGCGGACCTGCGCGATCGCCTGGCGACGCGCATGCAGGTCGCCGCGCTTGCCGAGCGTGATCAGCTTCTCGACTACCGGCCGCAGATCCTTCGCCTTCGGCAGCGTCGTGATGATCTGCTCATGCTTGATCAGCGCCTGCGCCATGTTTGCAAACATCGCCTTGCGATGCTCGGCGGTGCGATTGAAGCGGCGCTTTGCGCGTCCGTGATACATGGCTTGTCTCCACTTCTTGCGGCCGCCGTGCCAAGGAACGGCCGATCATTATCTCCTCGTGCTGAGGAGCTGCCCGAAGTGCAGCGTCTCGAAGCACGATCTGTTTGCCCATCCTTCGAGAGCCGCCTTCGGCGCTCCTCAGGACGAGGACCTCAGTAATGCTCCTCGAAGCGCTTTGCGAGCTCGTCGATATTGTCCGGCGGCCAGCCGGTGACTTCCATGCCGAGATGGAGGCCCATCTGCGCCAGCACTTCCTTGATCTCGTTGAGCGACTTGCGGCCGAAATTCGGCGTGCGCAGCATTTCGCCTTCGCTCTTCTGGATCAGGTCGCCGATGTAGACGATGTTGTCGTTCTTCAGGCAGTTCGCCGAACGCACTGAAAGTTCGAGCTCATCGACCTTTTTGAGCAGCGCCGGATTGAACGCGAGTTCGGGGATTGACGGCGTCGCCTCTTCGCGGCGCGGCTCCTCGAAGTTCACGAAGACGTTGAGCTGGTCCTGCAGAATGCGGGCCGCGTAGGCGATCGCATCTTCGGGCCCGATCGCGCCATTCGTCTCCAGGTTTATCGTCAGCTTGTCATAATCCAGAACCTGACCTTCGCGTGTATTCTCAACGCGATAGCTTACCTTCCTCACAGGCGAATAGAGGCTGTCGATCGGGATAAGGCCGATCGGCGCGTCCTCGGCGCGATTGCGCTCGCCCGGCACATAGCCCTTGCCGGTGTCAACGGTGAACTCCATGCGGATCTCGGCGCCCTCATCGAGGGTGCAGATCACGAGCGAAGGATTGAGCACCTGCACGTCGCCGGTGACGCCGATATCACCTGCGGTCACCTGCCCCGGGCCCTGCTTCTTCAGCGTCATGCGTTTCGGCCCATCGCCCTGCATCTTGATGGCGATGTCCTTGATGTTGAGGACGATGTCGGTCACGTCCTCGCGCACGCCCGGGATCGATGAGAATTCGTGCAGGACACCGTCGATGTGCACCGAAGTGATCGCCGCACCCTGCAACGACGACAAGAGAATCCGGCGCAGCGCATTGCCGAGCGTCAGTCCAAAGCCGCGCTCCAGCGGCTCGGCGACCACGGTCGCCATCCGCCGCGCGTCATCGCCGGGGGTGATTCCAAGCTTCTCGGGCTTTATCAGTTCCTGCCAGTTCTTCTGAATCACGGGATCGCACCTTTCGAAAAGCTCGGCTCAATCCGCGCGGGAGGCGCGGGCGCCGTCACAAATTCCCAAAACTTTCAGACGCGGCGGCGCTTACGCGGCCGGCAACCGTTATGCGGGATCGGCGTCACGTCGCGGATCGACGTCACCGTGAAACCCGCTGCCTGCAGCGCGCGGAGCGCCGATTCGCGTCCGGAACCCGGTCCCGAAACCTCGACCTCAAGCGTCCGCATGCCGTGTTCCGAGGCTTTGCGCGCGGCATCTTCTGCGGCCATCTGCGCCGCGTAAGGCGTCGATTTGCGCGAGCCTTTGAAGCCCATCGTCCCGGCCGAGGACCACGAAATCGTGTTGCCCTGCGCGTCCGTGATCGTGATCATGGTGTTGTTGAACGTCGAATTGACGTGCGCGACACCGGACACGATGTTCTTGCGTTCGCGGCGGCGGACGCGGGTAGCTTCTTTCACCATGCGGACTCTGATCCTTCAGGCGCGCCCGTCATTCCAGGCGCTCGGGAGTTGCGGGACGTTTCGTCCCGGGTGATCGAACGAAGCTCCGCTAAGATGTGGCGGAGCCGCTTTACGCGAGCTTTTACTTCTTCTTGCCGGCAATCGGCTTTGCCTTGCCCTTGCGGGTGCGGGCGTTGGTATGCGTGCGCTGACCGCGAACAGGCAGCTGTCGGCGATGCCGCAGGCCGCGGTAGCAGCCAAGGTCCATCAGCCGCTTTATGTTCATCGCGACTTCGCGGCGAAGATCGCCCTCGACCATATAATCGCGGTCGATCGTCTCGCGGATTTGCAGAACTTCCGCGTCCGAGAGCTGCGCCACCCGGCGGTCGTCCGGGATGTGCACCTTGTCGCAGATTTCCCTAGCCTTGGCCGGACCTATGCCGTGGATGTACTGAAGCGCGACAAGCACGCGTTTGTTGGTCGGGATATTGACGCCGGCGATTCGGGCCACTGATCTCTCCATGTGGCGAAGCTTGAGGCTTCGCGGACGATTGATCCCGCGTCCGGTGGAGCCCGGCCCTTGCGGGGTTCAAAAACGACGATGCCCGAGCCCTCGGCAGTCCGAGAGTCGGGGCACAATGTCGGCTGAAGAGGCGGATGTAAGGGCGGTTTTTCTCTATGTCAACCGGGGACTTGCGGCCCAGTCGTCGCACCCCACAGGCAGTCTCAGGCCGGGACTAAAACCCGCTCGATTTCGCGGGCGACCTCGTCGATCGGCGCCATGCCGTCGATCGTCTTCAGCTGGCCCCGGCGGCGGTAATAGTCCGACACCGGCGCCGTCTGGGCCCGGTAGGCATCGAGGCGGGTCTTGAAGGCCTCCGGGTTGTCGTCGGCACGAACCGTGCCGCCCGCAGCGAGCGTGTCGGCGACCCGCTTCGCCATGCGGGTGATCAGCGCCTTCTCGTCGACGCCAAGCTCGATCACTGCATCGAGCGGCAAGTCATAGCGCGCCAGCATGTGGTCGAGCGCCTCGGCCTGGGCGACGGTGCGCGGAAATCCGTCGAGGATGAACCCGTTCTTCGCGTCGGGCTCGTGGATGCGGGCATCGATAATGCCGACGACGATCTCGTCGGAGACGAGCTGGCCGGCCTCCATAACGGTCTTTGCCTTGAGTCCGATTTCCGTTGCCGCGGCGACCGCCGCGCGCAGCATGTCACCGGTGGAGAGCTGGGGGATGTTATACTTCTGCATGAGCCGCGTCGCCTGGGTACCTTTTCCGGCGCCGGGCGGCCCGAGCAGAATGAGCCTCATCGTCGTCTCCCCCTGAGCTTCGCTTTCCGCACGAGACCTTCATATTGATGCGCCTGAAGATGCCCGTGGATTTGCGCGACCGTATCCATGGTCACGCTTACGACGATCAAAAGCGAAGTGCCGCCGAAATAAAAGGGCATATTCGCATAGGAGATCAACATTTCCGGGATGAGGCAGATGACCGCGAGATAGGCCGCGCCGAGACAGGTGATGCGCATCAGCACCTGGTCGATGTATTGCGCCGTCCGGTCGCCGGGGCGGATGCCGGGAATGAAGCCGCCATGCTTCTTCAGATTGTCGGCGGTGTCGGTCGGGTTGAAAACGATCGCGGTATAGAAGAACGCAAAGAACACGATCAGCCCGACATAGGCGATCATGTAGAGGGGCCGCCCATGGCCGAGATAAAGCGAGATCGTAGCTAAGAACCCGGTGCCGCCGGAGGCTTGCGAGAAATTGGCGACGGTCGTCGGCAGCAACAGCAGCGACGAGGCGAAGATCGGCGGAATGACGCCGGACGTGTTGAGCTTCAACGGCAGGAATGAGGTCTGCCCCTCATACATCCGATTGCCCTGCTGGCGCTTCGGATAGGTGATGAGCAAACGTCGCTGGGCCCGCTCCATGAAGACGATGAAGCCGACGACGACGAGCGACATGACGATGACGACAAGGATGAGCCCGGTCGAGATCTGGCCTTGCCG
>JAFASC010000146.1 GCA_019244955.1 Methylobacteriaceae bacterium | reverse complement strand
ACGCCCCGACGCTCCGCTCCGGTAGTTCCAGATCAAGGATCGCGGAGCTCAGGCTTTTGCCATGCGCGTCCAATGCTAGAGAGCGCGTGACGCCGCCGCCGAGTGCCCCCTCTATCACAAAGTTCAAAGCCGATATTGCCGGCAGCTCGTAGCGCACGACTTCGCCGGTCGCGATCCCGCGGAAATGCTGTTTCACCCGATCCGCGGTCACATGCTCGCACAAAAACGAATAGTCTTCGTCGCGGAAGGCAATGACGGAAATGTTGGACGTGTTGCCCTTATCGCCCGTACGCGAGTGCGCGAGCGCGCGCAGTTTCATCTGCTCATACCTCCAGAACCGTGAGTTTTGGTTGCGCGGCACCTTCAGGAACGAGAGTTGAGGCGACTGCGACGACCTCACGCGCGGATTTCCACGCACCGCCACCGCCGGCAGGGCCATTCGTGTAGAGCGTCTCGATCTCATTTCCGATCCGGACTGCCTCGGCGAGCGAGGCGGTGCGCCCCACAACGCGCACACGGACCTCGTACGGCTGTGCGGCTTCGACTACGCGGTCCCCATGCAGTGCGTTGACGCCGATGAGATCGAAACGCGCCTCGCTCATCGCAACATTCATGAGCGCGAGCCGCTCCCGCACGATGTCAAGCGCGAGCTTACCGCGCGCGACCGCTCCGGGACCTGCATAGGAGATCTGGCCCTCGCCGACAAACGAGTCGACGTACCCCACGGATGTCTTGAGCAAACCCGTTTTCGGCGCGCCGCGACCACCCGTGACGCGCACGCGATCGGGCCCGGTCTCCTCGACCCGCACGGCGGAGAAGTCGGCGACCACGTCAGGCTGGAAGTATTTCGTCGGATCGTGAATTTCGTAAAGCAACTGTTCCTTGACGGTCGCGGAAGTCACACGCCCGCCTGAACCCGCGACTTTCGTGACGACAAGCTCGCCATCCTCGCCCACCTCCCCGATCGGAAACCCGAGGCGCGCCAGATCAGGCATGTCTTTGACGCCTGGATCGGCGAAGTAGCCGCCAGTGATCTGACCTGCGCATTCGAGGAGGTGGCCGACGAGTGTGCCGCGGCCAAGTGCGTGCCAATCGTCCATCGCCCAGCCGAATTCGTGCACGAGCGGTCCGAGAAATAATGCGGGATCGGCGGCGCGACCGGTGATCACGATCTGCGCGCTCCGCGCGAGCGCATCGGCAATAGGCCGCGCGCCGATATAGGCATTGGCGGAAACCATGCGATTGCCAAGCTGATTGACTCTGCCGCCCTCTTCAAGCGACACGTCCGCTTCTTTTACGGCGGCAAGAACGTCGTCGCCTGTGACCGCCGCAATCCGAAGGCCCTTCAGCCCAAGTGCGTGCGCGATATCGCGCACGGCTTCGGCCGCCGCGACCGGGTTTGCCGCACCCATATTGGTGACGATCCGGATGTTCTTTGCATGACAGGTCGGCAGAACCGCGTGCATGCGCGCGGCCAGCAGCGGATCATAACCGGCCTTCGGATCTTTCATGCGCGCTTGCTGGGCCAGCGCGATCGTGCGCTCGGCAAGGCACTCGAACACAAGGTAATCGAGAGCGCCCTTTTCGGCCAGTTCGATTGCCGGCTCGATGCGATCGCCCGAGTACCCCGCACCGGCTCCAATCCTGATGGTACGCATCGCGGGTCTCCACTCGAGCGGAAATAGCCCAAGATGAGGGGAGGCTCAAACCCTCGCCGTCTCATCCTGATTCGCATGCCTTCATCCCTCGTCATCGGCCTGGTAATGCAGGACTGTGGCCACACAAGCGGCGTCGCGCGCCGGCCCGCATGGGAGATCGAATGAAAATCGCTGTGATGGGCGCGGGTGCCGTCGGCTGCTATTATGGGGCTATGCTGGCCCGAGCGGGGCACGACGTCTGCATGATCGGACGGCCTCAGCACGTTGCGGCGATGAATACGCGCGGCCTTGTCCTCGAGACGGCCCGCTTTACGGAGGCGCTAAACGTCCGGGCGACGGTGGAGCCGTCCGGGGTGGCCGAGGCCGAGCTTGTCCTCTTCTGCGTGAAATCGAATGACACGATGGAAGCGGGCAACGCCATCGCGCCGCATTTGGCGGACCACGCCATCATTCTCAGTCTGCAAAACGGTGTGGACAACGCCGAGCGCTTGCAAGCCCTGCTGAAAAGGCTTGTCGTGCCGGTTGCCGTCTATGTTGCCACCGACATGCCTGCGGCGGGACACGTACGGCACCACGGCCGCGGAGAACTCGTCATCGGGCCCGGCCCGGCAAGCATTGAGATCGCGGCTTGTTTCGAAAAGGCTGGAGTGCCCGCAGAACTGTCGCATAAGGTAGTTGAAGCGCTTTGGACGAAGCTGATCATCAATTGCGCGTACAATGCATTGTCGGCGATCGCACAGCTGCCTTATGGGCGCATGGTCGAGGTGAACGGCGTCGTCGAGACGATGCGGGACATCGTCGGCGAATGCCTCGAAGTTGCAACTCGGCTCGGCGTCTCTTTGCCGCACGACGTTCTCGAGACGGTGTTCGGCATCGCCGCGTCGATGCCGAACCAACTTTCGTCAACAGCCCAGGATCTCGCCCGCGGCAAGATCACCGAGATCGATCATCTGAACGGATACGTCGCACGCAAGGGGCGCGAAGTCGGAGTACCGGCGCCGGCAAACCAGACGCTTCTTGCCGCGATAAAGCTTCTTGAGAATAGGCTCACCTAAAATCGATCAGCTCCCGGCTTGAAGTCGGCGCAAGCGATCAGGCGAGCCTTCGGAGGAAGGCGACCATCACGCACAAGAATGGTCCAGTAAGAACTCACCGTGGCCCTTGCCCATCGCGCCGGGCGCATATTGGTCGGCGAGAAGGTAGAATCCCGTCCCCAGTCTCGGCACCACGACCAAAGTCATATCCTCCATGCTGCCGGGCGAGGTTTGCAGAAGCGTCGCGGCGGTTCTGAAGATGTTGGTTCGGCTGAGGTCTGCCGCATTGAGCAGCAGTGCCCAGTAATATCGGCCTCTGAATGCGAACGGCAGGCGGGACCACCTATCGGACCGGACAGCGGAATCGTGCAGATGGAGCTGCTGGGCGTAGCGGCGCCGCAAACAGTCGACGTGAATGTGCAGTTGATCTTGGCTGCGACCCGGACGCGAGTTGATCGCCAGCCCTATATCTGCATCTTTGAGCGGGCGCTCCGCCGCGGCAATCACATATCTGCGCGCTTCCCACGCGTCCTGGAAATAATTTGCGGCGTCGGGTGATTGAAGCTCCGGCGCCTCGATGCCCATGATTCTCACCGTGGGAGACACGACGATGTGCGTTCTTGCGAGCGGCGCGCGTATAGTCGCAAAGCCCTTTGCGATCCCCTGATCCGTGTTGACGTCGAGGCAAGGAAAGGAAGCGCCGGTTAGCTGGTTATTTGTGACGCAAACCTGGACGACGCTCCAAAGCAGGCCTCGCTCCGCCGCAACAACGGTCCCCATCGCACCGACCAGAACAATAGCGGAAAGCAGCAGGCGTTTGCTAACCATCGGAATGACCATCGGCGAAAACAGGATCGGTCTCCTTTGGACGGGAAGGCAATCAATTCTCCGGTGTCGGGAGAACGCAATCGATTTGGCCTGCGCGAATGTTTCCGCGGCGTTCTGCCTGCGCGTCCCAGGACTCTAGGCCGCTGCCCCGGCAGTGCCCGGCGCCCGGCCGGCATGCTCTGCCACCATGCGCGCGAGGTCGGATTGGGCAAACGGCTTCGACAATTTTGGTATCGTTGCGTCTTGAGTCGTGTCGGCCGGAAGCTCGGCGTATCCACTAGCGATCACGACTCCGATCCCAGGATATCTCGTTCTGAGCAAATTCGCCAAATCCGTTCCGCTCATACCGGGCATCGCGTGATCCGTCAGAACCAGGTCGACCGGTCGTCCATCTTCAAGCAGCTTAAGGGCTTCTGCGGCGGAGTACACCTCGATGACTGAGTGGCCGAGGTCCTCCAACATCGCCGCGGTTCCGGTCGCAACCAAAGCGTCGTCATCTACGACAAGCACGGTACACGGCCTTGAAATATACTCCGTCGAGTGGCCCCTTGGCGCCGATTTCAGCTCAATGGCGGCGCGATCGGCTTGCGGCAACCAAACATCGATACGGGCACCCTTGCCCGGTTCGTTCGCCAACACGAGTCCGCCGCCAGACTGCGCAGCAAGTCCTTGGACCATGGAAAGGCCGAGGCCAGTCCCCTTGCCGATACCCTTTGTCGTAAAAAATGGTTCCGCCGCGCGCGCAAGCGTCGTCTCGTCCATACCTTGTCCCGTATCGACGACCGTAAGCCGAACATACGGACGTGGGGTTAGTCCTGGCGGGGCATTTGGATCGGAGGCTTTCGCCTCCGCCGCAGAAAATGTGAGCAATCCGCCATTGGGCATGGCATCGCGCGCATTCACCGCGAGATTGAGCACGGCAAGTTCGAGCTGGTTTGCATCGATCAGTATTGGCGGCAAGTTCGGCTGCAGGTTGTTCTCGAGGCGTATTTCCGGTCCGAGCGCCCGGGTCAACAAGTCCTGCATCCCGGATACCAGCTGGGAAATTTCGACGATTTCCGGCCGCAACTCCTGGCGCCGCGCAAAGGCGAGGAGTCGTTGCGTCAGGGCAGCCCCGCGCTCGGCACCTTTCAGCGCATTTTCCAAAAGACGCTGCGAGGCCGAGTCGTCCTTCAGCCGCTTCTTCAAGATTTCGAGGCTGCCGAGCATTGCCATCAGCAGGTTGTTAAAGTCGTGCGCCACGCCTCCTGTCAGCTGACCGATAGTGTCGATCTTTTGCGCTTCGAATAATTGCGCAAGCGCCTGTTCGCGCTCGCGCGTGCGCTGCTCGATGCGAAGTTCCAGCTCTTCATTCAGCTTCTGCAGGGCCGCGCGTGACTGCTCCAAATCGGCGGTGCGGTCGGCAACACGTTGTTCCAGGTCCGTGTTCAGGCGTTCCAGCGCTCGGGTCTTGCGATGCAATTCGGCAAAGACGCGCACCTTGGCACGCAGGACTTCAGGCACGACCGGCACCGGCACGTAATCGACGCCACCCGCCTCATAGCCCCTCAGCCGGTCCAAATCCGAGAGGTGAATGGCGGAGACGAAAATCAGCGCCGTCTGCTGAAAGCGCGGATGCTCGCGGATCATGGCGGCCAGTTCGAAACCATCGAGATCGGGCATCTGAACGTCGATCAGAACCACCGCGATATCGTGCTTCAGCAACTGAGAAAGCGCCTCGTGTGCCGAGTTGGCCTTGATGAGCCTCTCTCCGAGCTGGCTCAGTATCACTTCATAGCTGAGAAGCTTGGCGGGCTGATCGTCCACCAAGAGGATGTTTACGGGATCGCCGCTCACAGGGTTCACTCGCTTCAGCGATGCAGCCACATGCGCAGTGCGGATAACAGCTGTTCGGTGTTAACCGGCTTGGCCAAATAGTCGGACGCGCCAGCCTCGAGACACTTCTCGCGATCTCCTTTCATGGCCTTGGCGGTCAGTGCGATGATCGGCAGCCGGCGGAAGGCGGGATTGGCGCGGATCACCTGCATGGTCTCGTATCCGTCCATTCCCGGCATCATGATATCCATGAGCACGATGGAGACGTCAGATCGCGACTCGACGATCGCGACGGCCTCGCTGCCGGTCGTTGCAGTGAGAACCTTCATGCCGCGGCGCTCGAGCACGCTCGACAGGGCAAAAATGTTGCGCGCGTCGTCGTCGACCAGGAGTGCGATGCGGTCGACCAGATCCTCGTCCGAGGAATGCAGCCGCTCGAGCATCTTCTGTTTTCGCGCAGGAAGATCGGATATGGTTCGGTGCAGGAACAGAGACGTCTCATCGAGCAGACGCTCGGGAGATTCGACGCCCTTGACGACGACGCTGCGCGCCATCGTGTGGAGTTGCGCGTCCTCCTCGGAGGTCAGTTCGCGCCCGGTGAAGACGACCACTGGGGTGGTCGCCAGCTCCTCGTCCTCGCGTAGTCGCTCCAACACTTCGAAGCCGGACATGTCGGGCAGCCGCAAATCGAGAACGACGCAATCGGCGGGTTGTTCTTTTAGGCGCGCCAGCGCGCGCGCGCCGGAATCCACCGTCTCGATATCGATATCGTCGTGCGCGAGGAGCTCTGTGATGCTGAGCTGCTCGGCCGGATTGTCCTCAACGATGAGGAGGCGCTTGCGACGATGCTCGACGAAGGTTTTGATCCGCGCAAACGAAGCTTCCAGGCCTTCCGTGGTGGTCGGCTTGTTGAGGAAGGAGAACGCGCCGCGCGACAGACCGTGCTGTTTGTCGTCGTCCAGCGTGACGATCTGCACCGGGATGTGACGTGTCTCCGGATCCTGTTTGAGCTGGCTGAGTACGGTCCAGCCCAACATGTCCGGCAAGAACACGTCGAGCGAAATCGCCGTCGGCGGGTAGTCCTTGGCTAGCGCGAGCGCATCGGCGCCGCTCATCGCCACGAGCACCTTGAAGCCGGACTCCTTGGCCAAATCGGCCATGACCCGCGCGTAGTGCGGATCGTCTTCGACAATCAGCAGCACGGGGTCTCCGGCCGTGATAGTCGCGCGGTCGTCGAGGATTGGCGCGACGCCTGCATCGGCGAGCCGCTGCGGCGCAATCGACAGAGCCCGCGTTTCAGGGGCGGAACGGCCGGCAGCCAGTGGTGAGCCGACAAAGGTCAGCGGCAGATACAGGGTAAAGGTCGAGCCTTCCCCGGCATTACTGCGCAGTTGGATCTCGCCGCCGAGCAGGTTCGCAAGCTCGCGGCTGATCGCCAAACCGAGGCCCGTCCCGCCGTATTTGCGGCTTGTCCCCGCGTCCGCCTGTTGGAACGCCTCGAAGATGATCTTCTGCTTTTCGGCGGGAATGCCGATGCCGGTATCGGACACTTCGAAGGCGACGACGGATGGAGCGTGGCTCAGCGTCGCGTGATCCGGAGTCCAGCCGCTCGTTGCCGGATAGACGCTGAGCTTCACGCCGCCTTGCGCGGTGAATTTGAAAGCGTTCGACAGCAGGTTTTTCAGCACCTGCTGCAGGCGCTTGGAATCGGTGATGATCGAGCGATCCAGGTTGGGCGCCACCTGGACTTCGAAGCCGAGACGACGGTTTTCGGCTTCGTGCCGGAATGGCCGCGCCATCGACTCGAGCAGATTGGCGAAGAAGATTTCTTCCGCATCAACCGACACCGTGCCCGATTCGATCTTCGACAAATCGAGGATATCGGAGATGAGGTTCAAAAGATCGGTGCCCGCGCCATGGATCGTCCGCGCGAACTCGACCTGCCGTTCCGACAGATTGCCGTCCGGATTCTCCTGGAGCTGTTGTCCGAGGATCAGGATTGAATTGAGCGGCGTGCGTAGCTCGTGGCTCATATTCGCCAGGAACTCGGACTTATACTTCGAGGTGAGTGCCAGCTCGGCAGCCTTTTCTTCCACCGCGCGGCGTGCCTGCTCGATTTCCTGGTTCTTGGCTTCCACCTCGACGTTGCGCTCGGCAAGCTGCTGGGCTTTCTGCTCCAGCTGCTCGTTCGTCTGCTGCAGTTCGCGCTGCTGCGCCTGCAATTCGGCCGCGAGTTGCTGCGACTGCGTCAGCAGGCCTTCGGTCTGCATCGTCGCTTCTATTGAGTTCAACACGATGCCGATGCTGGTCGTCAGCTGCTCGAGGAAGGAGAGCTGCAGGTCGGTAAATGGCGACAGGGCTGCAAGCTCGATGACCGCCTTTACTTGACCTTCGAAAAGCACCGGCAGGACGACTACGTTCTTCGGCTGCGCCTTGAACAGTCCGGATCGAATTGGCACGACGTTGTCGGGCATCTCACTCAGAATCATGCGGCGTCCATCGCGCGCGCACTGGCCGACAAGACCTTCGCCGACTTGCAGACGCGGCGGATTACCGCTGGTCGGATGGTCCGCATAGGAAGCGAGCAACCGAAGCCCCGCCGTTCCATCGTCTTCAATCTGGTAAAGCACCCCGTGCTGCGCTTCGACCAACGGCGCGAGCTCGGACAAGAGCATCCGCCCGACGGCGCCGAGGTCGCGCTGGCCCTGCAGCATGTTGGTGAAGCGCGCGAGGTTCGTCTTCAGCCAATCCTGCTCCGTGTTCTGATCGGTAGTCAGACGCAGATTGCCGATCATAGTGTTGATGTTGTCTTTCAGTTCGGCCACCTCGCCGCGTGCCTCGACCTGAATGGATCGCGTCAAGTCGCCCTTCGTCACCGCTGTCGCCACTTCGGCGATGGCACGCACCTGAGTCGTCAGATTCGCTGCAAGCAGGTTCACGTTGCCGGTCAAGTCCTTCCAGGTACCGGCGGCGCCCGGCACATGCGCTTGGCCGCCGAGGCGACCCTCGACGCCGACTTCGCGCGCGACCGTCGTGACTTGGTCGGCGAACGTCGCGAGCGTATCCGTCATGTTGTTGATCGTCTCGGCAAGGGCGGCGACCTCGCCTTTCGACGCGACCGTCAGGTTCTGCTTCAAGTCGCCGTCGGCGACGGCGGTCACCACTTTCACGATGCCGCGCACCTGCTCGGTCAAGTTTGCGGCCATGACGTTGACCGTGTCGGTAAGGTCTTTCCAGGTCCCGGCGACGCCGGGCACCTGCGCCTGTCCGCCGAGCTTGCCTTCGGTGCCGACTTCGCGCGCCACGCGCGTCACTTCGCCGGCAAAGGCGTTGAGCTGATCGACCATCGTGTTGATCGTGTTCTTCAGCTCGAGGATCTCGCCCTTCACGTCGACGGTAATCTTGCGGCTGAGGTCGCCTCGTGCGACTGCCGTTGTCACCTCGGCGATGTTGCGCACCTGCGTCGTGAGGTTTGCCGCCAGCAGATTGACGTTGTCGGTCAAATCCTTCCACGTGCCGGCGACCCCAGGCACGACCGCTTGGCCGCCAAGCCGGCCTTCGGTGCCGACTTCGCGCGCCACGCGCGTCACTTCACCGGCGAACGAGCGGAGCTGATCGACCATCGTGTTGATCGTCTCCTTCAGCTGCAGGATTTCGCCACGCACGTCGACGGTGATCTTCTTCGAAAGGTCGCCTGTCGCAATCGCGGTTGCAACTTCGGCGATATTGCGCACCTGGTCGGTCAGATTGCCGGCCATGAAGTTCACCGAGTCGGTCAAGTCCTTCCATGTGCCGGAGACGCCCGGCACCTGCGCTTGGCCGCCGAGCTTCCCTTCCGTGCCAACCTCACGTGCGACGCGCGTCACTTCGCCCGCGAACGCATTGAGCTGATCGACCATCGTGTTGATGGTGTTTTTCAGCTCGAGAATTTCGCCCTTCACGTCGACGGTGATCTTGCGGGACAAGTCACCGCGCGCGACAGCGGTCGTCACTTCCGCGATGTTGCGCACCTGACCGGTCAGGTTCGACGCCATCGAGTTGACGTTTTCGGTCAAGTCCTTCCAGGTGCCAGCGACGCCGGGCACGTTTGCCTGTCCGCCGAGCTTGCCTTCCGCGCCGACCTCACGCGCGACGCGCGTAACTTCCGAGGCGAAGCGGTTCAGCTGATCGACCATCGTGTTCAGCGTTTCCTTCAGCTGAAGGATTTCGCCGCGCACGTCGACGGTGATCTTGCGGGAGAGATCGCCGTTCGCGATGGCCGTCGAAACTTCGGCGATGTTGCGGACCTGCGCCGTCAGATTGCCGGCCATGAAGTTCACGGAATCGGTCAGGTCCTTCCAGGTGCCGGCGACGCCCGGCACCTGCGCCTGACCGCCGAGACGGCCGTCGGTGCCGACCTCACGTGCGACGCGCGTCACTTCGCCGGCGAAGGCGTTGAGCTGATCGACCATGGTGTTGATCGTGTTCTTCAGCTCCAGAATCTCGCCCGACACGTTGACGGTGATCTTCTTCGACAAGTCGCCGCGCGCGACCGCCGTTGCGACCTCGGCGATGTTACGGACCTGGCCCGTCAGATTTGAGGCCATGGAGTTCACCGAATCGGTCAAGTCTTTCCAGGTGCCGGCGACGCCCTTGAGCTGCGCCTGTCCGCCGAGTTTGCCTTCCGTCCCGACTTCGCGCGCGACGCGCGTCACTTCGGAGGCGAATGCGTTCAGCTGGTCGACCGTGGTGTTGATCGTCTCTTTGAGCTGAAGGATTTCGCCTTTCACGTCGACGGTGATCTTCTTCGACAAGTCGCCGTTGGCGATGGCGGTAGACACTTCCGCGATGTTGCGGACCTGCGCCGTCAGGTTGCCCGCCATCGAGTTCACGGAATCGGTCAAGTCTTTCCACGTGCCGGCGACGCCGAGCACGTTGGCTTGGCCGCCGAGGCGGCCTTCCGTGCCAACCTCGCGCGCGACGCGCGTCACTTCCGATGCAAACGCGTTCAGCTGATCGACCATCGTGTTGATGGTTTCTTTCAGCTCCAAAATTTCGCCGGAGACGTTGACGGTGATTTTCTTCGACAAGTCGCCGCTGGCGATCGCGGTCGAGACTTCGGCGATGTTGCGGACCTGCGCGGTGAGGTTCGAGGCCATGGAGTTGACGTTGTCGGTCAAATCCTTCCACGTGCCCGCAACGCCCGGCACTTGCGCCTGACCGCCGAGGCGGCCTTCGGTGCCGACCTCGCGCGCGACGCGCGTCACTTCGCCGGCAAAGGCGTTGAGCTGATCCACCATCGTGTTGATAGTGTTCTTCAGCTCCAAAATTTCGCCGGACACATCGACGGTGATCTTGCGCGAGAGGTCGCCGCGCGCCACGGCGGTCGTCACTTGCGCGATGTTGCGCACCTGCGCGGTAAGATTGCCGCACATCGCGTTGACCGAGTCGGTCAAATCCTTCCAAGTGCCGGCAACGCCGGGGACGATCGCCTGCCCGCCGAGCTTGCCTTCGGTGCCGACCTCGCGCGCGACGCGCGTCACTTCCGAGGCGAAGGAGCGCAGCTGATCGACCATCGTGTTGATGGCTTCCTTGAGCTGCAGGATTTCGCCGCGCACGTCGACGGTGATCTTCTTCGACAAGTCACCGTTCGCGACCGCGATCGTCACCTCGGCGATGTTGCGGACCTGCGCGGTGAGGTTCGATGCCATCGAGTTCACCGACTCGGTCAAGTCCTTCCAAACGCCGGTCACTTCGACGACCTGGGCTTGTCCGCCGAGCTTGCCGTCGGTGCCGACCTCGCGGGCGACGCGCGTCACT
>JAFASC010000005.1 GCA_019244955.1 Methylobacteriaceae bacterium | reverse complement strand
TGTTGCGTTAGCGGCGGTCGCGCGTGCACCGAAGGTGGTCGTGCCGTTGCCGCCGCCGCCGAAGGCGTTGGCGTTTGTAGCACTTGCCGTGCTCGCCCAGCCGACTGCCGTGCTCGACACGCCGCTCGCCGTGCTGCCCGCGCCCAGCGCGGATGCACTGACATTTGTGGCGGTGGCGCCTAGACCGAAAGCAGATGCGAAGCCGGCACTGGCAGTGCTGCTGGTTCCGACCGCGACGCTGTCGAAGCCGCTCGATGTTGATGCTGCGCCAACGGCAATCGCGCCGGCTCCGGAGGACGTGGCGCCTTAGCCGATGGCGGTGCTTCCAAAGCCAGTCGCCGTGTTGCCGTTGCCGACGACAATTGCGTTCTGCGCATTGACGGTATTGCCGTTGCCGAGCAGCGATGATCCGGACGCGTTGGTCGTGCTCGCGACAATGTTGTTCGAGCCGACCACGTTGATGTTGTTGCCGTTGCCGGGCGCGTTCGGCGCGTTGATCGTATTGTTGTCGCCGAGTACGAACGTGTTGTTGCCGTTGATCACGTTCGGATCGCCGATCGCGTAGCTGCCGTTGCCGTTCACCGTCTGCCCGGTGCCGAAAGCGCCGCTGCTATTGCCCGTCACGGTGTTTGCGGCGCCGACAATGGTGCTGTTGGTGCCGGTAACTCCACTCCCTTGCCCGATTGCGACACCGTTGGTCGAACCAGTGGCGACAGTCGCGGTCTGCCCGATTGCGATCGCTCCATCGGCTTGTGCGTTGGTCGCTCCGAGCCCGAGGTTGCCGAAGCCGCCGATTGCGATCGCACCCGTCCCCGTTGCTCTCGAGCTTGCGCCAACCGCCACGGAATAGTCGCCTGCCGTCACGAGACCGTTTGCCGAACCACCGACAGCCACGGCTCCATTGGCGTTCGCATTCGACGCCATGCCGAGCGCGACGGCCGCCTGGTTAGTGAGGGTGCCTGTGCTGGTTGCAAAGGCGCTCGTGCCGAGAGCCAAGGACCCAAAGCCGGTTGCGTTCGCACCGACCCCGAGAGCTGCGGCCTCGGTGCCGCTCGCGACGCTGCTCTGACCGACGGCGGTGGCGCCGAAAGCATTCGCCTGCGCCTGGAAGCCGACCGCGGTGGCGTTTGTCTGACCGTTTGCACCGGCGCCCGCTTGCGCCAGCGAACCGAGCGCGGTCGACCCTGAATTGCCGAAAGTGCTGCTCGTATTGCTGCCGGATAATGCGCCTTGGCCGAGCGCGCTGCTGTTGCTACCACCAAGCGAGATTCCCTGGCCGATGGCGGTCTCGGCAATGGCACCGAGGGGGCAGCACCGGCAAGAGTGCCTTGCCCGACGACAGTCGAATCGCGTCCTGCGACCACCCCGCTATTTGCGCCGACAGCAACCGAATTGGTGACGGCGGGGAGAATGAGGGCCGAAGCACCCACCGACGTCGACGCCGTCCCCTCGGCGGCGGCGTTGTTGCCGATTGCGGTGTCCTTCGTCGCAGTGGCGACTGCGCCGACGCCGCACGCCGTGTTGGTGGCTAGAAAGTATTGCCCGCCGCGGGCTGGCCGATGCTGTTTGGGGCTACGAAGGTGCCGCAGACCGCGCCTTGTGCAAGGGCCGCGTCGGGGATGAAGGCGACGCTCAAAGCGAGCGCGCCAGCGCCTAGAAGGGTCAGAAGGCTGCCAGAATGAATAGCGCGCATCGGTACGCCCCCGATCCGGATTTAAACCTGCCGAAGCTATGCTGTTGTGGCGAGACGCCGCAACGACATTAGGCAAATCCGCGCGTTCGTTGATGAGAATGAAAGCACGCGTGCCTTGGCGGCAACAGGGCAGAATTGCACAATCGCAATCAGCGGTATGCGCTACCCTGAAGGATCCGGCAGAAATTCTGGAAAATAATCCTTGACGCCCGCAGACATTAATCCTATGTAGCTGCCGTCCCCGTCCTCGAAGAGGGCGTTTCTAGAGCGGTCTGCAAACGCGGCGGGGACCGGCGCCCGCGCCCGAGGTGAACGCCACCTCGGTCCCGGGAGGCCTCGCAAACGCCGGTGCTTTCGCAAGAAGGCGGCGGCGAGTGGCCCGCCCGTCCGGCACTACGACCGGTCCGGGGTGTTCGCCCCTGGGGATGGGAGAGCGCAAGCTCTCCCATGTAAGCGCGGGACGCGAGGACCTGAAAGACGCCGACACGGGGACCCGGGAAACCGGCTCTCTTTATGAAGCTTCAGGTATCGGCGACCCTAAGTCCCCGTGTCCTCTTCGCTTCTCTCTCTTTTCGTACGCTGCTTTGCGTGCGGCGGCGATGCCGCGCGCCTACACGCTCGCCACCGCAGGCGCCGGCTTCGGCACGACGCGCCGGGTCGGCACCGACACGCGCGCTTCGCCGTCGAGCACGACCCGGTTGTCGACGACGCATTCGCAGCGCAGGAGCACGCGGCGGCCTTCAGGCACGAGCTCGGCGACCTCGACGCTGATCGTGACGACGTCGCCGATGCGCACCGGGCCGCGGAAGTTCAGGGTTTGCGAGAGGTAAACGGCGCCGGGGCCGGGCAGGTACATGCCGAGAACGGCGGAGATCAGGCTCGCTGTATAAAGCCCATGGGCGATGCGCTCGCCGAAGCGCGTCTTGCGGGCAAAATGCTCGGACAGATGGATCGGGTTGTGGTCGCCGGAGAGGTTGGCAAAGCCGATCACGTCCTCGTTCATGACCGTTTTCATCAGGGTCTCGCGCATCCCGACGCTGAGATCCTCGAAATAATGGGTGGTGAAAGGCGCCGTCATCGAGTCTCCCCTTGATGTCAGGAATGGGCGCCGCGCCGCATCCGTTCCGGTACGACCCCGGGGTAAATTTTGGCGCCGCCGATTAAGAGAACATCAAGCGGTGGCGCATAGCATCCTTGGCAAGGCGGTTGCACGGGCCCAATGCAAGCCCATGCCGGGCAGCTTTGCCGCCTCACATGCGAGGGAGTGCCATGCCCGCCGATTGTTCAATGCCCATTCTGGTCGTCGACGATTACCAGACGATGGTGCGCATCATCCGCAATCTTTTGAAGCAGATCGGTTACGAGAATGTCGATGAGGCCGCCAACGGCCAGGCAGCGCTCGAAATGATCCGCGGAAAGCACTATGGGCTCGTCATCTCCGACTGGAACATGGAGCCGATGACCGGCTTCGAGCTCCTGCAGAAGGTGCGCTCCGATCCTGCGTATACCGACGTGCCCTTCATCATGGTGACGGCGGAATCGAAGACCGACAACGTCGTCGCCGCGCGCAAGGCCGGCGTCAACAATTACATCGTCAAGCCCTTCAACGCGGCGATGCTGAAGGCGAAGATGGACGCGGTCTTCTCGGCCCAGGCGGCCTGAGGTCACCAGGTCAGCGTCGAGATCGTCCCCATCGGCGGCTTGACGCCGTATTCGTCGAGCAAATCCGAGAGCGTCTCCGGGTCGAGCGGAATGCCCGAGCGATCCTCGGGATGCAGCCTGTCGCGGTGAATGCCGGACGAGACGAACAGCATATCGATTTGCGCCTCGATGGCGCCTTTGAGATCGGTCGCGAGGCCGTCGCCGATCGCGAGCACGCGGGGTTTGCTGCCGGGCTTAATCCGCGCCTGGCTCGCCGCCGCGATCGCTCGCTTGTAGATTTCGGGGTATGGCTTGCCGGCTTGCACGACCGGGCCCCCGAGCGCCGCATAGCGCTCGGCAATGGCGCCGGCGCAATAGATCAGCCGCTCGCCGCTGTGCACGACGATATCCGGATTGGCGCAGATGAATTCCATCTGCATGGCGCGCATGCGCTCGAGCAGCGGATCGTAGTCCTCGAGCCTATCGTGTACGTCATCGACGAGCCCGGTGCAGACGACGTAATCCGCTGCGTCGAACGGCACGCGCGGATCGGGCCGGCCGGAGCGCTCGGCGACTTCGCGGAACAGCGAATTGTCGCGCGGCGGCCCGACATGATGGGGGGCCTTGTCGCCGCGCTCCAGCATCAGCGAGACGGTGACGTCGCCCGATGAGACGATCGCATCATACGAATTTTGTGGAACTTCCAGCCGCCGTAGCATGCGCTCGATGCCGCTCGCCGGCCGCGGCGCATTGGTGATCAGGACAACCGTGCCGCCTTTGTCACGGAACTGCGCGAGCGCGGCCACCGCGTCGGGGTAGTGGCGCATCCCGTCATGCACGACGCCCCAAACGTCGCAGAGGACGACGTCATAGCGGGAGGCTATTTCCGACAATCCCGAGATCGGATGCGCGGCGTGCCGGTGCAAGTCGAATTGCAGCATGAGCGGCGGCTAAGGATGGCGGCTGCGAGAGTCAACCCGAGCACCGGTGCACGCGGCGGGCCGCCGATCTATATAGGGAGCGCCGGCGGGAGGCCGGCGGATCGTGCCTTCCGGCCGGTCGTATCAGGAGGAGCCCCGCGTGAGCGTCAAAGTCCTTTTCACCGCCAAAGCCCGTGCGACAGGCGGCCGCAACGGCCACACCGAAGCTGAGGATCATTCGGTCGCCGCCGATCTTTCCGTTCCGAAGGCAATGGGCGGTCCGGGTAAACCGAACACGACCACGCCGGAGCACCTTTTTGCGGCGGGCTATGCCGCCTGTTTCGGCGGCGCCCTCGATTACGTCGCCAAGCAGCACAAGAAGGATGCGACGAAGGCGGTGGTCAAGAGCGAGGTCGGCATCGGGCCGCGCGACGCCGGCGGCTTCGGGCTGACGGTGAAACTGAACGTCAGCGATCCGAGCATCCCGCAGGCGGAACTGCAGGAGCTCGCCAATGAGGCGCACGAGAAGATCTGCCCCTATTCCCACGCGACCCGCGGCAATGTCGACGTGCAGGTGAACGTCAAAGGCGGCTGAACCGGCCTCCCATCTTGGCGAAGGGTTCACCTTCGCCAGGGAATGCAAGTGCGTCACCGCGCCAAGCTTGGTAGAGAAGCTCGGATGACGCCGATGGATCGCCCCGAGGCGCGGACGGCCGCTGCGAGCGCGCTGGCAGACACGCTGCTGGCGCACTTTGCCGCGGCCGGATATCCGCGCTGCGAGCCGCCGACCCTGCAGCCGGCCTCGGTATTCCTTGACCTCTCCGGCGAGGAAATCCGGCACCGGCTCTACCTCGCCAGCGACGCATCCGGCACCGAGCATTGCCTGCGACCGGAATTCACCATCCCGATTTCGCGCCTCTATCTTGCCTCCGCCGATGCCGGCCGGCCGGCCGGCTATTCCTATTGCGGGCCGATATTCCGCTATCGCCCAAACGCGTCGGGTGAGTTCGTCCAGGCCGGCGTGGAAAGCTTCGGTCGAAAAGACCGGGCTGCGGCCGATGCCGAGGTGCTGACCCTGACGCTCGAAGCGGCAGCCGCGGCGGGCCACGAGGCGCTGATGGTGCGCATCGGCGACGCCGGCCTGTTCTCGGCCCTGCTCAACGCGCTCGACTTGCCGCCGGTCTGGTCGCGACGCATCGCGCGCGGCCATGCCAAGGGCTTGCCGCTCGAGGCCGTGCTGGCGGCGCCGACCAACGGCAGCGCGAACGATCATTCAGGCGTGCTCGCGGCGCTCGCCGGCACCGACAAGCGCGGCGCGCGTGCGCTCGTCGAAGATGTGCTTTCGATTGCGGGCATTTCCTCGGTCGGCGGCCGAACCGCCGCCGAAATCGCCGAGCGGTTTCTCGAACAGGCGACCGCAAGCAGCGGCGGCGGCGTCCCGAGCGAGGCGCGCGCGCTGCTCGAACGCTATCTCCGCATCGCCGGAAATCCCGACGAGACCTCGGCGGAACTGCGCACGCTTGCCAGCGACGCGCAGATCAATTGCACGCAGACGCTCGACGAGTTCGATGCACGCCTTGGCTTCATCGCGGCGCGCGGCATCGATCTTTCGCGTGTGACTTTTTCGGCCGAATTCGCGCGCAACCTCGATTATTACACCGGCTTTGTTTTCGAGGCGCGGCATCAGGGCCGAAGCGGCGACCACCCGGTCATCGGCGGCGGGCGCTACGATCGTCTTTTGCGATTGCTCGGCGCGAGAGAAGACATTCCCGCCGTCGGCGCGGCGATTTGGCTCGATCGCCTGAGCGGTCCGGACACGGGGCGCCTGCAATGAGCGCGGGGAACGGCGCTGGCGCCGCGCTGGTCCTGGCGGTGCCGTCCAAAGGACGCTTGCAGGATAACGCCAACGCGTTTTTCGCGCGCGCCGGTCTCGATGTCGTGCGCGGACGTGGCGTGCGCGACTATCGCGGCATGCTTAAAGGCGTCGAGAATGTCGAGATCGCTTTCCTGTCGGCGGCGGAAATCACCACCCAGCTCGCCGCGGGTTCGATCCATATGGGCATCACCGGCGAGGATCTCGTGCGCGAGACGATCGCCGATGCCGACGAGCGCGTGGAGCTCCTGGCGCCGCTCGGGTTCGGCAGTGCCAATGTCGTCGTCGCCGTGCCGCGCGCCTGGATCGATGTGCGCAACATGGCCGACCTCGAAGATGTCGCGTCTGCGTTTCGCGTGAAGCGCGGCCAGCGCATGCGCGTCGCGACGAAATACGTGAATTTGACGCGACGGTTTTTTGCGGCGAACGACATCGGCGACTACCGCGTCGTCGAAAGTCTTGGCGCGACGGAAGGCGCTCCTGCCGCCGGGCAGGCGGAGCTCATCGTCGACATCACGACCACCGGGGCGACGCTCGAAGCGAATGCGTTAAAGGTGCTCGACGATGGTGTCATCCTGCGCTCCGAGGCCAATCTCGTTGCGTCTTTGTCGGCCGAATGGTCGCAAGCCGCGCGCGAAAGTGCGCGGCTGATCCTGTCGCGCATCGCGGCGGAGGAAGAAGCGCGCACCACGCGCGAGGTGCGCACCCGGCTCGAAGCCGATGAAGACACGATCGGCGAAGAAGCAAGCCGGCTCTTCGATGCGCGTCTTCGCGGCCGCGGCCGCGCCGGTCTCATCGTGCTGACCTGCGCCAAGGAGCGTGTGCCCGAGCTTGCCGATTGGCTGATCGGGCGCGGCGCCGAGAATATCAGCGTCGGCCAATTGGATTATGTATTCAGCGCCAGGAATACATTGTATGATAAGCTCGCGCGTCGGCTCGCCTGAGCTAATTTCGGCGCCGCAAGTAGGGGCCGCAGAGACCCATGGCGCTTCTCGTTATCGGCTTGCTGCTGCTCCTCGGCACTCACTCGGTGCCGATGAGCCCGTCGTTGAAGGCGGCTCTTATCGCGCGACTTGGCGAGCGTCCTTTTAAGATTGCATTTTGGACCCTGTCGGGAGTCGGTCTCGTTCTCATCGTCATAGGCTACGGGCATTTTCGCGGCTCGCCGCAAGATGTCCTGCTTTGGTCGCCGCCGACTTGGTCGCGCGATCTCGCTTATGTTGTGATGCTGCCGGCCTTGATCCTGTTTGTTGCGGCGTTTTCGCCGACGCACATCCGGCAACTTGTCGGCGGCCATCCGCTCCTGTTCAGCGTCATCCTCTGGGCGATAACGCACCTCATCGGCAATGGACACCTTGCGGGATTGCTGCTTTTCGGCGGTTTTCTCGTCTGGGCTCTCGTCGATCTCGTCTCCGCCTTCCAGCGCAACGTGGTCGGTCCCTTCGGCGACAAGCCTTCAACCGTGACCGGCGATGTGATCGCAATCGTGATCGGCTGCGCCGCTTATGCTTTGCTGCTGACATGGGCACACCGTCTCATCACGGGCACGCCGCTCGTCGGCTAAGCGTGGCAAAAATGCCACTATTCCGCCGTGCTTCGGCGCTATCGGGCGCCCCACAAGGTCAGGAAATGGTGGAAATGAAGCTCACGCATTCGCTCGCCCTCGGTGCGCTCGCTGCTTTGATCGCGTTGCCGGCGTCGGCTCAGGGCCGCAAGCCGAAGGCTGCGCCTGAACAAAAGCAGGAACAGGCTCAGCCCGGAAAGTACGACAAGGAATTTCCGACCAAGGCCACTTTCAATTTGAAGGAAATCAACGGCAAGCCCCCCGCCGGAGATGCATCATTGCTGATCGACGGGACACTGCGCGGGTCCGGTTCGAGCGGCTGCAATACCTGGTCGGCGACGATCTATCCCATCAAAGGCCAGAAGCTTGCGATGGGTCCGGTCGTGATGACCAAGAAGCAATGCGACGCGGCGGTGATGGCCTTCGAGAAGGAATATCTCGGCATCCTGCATTCGGGTCCGACCTGGGACACGCAAGGCGACACGCTCACCGTCAAAGGTCCGACGGGAACGCTCGTTTTTCTCAGGTCGCTTTAGCCGGAGCGGTGCCGGCCGAGAATTTCGCGCACTGCTTCGACAAGCCGATCCTCGGGCACGGAGACCTGCGCCGGGCGCGCGGCCTTCCATTCCTCGTTTGAGGCGATCGATGCTGCGGCGCGCGCGCCTTCGACCAGATCCTTGATCTGCACTTCGCCGCGTGCGCGCTCGTCCGAGCCTTGGATGACGGCGCACGGCGCAGCGCGTTTATCGGCGTAGCGCATCTGCGCCTTCATGCCGGCACCACCCAAATAAAGCTCGGCGCGTATGTTTGCGTTGCGTAGGGCAGTGACCATCGACTGATAGCGCGCGATCTCGTCGCGATCGAGCACGAGCACGACGACCGGGCCGGTAAGATCGGCGCCTGATATTATCGGGCTGTCGATGAGCTTCAATGCTGCATAGAGACGCGAGACTCCGATGGAGAAGCCCGTCGCCGGCACCGGCTCGCCGCGAAAACGCGCGACGAGGCCGTCATAGCGCCCGCCGCCGCCAACCGAGCCGAAGCGCACGGGCCGGCCGGATTCGTCTTTCACGCCGAAGGTGAGCTCGGCTTCGAAGACCGGGCCGGTGTAATATTCGAGACCGCGGACGACGGAGGGATCGACGACAATTCGATCTTCGTCCGCCGAAACAAAGTCAGCAATGATGCGCAGTTCCTCCGCACCCTCATAGCCAATCGGCGTTGAGGCAAATTCATTTGCGAGACGTTGCACTGTTTTGGCATTCGACTCGTCCCTCGCGTTCAGGATTGAAAGCACCTTGCTTGTTTGCGCATTGTCCAGGCCTGCGCCCTTGGTGAAATCCCCGCTCTCATCTTTCCGCCCAGGACCAAGCAAAAGGCGCACGCCGTCAACACCAAGGCGGTCCAACTTGTCCATCGCCCGCAGCACCGTCAGCCTGCGCCCGACATTGTCCGGTCCGCCAAGCCCGATCGCCTCCATCACGCCGTCGAGCACTTTGCGATTATTGACCTTGATCAGATAATCGCCGCGCTTGATTCCGAGCCGCTCCAGCGTGTCGGCGGCCATCATGCACATTTCCGCGTCGGCGATGACCGACGGTGCACCGACACTGTCGGCATCGAATTGCATGAATTGGCGGAAGCGCCCGGGGCCCGGCTTTTCGTTACGGAAGACGAAGCCGGCGCGATAGGAGCGATACGGTTTCGGCAGCCGGTCGAAATTTTCGGCGACGTAGCGCGCGAGCGGCGCCGTCAGATCATAGCGAAGCGAGAGCCATTGCTCGTCGTCGTCGCGGAACGAGAACACGCCCTCGTTAGGGCGATCCTGATCCGGCAGAAACTTGCCGAGCGCGTCGGTGTACTCGATGAACGGCGTCTCCACCGCCTCGAACCCGTAGAGCTCGTAGGTCTCGCGGATCACGGCGAGCATGCGCTCGACCGCGGCGATTTCGCCGGGTCCGCGGTCGGCGAATCCGCGCGGCAATTGCGGCTTCAGGGAAGCGGGTTTGTTCGATCCAACGTTCATTGTGTATGCGCAAACGGAGACGCACTCCCTCCCCGGAGGGGAGGGTGGCTGCGACGCAGCCGGGTGGGGTTTTTACGCGATCGAACTGGAAGACCCCACCCCGATCGCTTCGCGATCGACCCTCCCCTGATGGGAGGGAGGGCCAACGATCTCGGTCCTGCGGGTCAAACCGCGCTCGGTCGACGCGCGTATGAGAACACTCACGCCACCCTTTTCAGCACGTTGCCGAGCTTTTGCACGATCTCGTCGATCTGAGGCTCGCTCACGATGAGCGGCGGCGAGACCGCAATCGTGTCGCCGGCGTTGCGCACCATCAGGCCCTCGTCATGGAATGCGCGTTCCATGACTTCGAAACCGCGTGCGCCGACCGCGTCCGGCTTCGCCGCGAGATCGACGGCGCCGACGAGACCGATCGTGCGGATGTCGAGTACGTTCGGCAGACCGCGCAGCGAATGGAATTTATCGGCCCAGACGGGCTCGAGTGCTTTCGAGCGCTCGAACAATCGCTCATCGCGATACACGTCCAGCGTCGCAACCGCCGCGGCGCAGGCAAGCGGATGCGCAGAGTATGTGTAGCCGTGGAAGAACTCGATGGCGTGATCGGGTCCCGCCATGAACGCGTCGTGAATGTGATCGCGCACGATCACGCCTGCCATCGGCACCGAGCCAGAGGTGACGCCCTTGGCGAACGTGATCATGTCGGGGATGACCCCGTAGCGTTCGGCCGCGAAGGCATGTCCGAGCCGGCCGAAGGCGGTGATCACCTCGTCGAAGATCAACAGGATGCGGTACTTGTCGCAAATTGCGCGCAGCCGCTGCAGGTAGCCTTTCGGCGCCGCCAGCACACCCGTCGAGCCCGACATCGGCTCGACGATCACCGCGGCGATCGTCGAAGCATCATGCAGCGCAACGATGCGCTCGAGTTCATCGGCTTTATGCTCGCCCCAGTCCGGCTCGCCGCGCGAAAACGCCTGATGCTCGCGGTCGTATGTTGCCGGCAGATGATCGACGCCTGCCAGCAGCGTGCCGAAGAATTTGCGGTTGTTGACCATGCCCCCGACGGAAATCCCGCCGAAGCCGACGCCGTGATAGCCGCGCTCGCGGCCGATGAGACGCTGGCGCGAGGCCTGTCCGGTCACGTTGTGGTAAGCGAGTGCGATTTTGAGCGCCGTGTCGGCTGCCTCCGAGCCGGAATTGCAGAAGAACACCTGGTTGAGATCGCCCGGCGCGAGCTCGGCCAAGCGCGAGGCCGCCTCGAACGCCGTCGGGTGCGCGTACTGGAAGGTCGGAGCGAAATCGAGCTCTGCCGCCTGCGCCTGGATGGCCGAGACAATCGGTTCGCGATTATGTCCGGCGTTGCAACACCAAAGGCCCGCCGTGGCGTCGAGGATCGGCCGGCCTTCCGGCGTATAGTAATGCATGTCCTTGGCGCGCGCGATCAGCCGCGGCCGCTGTTTGAACGCGCGGTTGGCGGTGAACGGCAGCCAAAAGCTTCGCAGATCGTTCGGCGCCTGCGAGGAGGGGCGGGCGCGCAGAGCAGAGTTCGCCATCGATTAGCTCCTGTTCGCCTCCTTAGACGCCCGGGCGAGCCGCTTTTCAAGTCCGGCCGAGGTAATCCGATGCCGGGCTGCCCGACATGCCCGTACCCGATCGTTCCGGAGACTTCACTCCGCTGCTTTGGCGGAAAACTCTCGCGGCGCGAACGTCCCTTCGCGGCCGGCTTGCATCTCGACCCGCCGGTCGTGGAAGGCGCTCAGCGTCGAGCGATGTCCGATCGAGACCACCGTCGTGCGCGGCAGGCGCTGCGCGATCGCGTGATAGAGCTTCGCCTCCAACGCCTCGTCGATCGCAGCCGTGGCTTCGTCGAGGAACAGCCAATCGGGTTTGGCGAGGAGCGCGCGCGCCAGCGCCAACCGCTGTTGTTCGCCTCCGGACAAACGCTGCGCCCAAATGTCTTCTTCATCGAGAACGTGGGTGAGCAGGGGAAGATCGACGGCGTTCAGAGCTTCCACCACATCTTCGTCGCTGTAGGTTCCCGGCGGCGCCGGATAGGTGACGGCATTCCGCAACGTGCCGATCGGGATGTAAGGCTTTTGCGGGAGCAGCATGATATGTTCGTCCGCGGGCACATCGATACGGCCGTCGCCGAACGGCCATATGCCCGAGATTCCGCGAAACAGGGTCGACTTGCCCGAGCCTGACGGGCCGGCAACCAGCGTCGGCTCGCCGGCATGGAAAGTGAGACTGGCGTCCTCGATGATTTGGCGTCCGTCCGGCAGCCCGAGCGTGACATGTTCGAGGCTCACATCGGGCTTTGCCCACGGCTCAAGCGTAATCTTCGGCGGCCGTTCCCCAAGCGTCTTGGCGCGCGCGATCGCGGCATCGAACAGCGTCAATCGATCGAGCACCGATTTGAAGCCGGCGAGGGAGGTGTAATAGGAGATGAAGAAAGTCAGCGCCGACTCCACTCTGCCGAAGGCGCTCGCGGTCTGCGTCATGACGCCGAGCGGAATGCGCCCGGCAAAATAGAACGGCGCCGCGAAGATGAAGGGAATGATCGGCGAGATCTGACCGTAAAGCTGAGTGAACGCGATCAGCTTCTTGCGCGTATTGATGAGATCGAAATAGTTCGCGACGATTGCCGCAAAACGCCGGCCGAGAGAGACCTTCTCCGACGCCTCTCCCTTCAGCAGGGCCACCTGCTCGCCGTATTCGCGCAGACGCGCCAGCGAGAAACGGAAATCGGCTTCGACACGCTGCTTATGGAAGAATATCCTGACCAGCGGCCGCCCGATCAGATGCGTGACAAGCGTGCCCAGCCCGGCATAGACCAACGCCACCCAGAACAGAAATCCCGGCACGCGAATGTCGCTGCCTGGAAGCGTGAAATTGGCGGATAGGGCCCACAGGACGATGGCAAACGAAACCAGCGAGCTCAGCGTCGAGATCAGCTGGATGGAATAGCCGTAGAGGCCGGTCTGACCTTCGGTCGGTGCGTCGATGAAGCGGCTTATGTCCTCCGATATGCGCTGATCCGGATTGTCGGTTTCCGAACCCAGCAGCCCCATGCGGTAATGCGTGTTGCCGTCGAGCCAGTGAGACACGTAGTAATCCGTCAGCCAGCGCCGCCAGCGGATTGTAAGCGTCGATTGCACGACGTACTCGACGACCGTGCTGGCGACGTAAATGAAAGCCCATGGTGTAAAGACGAAGAACAGAAGCTGCCAGAAATCGTGCGCGTTCTTCTCCTGGATGGCGTTGAACCAATCGCGATTGAAAAACGAGAGACGCACGGTAATGCCGACCTGCGCCTGGTTGACGAGGACGAGGAAGACGACCATCGCCACGGCAAGCCGCCGCTCCAGCGAAGTGAAGGCGGGCAGCGGCCACATGCGCGCTTCGGTTTTGTGGCGTGAATCGAAATAGCGGTCGGCGATCCTGGTAATGTTGTGGACAACCGGGATATGCGAGGCGGCGTAGACCAGGATTGAGAAGATCGCGACGGTGAGCGCCAGGCTCTGTGGCGGCAGATAGTCGAGATAACCCTGCGGCCACCACCCGAGCGCGCCGCCGATGACCATGAGTCCGAAACCGATCGTCTCGACTGAAAAAATCGCAACGAAGATTTTGAGAAAGCTCGAGATGCGACCGGAGAGATAGGTCGTGAGCGCACATAGGGCAGCGACGCCGCCGAGCAGATACAGTCCCTGGCCGGACACCTGTCCCGCCACGAATGCCGCGACGGCAAAGGCGCCGACAGCAAAGCTCAAGCCGTTCATCAAATCGCCAGTTCAGGAAGTTTCAGGTTCGCGTTGCGACACAGAACCGTGTCGAGATTGCGGAACACGAGCAGAAGCGGAGAAGCGGGCTCAGGCGCAAGTAAATTTTGTGTCATGCACAGGCCCAAAGGTCTGCCGATTGCTAGCCGCCGCGGTCCTCTTCGGCGAAGTTCGCGCGGCCCTCGCCGTTGACGCGGCCAAGCAGGACCGGAGAGGGACGAAACGTCACGACCCGGCGTGGCGCGATCGGCGCCTCGACGCCGGTACGCGGATTGCGCCCGACCCGCTCACGTTTCGAGCGCACGGCGAAATTGCCAAACGAGCGAAGTTTCACCGGCTCGCCGCGCACCAGCGTGTCGCAGATTTCATCAAGCGCCATCTCGAAGATTTCGCGCGCCTGCGTTCGCGACAGAGCAGGGGAGGTCGCATAGACCGCTTCCAAGAGATCGGCGCGCGTGCTCGTGCGTGAACGACGGTCTGCCGTCATTGTTGCAACGCTCGCGTGCCCCGCGGCTCGTGCGAGAACATTCAACCTTCCGCGCAAGAGTGTTTAAGCCGCCGCCTCAGCAGCCTGCGATGGCTGCTAAGCCCAAGAGCTTAAACCCAAATTGACGCCTTTCAAACAAATCTCTGCGCAATCCGAGCTTTACCGGGAAGCTGCCGGCTCTGCCGCTTCCCGCCCACGAAAAAGGACCCCGGCTTTCGCCGAGGCCCTCGTTGCAATGCAACCCGCGAGGGTATGGGATCAGAAGTCCATGCCGCCCATGCCGCCGCCGCCCGGCATTGCCGGCGCCGACTCCTTCTTCGGCAACTCGGCGACCATGGCTTCGGTCGTGATCAAGAGGCCGGCGATCGACGCCGCGTCCTGAAGCGCAGTGCGCACGACCTTGGTCGGGTCGATGATGCCCTTCTTGAACAGATCGGCATATTCGCCGGTCTGTGCGTCATAGCCGTAGCCGTAATCGTTCGACTCGAGCAGCTTGCCGATGACGACCGCGCCGTCGCCGCCGGCATTGTCGACGATCTGGCGCGCCGGGGAGACGAGCGCGCGGCGCACGATCTCGATACCGGTCTTCTGGTCGGTATTGTTGGTCTTGTCGGTCAGCGCCTGCAGCGCCTTAATGGCGCGCAGCAGCGGGATGCCGCCGCCGGGCAGAATGCCTTCCTCGACCGCCGCGCGGGTGGAGTTGAGTGCATCGTCGACGCGATCCTTCTTCTCCTTCACCTCGACCTCGGTGGCGCCGCCGACGCGGATCACCGCGACCCCGCCGGCGAGTTTCGCCAGCCGTTCCTGCAGCTTCTCGCGGTCGTAGTCCGACGTCGTCTCCTCGATCTGCGCTTTGATCTGGGCGATACGGCCCTCGATCTCGCTCTTCTGGCCGGCGCCGTCGATGATCGTCGTGTTCTCCTTCTCGATGCGGACGCGCTTCGCTCGGCCGAGCATCTGCAGCGTCACGTTCTCGAGCTTGATGCCGAGGTCCTCGGCGATCATCTGGCCGCCGGTCAGGATGGCTATGTCTTCGAGCATGGCTTTGCGGCGGTCGCCGAAGCCCGGCGCCTTGACGGCGGCGATCTTCAGGCCACCACGCAGCTTGTTGACGACGAGCGTCGCCAGCGCCTCGCCCTCGATGTCCTCGGCGACGATGACGAGCGGCTTCCCGGTTTGGACCACCGCCTCGAGGATGGGCAGCATCGCCTGAAGCGACGACAGCTTCTT
>JAFASC010000275.1 GCA_019244955.1 Methylobacteriaceae bacterium | reverse complement strand
CCTGAGGCCGTCCTTGCGCGTGCGCCTGCATGGCCGCAATCGTCTGCCGGAACTCGCTCTTACAATGAGCCTTGCAACGACGGCGCTTCTCTCCGGGGCTTCGTTGTTCACCCCGGCCAGCGGAAGCCAGGATCGTTTTGCCTCTGACGTGGATCAGCCGCAAATGATCGAGATGCGCTCCGCGGCAACTCGCGCCGCTTCGATGCCGGTGCGCAAAGATGTGCGCGTCATTCCGCTCGATGCAAGCCGCGGCAATGACGTCGGATCATCAAATTGAGCAGCGAAGGCATGATGTGATCGTTCCCGGCGTCGATGAGGGCAGGACCAAGCTCCAGTCATTGGTCGAGGCGACGCAATATGCGGTTGCATTCACCGGTGCGGGCATTTCCACCGAATGCGGTGTGCCCGACTTTCGCTCGCCGGGATCGCCCTGGCTGAAAAATCCGCCGATCGAATTCTCCGACTTCCTTCGTGATCCGCTGATGCGGGAGGAGGCATGGCGGCGCAAATTCGTCATGGACGATCTCTACGCGCATGCGAAACCTGGTCGCGGACATCGCGCGCTTGCGCAGCTGATTGCCAGCGGACGCATGAACGCCATCATCACGCAGAATATAGATGGTCTGCACCAGGCGTCCGGCGTCCCCGAGCCGCGCGTGATCGAACTGCACGGCAACGGCACTTACGCTCGCTGTCTCAGCTGTGAACGGCGCTACGAACTAGCGGATATCAGACGCGATTTCGAAATGACCGGTGCCGCACCGGAATGCGCCTGCGGCGGCTACGTCAAGTCGGCGACGATTTCGTTCGGCCAAAGCATGCCCGAAATGGCCATGCGCCGGGCGGAAGAGGAGACGCTTGCCTGCGATCTCTTCGTGGCGATCGGCTCCTCCCTCGTCGTTTATCCCGCGGCGGGCTTTCCGCTCGCCGCCAAGCGCCATGGCGCTGCGCTGGTGATCGTCAACAGGGAGGCGACCCCGCTCGACGACTTCGCCGATTTGGTTTTGCGCGGTGATATCGGGGACTTTCTGGAACCGTTCGCCGCGTGAAGAGCTTTTTTGCTGCGCAACGGCAACACTGTCCACATCATCCACAAGCGAGTTCAATTTCGGCTTTGCCGAAAAAATGGCAGTGCTATGTTGACTTCGGTGATTCAGACTCGGCGTAGCGATTCGCCGAGTGGGGGCGCGCCAGCGGGGCATGGCGGCTGATGCGTTGCAGTGGCGGTGGGGGCGCGGCAAGTGGGCGGCAGAGATCCGATAGCGGCTGATTTCGATCTCGAACGCGGTCATGAACACGGCGATGAAGCCGGCCCCGGCCTGGTCGAAATCAGTGGCCGGATCAAGTGGTTCGACGTTGCCAAGGGCTACGGATTCATCGTGCCCGAGGGCGACCTTCCCGATGTGCTCCTGCATGTGACCGTGCTGCGGCGTGACGGCTATGCGACCGCGCCCGAAGGGGCGCATATCGTCTGTGAGGCGCAGCGCCGGCCGAAGGGCCTGCAAGTCCTTCGCATCATCTCCATGGACGAGTCGACGGCCGTCCATCCCGCCGAACTACAGGCGCCGCGCACGCATGTTCAGGTGACGCCTGTCGGTGGGTTCGAGATCGCCGTGGTGAAATGGTTCAACCGCATGCGCGGCTTCGGTTTTCTGACGCGCGGCGAAGGCACCGAGGATATTTTCGTTCATATGGAAACTCTTCGACGCTACGGCATCGCCGATCTGAAGCCGGGCGACAGCTTGCTCGTGCGGTTCGGGTATGGTTCCAAAGGCTTGATGGCTGCCGAAGTGCGGCGGCTCGAGACCTCGCTTCCCGCGTCGCATTGACGAATGCGGCGCGCGCCGCCATGTGAGCGGCGCGGACGGGCTGGGCTCCGCTCCGGAGGAAATTTTGCTGCGCCTCTTTGCCGCTCTCGCATTTCGCGCCTTCCTGCCCGGGACGCTGGTGTTGATTTGTCTTTCAGCACCGCCGCCGCTCCGAGCCGAGGACGCGCTGGAAAATCTCCAGGTCGTTACGTCCGACGGGGCGCATAGCTTCTCCGTCGAGGTCATGCGGACACCCGAGCAGCTCGAGAAAGGGCTGATGTTCCGCCGTTACATGCCGGAGGACCGCGGCATGCTGTTCGATTTCAGGACCGAGCAGCCCGTGCAATTCTGGATGAAGAACACCTATTTGCCGCTCGATATGATTTTCATCTCGAAGGCGGGCAAGATAGTCTCGATTAAGGAAAACGCCGAGCCGCTTTCGGAAAAGCTGATTCCTTCTGGTGGCCCGGTATCTGCGGTGCTCGAAGTGAACGCTGGGACCGCGGCGCGCATTCACGCCAAGCCGGGGGACACCGTGCGGGGCTCGATTTTCGCAAAATAGGCGGGGACGCCGGCGGCGGGATCAACTCACGGCTGCTCGATAGGCTCGCGCCGCGTGCCGTTCCCGACTGCTGGCCAACTGCGCCCGTTTGCGTCGCCGTAGCGGCGTGCTAGAGCAGCACCCGCGCGGGGTATGGCGCAGCCTGGTAGCGCGGAAGTTTTGGGTACTTCAGGTCGCAGGTTCGAATCCTGCTGCCCCGACCATCTTGAGCATGGCGAAACGAGAGCGAGATGACGGCACGTATCTACCGCCCGATGAAGAGCGCCACGCAATCGGGTACGGCGCGGACGAAATACTGGCTGCTCGAATACGATGCCGAGAAGCCGCGCGAGGTCGAGCCGCTGATGGGCTGGACCAGTTCGAGCGACATGAAATCACAAGTGCGGCTAACCTTCGCGACCAAAGACGAGGCGATCGCTTATGCCGAGCGCAACGGGATCGTCTACAGAGTCGAAGAACCCAAACCCGTGCAGCGGCGCATCGTGCAATACGCTGACAATTTCAAGCCGAACCGCACCCAGCAATGGACCCACTGAATCCACCGCATGGGACCCCGTAGCTCAGCCGGATAGAGCAACTGCCTTCTAAGCAGTAGGTCGCTGGTTCGAATCCAGCCGGGGTCGCCAGGGCAGGTGAAACCGCGAGAGCAAGATGAGCAAAGGCTGCATCGTCGGATGGGCGCACAGTCCGTTCGGCAAGCTGGATGACCCCGATGTCGAGAGCCTGATCGCACGCGTTTCGGGGGAGGCGCTCAGGCATGCCGGAATAGGCCATGAGGAGGTCGATGGCATCTATGTCGGAGTGATGAACAACGGCTTCTCGAAGCAGGGCTTTGAGGCGGCGCAGGTGGTTCTTGGACAGCCGGAACTTGCCTATGTTCCTGCGACGCGCGTCGAAAATGCCTGCGCGACGGGATCTGCGGCGCTCTACACCGCGCTCGACTTTATCGAAAGCGGGCGCGGGCGTATCGCCCTGGTCATCGGCGCCGAAAAAATGACGGCGAAATCCGTAGCCGAAACCAGCGACGTTCTGCTCAGCGCCTCGTACCGCAAGGAAGAAGGCGAGATCACGGGTGGCTTTGCCGGCGTGTTCGGCCGGATCGCGCAGAACTATTTCCAGCGCTATGGCGACCGGAGCGAAGAGCTGGCCCGCATCGCCGCGAAGAACCACCGCAACGGCGTCGCCAACCCGTACGCGCAAATGCGCCGCGATTTCGGCTTCGAGTTTTGCAATGTGGTCTCGGAAAAGAACCCCTACGTCGCCGCTCCCCTGCGGCGCACCGATTGCTCGCTCATTTCCGACGGTGCGGCGGCCCTCGTCGTCGCCGACGAAGAAACCGCCGAGACTCTGCAGCGCGCGATTTCCTTTCGGGCACGCATGCACGTCAATGACTTCCTGCCGCTTTCGCGGCGCGATCCGGTCGCCTTCGAGGGCGCCCGCCGCGCCTGGACCGCGGCGCGGGAAAAAGCCGGCATCTCGCTGGACGATCTCGATTTCGTCGAGACGCATGACTGCTTCACCGTGGCCGAACTGATCGAGTACGAGGCAATGGGCCTCGCTGAACGGGGGGAGGGCTATCGCGTCGTGCGCGAGGGGCTGACGGAAAAAGACGGCAGGCTGCCGATCAATCCGTCCGGCGGCTTGAAGTCGAAGGGTCATCCGATCGGAGCGACCGGCGTCTCGATGCACGTTATGGCCTGCCTGCAGCTCATGGACGAGGCGCAGGAGATGCAGGTCGAGGGCGCAAAACTCGGCGGCGTTTTCAACATGGGTGGCGCCGCGGTTGCCAATTACGTCTCGATCCTGGAACGCACGAAGTGAATGTTCCACCGCCTCCGCAGGGAGGTGCTGCGCGATATTCGAAGCGCGTCATGAACCTCGCGCACTTCCTGCGGCAATCGGCCAGGCGCTACGCGGACGAGATTGGCTTTGTATGGAACGACAAGACCTGGACCTGGGCGGAACTCGATCGCCGCGTCGACGCGATAAGCGTAGCGCTCTCTGAACGAGGCGTCGGGAAGGGAGACCGCGTTCTCGTTCAATCCAAGAATTGCAATCAGCTCTTCGAGTCGATGTTTGCCTGCTTCCGGATCGGCGCGGTCTGGGTCCCGACGAACTTTCGCCAGACGCCGGAGGAAGTCGCCTACTTGGCTGAGGCGAGCGGCGCATCGGCGATGATCTGCGGCAGCGGCTTCCCCGATCATGCGCGCATTTCGCGTCAGGCTGCCTGCGGAATTCGCTTCGTTCTATCGATCGGCGAATCTGGCTTCGGCGAAGACTACGACGCGCTCGCTGAGGCTTATGACGGCAAGGCTGTGGCGACCGCGCCCGTAGAGCACGGCGATCCCTGCTGGTTTTTCTTCACTTCGGGCACGACAGGGCGGCCTAAGGCGGCTGTGCTGACGCATGGCCAGATGGGCTTTGTCACGACCAATCATCTCTGTGATCTCATGCCGGGCACGACGCACCGCGACGCTTCGCTCGTCGTGGCGCCGCTGTCGCATGGCGCCGGCATTCACGCGCTGGCACAGGTTGCGCGCGGGGCGAAGACCGTGCTGCTCAGCGGTGAGCGGTTCGATGGCGATGATGCGTGGCGGCTCGTCGAGAGGTGGCGCGTGAGCAACATGTTCACGGTGCCAACTATCCTGAAAATGCTGACCGAACATCCATCCGTCGACGCCTACGATCATTCATCGCTGCGGCATGTGATCTATGCCGGCGCCCCGATGTATCGGGAAGACCAGAAACGTGCGCTCGCCAAGCTCGGGAAAGTACTGGTCCAATATTTCGGACTAGGCGAGGTGACCGGCAATATCACCGTGCTTCCGGCGGAGCTGCACGAGGTGGAGGACGGGCCGGACGTGAAGATCGGCACCTGCGGATATGAACGCACCGGAATGCAAATCTCGATCCAGGACAAACACGGGCGCGAGCTTCAGCCCAACGAGATGGGAGAGATTTGCGTCTGCGGACTGGCGGTGTTCGCCGGCTATTACAAAAATCCGGAGGCGAATGCGAAGGCGTTTCGCGATGGCTGGTTTCGCACGGGCGATCTCGGCCACGTGGACGAACAGGGCTTCCTCTACATAACCGGACGCGCCTCCGACATGTACATTTCCGGAGGATCCAACGTTTATCCGCGGGAAATCGAGGAGACGATCCTCACGCATCCCGCAGTGGCGGAAGTCGCGATTGTCGGGATTGCCGATCGGACCTGGGGTGAGGTGGGTGCCTGTGTTTGTGTCTTAGGTGGAGACGCGCAGCTGAACGAGCGCGAGCTTCTGACCTGGCTCGAAACCCGGGTAGCGCGCTACAAGCTGCCGAAACGGGTGTTCTTCTGGGACGAGCTGCCGAAAACCGGCTACGGCAAGATCAGCAAACAGCTATTGCGGGCCGAACTCGAGGCGCGGGGCTGCCTTCCACCCGAAGCAGAGCGAGCGTCGGCCTGACTGGCTGGGTTGGCGGGACAGGATAGAGTTGGTTCTGAGATTACGAGCATTATGGCCGCCGTCGACCTCAAAGCCGTGACTAAGCGGTATTCCGACACTGTCGCGGTCGACGCAATCGACCTTCACGTTGCCGACGGAGCGCTGGTTTGTTTGCTTGGACCCTCCGGCTGCGGCAAGACGACGATCCTTCGGCTGATCGCCGGATTTGCCGGGTTGGATGCCGGCGAAATCCGCGTTGGCGACCGCGTCATGTCATCGCCCGGCCAGACGCTTCGGCCGGAATTGCGCGGCATGTCCATGGTGTTCCAGAGCTACGCGCTCTGGCCGCACATGAGCGTTGCGCAAAATATCGCTTATGGATTGAAGCTGCGGAAGATCGGCAAGGCGGAGCTTTCTCGGCGCGTATCGGCAATCCTCACGGCGACCAAGCTTTCGGCCCTTGGCGATAGATATCCGGCGGAGCTTTCCGGCGGCCAGCAGCAGCGCGTTGCATTGGCGCGGGCGCTCGTCGTCGAGCCCGAAATCCTTCTGCTTGATGAGCC
>JAFASC010000041.1 GCA_019244955.1 Methylobacteriaceae bacterium | reverse complement strand
AACCTATAGTTGCGAATGACAACTATGCTCCGGTGGCTGTCGCCGCGTAACGCGGTGCCGGTAACCGAAATCAAGTCCTGACGGTTAGCGCCGGCAGGCGGGGTTCGGAGGCACCTGGCAACAGAAGCCTCCACTTCTCCCGTTGCTAGCTTTGGCGTAAACTCGCGTTCGCCCGCTCTGAAGGCCGCTCCGCGAATGTCGACCGATTTGATCCGCTATGATTTGCGCGTGCAGGAGGCCTTGCGCGGCGTGGTGCGCCGCGTACTCACCGATGCTGCCAAGGACGGCATTTCCGGCGATCACCATTTCTACATCAGCTTTGATACGCAGGCCGAAGGTGTGCGGTTGTCGAGCCGCTTGCGCCAGCAATATCCGGAGCGGATGACGATCGTCCTGCAGCACCAGTTCTGGGACCTGAACGTCAGCGAGCACGGTTTTGAGGTCGGACTATCGTTCAAGAACGTCCCGGAGCGCTTGTATGTGCCATTCGATGCGCTGATGGAATTCTACGATCCATCGGTACAGTTCGGCCTAAAATTCGAGAACGTCAGCGACGCTCCGGAATCCGCGGAGAGCGCGCCGACAAAGTCCGACTTAAAGCAAGCGCCGGCGAGCGTGCCGGCTTTGCCGAAGCCGCGGCTCGCCGACAAACGCGCCGATCCGGACAAAGCAAAGCCGCGCGGCAGCGGCTCCGAGCCGGCGGAGATCAGGCCGCGACCGCGTGCGGTGAAAACGGAAGAGAAGGAGCCCGCGCCCGTCAACAGCGGCGACAAAATCGTCTCGATCGATTCGTTCCGGAAAAAGACGTGAGCGCCGACGTCATCAATCTACGGCGTGCACGCAAAGCGGCGCGGCGCGATAAGGCAGAAGCGCAAGCGGCGGTAAACCGCACCGCCTTTGGCGCAAGCACTGCGGAACGCGAGCGGCTCAAGGCAGAAAAGCAGCGCCGCGCAAAACACCTCGATCAGCATCGGCTGACGCCGACCAAACCGTGATCACACTCGGGGGCGCCGACAAGGTCATCGAGGCACGCCCGACCGATCTCTCAAAGCACTCGCTCGTAATTGCCGGCCATCGCACCAGCATTTCGCTCGAGCGTGCGTTCTGGGACGCGCTGCAGGCAATCGCGCGCGAGCAGCAGGTCTCGATCGCCGCGCTTGTCGCATCTGTTGATGCGCAGCGCGGCGGGGCAAACCTGTCCTCGGCGCTGCGTGTCTTCGTTCTGAAAGAAACGGCCCGCCGCGACGAAGCGGCCGGCCGTTTGACGTCCAGCGATCGAGCGACCTAGGCCGCGCGCACCTTCGTCACGCCGACGGGAGCGGCGTCGTGGGTCGCATTGATAAAGGCGAGCCGGATCGGCTTGATTACGAACAGCGCCGACAAAGCAGCAAGGACGTTGAGCGTGACGGCGACGATGAACACCGCCGACCAGCCGTAGCTCGCGGCCAGAATGCTGGCGAGCGGAACCAGAAGCGACGCCGTCCCTTTTGCCGTGTAGAGCATCCCGTTGTTCGTCGTTGCATATTTCGCGCCGAACGTATCGCCGGATGTCGCAGGGAAGAGGCTGTAGATTTCCCCGAACACGCCGAAATACACCGCCGAAGCCAGGACGAAGACTATCGGCTCGCGTCCATAATTTGCCAGCGTCAGCAGCGAGATCGCGCCGATCGTAAAGGCGATCGCCATCGTATGTTCGCGCCCGATATTGTCGGATACCCAGCCGAAGAAGGGCCGGCCGAAGCCGTCGAAGATACGGTCGAGCGAGATCGCGAAGGTCAGCGCTGCCATCTGGAAGCCGACCAGGCTCACCGGTACATTAGCGATCTTGAAGTCATGCGCGATCGGCGCGATCTGCGCAGCCGCCATGAGACCGCCCGCCGCGACCATGACGAACGTCACGTACATGATCCAGAAAATCGGCGTGCGAATCGTTTGCGCCGGCGTGTAGTCGATCTTCGTCTGCGGCACACGCACTTGGCGCTTCACAGGAGGAATCGCAAAAGCCGGTCTATTGATGAAGAAGGCAAGGGCTAGAACAATGATCCCTTGCCCGAGGCCAAACGTGAAGAATGCCTGTTCGTAGCCGCTGGCAGCGATCATCTTGGCGATCGGAACGACCGTGATCGCCGCCCCGGCGCCGAAGCCCGCAGCTGTGGCGCCGGCGGCAAGGCCGCGGCGATCGGGAAACCACTTCAGGGCGTTGCCGACGCACGTGCCATACACCGAACCCGCGCCGATACCGGCGATGACCGCGGAGAGATACAGGACCGGCAATGCCGAGGCGTAGGAGTTCAGCACCCAAGCGATGGCGATCATCACGCCGCCAAACGCGATGACGATCTTTGGGCCGTACCGATCGACGAACCACGCTTCGACCGGCACGAGCCACGTCTCCGTCACGACGAATATCGAGAACGCCAGCTGAATCGCCGCGCGGCCCCAATGGTGCCTCGCATCGATCGGATCGACGAAAAGGGTCCAACCGTATTGCAGGTTGGCTATCATCGCCATGCAGATGATGCCCATCACCAGCTGGAGCCAGCGATAATATGGCGGGTAAGAGCCGCGAGCCGTGGCGGCGGTGTGTATGTCGCTCATCTTTCCTCCCAGGCGCGCCTTTTATGGGACCCGGCGCTTGTCGTGCGGTTGCCTCAGTGTGCTATTTCAACCTTCCATTCACAAGTCGACTTTAGACGCGCTTTATTCCGCGGCGGCGCGCTTCGGCGCCGGATCGAGTGCACCGGCACCGCGGATCGCCGCGACCTCGTTGTCTTTGTAACCGAGCACGTCGCGCAAGATCTCTTCCGTATGCTCGCCGAGTAGCGGCGAGCGGGTCACTTCGCTCGGACTCGCCGAAAGCTTGATCGGGTTGCCGACGGACAGGTATTTGCCCCGCTTCGGATGGTCGACTTCGACCACCGTTCCCGTCGCACGCAGCGACTGGTCCTCAGCAAGCTCCTTCATCGACAGGATCGGCCCGCAAGGGATGTCGTATTCGTTGAGGATATCCATCACTTCGAACTTAGTCTTCGTCATCGTCCATTGTTCAATGCGCTCGAAGATCTGATTCAGCCGCGGCAACCGGGCTTTGGGCGTGGCAAAGTTCGGATCGGTCTTCCATCCTGGTTCGCCGATGACATCGCAGATCGATTCCCACACCGGTGCTTGCGTGATGAAGTAGGTATAGGCGTTGGGATCCTTCTCCCAGCCCTTGCACTTAAGGATACGCCCAGGTTGGCCGCCGCCGGAATCGTTGGCGGCGCGCGGCACGGCATCGCCGAACGGAATGCCCTCACCGTACTGGCTGTATTCGGTCAGCGGGCCGTGCGCGAGGCGCTGCTGATCGCGCAGCTTTACGCGGCATAGATTAAGCACGCCGTCCTGCATCGCGGCGGTGACCTTCTGCCCCTGCCCGGTCTTCGTGCGATGATAGAGCGCCGTCACGATCCCGAGCGCGAGATGCAAGCCGGTACCCGAATCGCCTATCTGGGCGCCGGTCACGAGCGGCACGCCATCGGGGAAGCCCGTCGTCGAAGCGGAGCCGCCGGTGCATTGCGCCACGTTCTCATAGACCTTGCAATCTTCGTATGGGCCCGGGCCGAAACCTTTGATCGAGGCCACGATCATTTTCGGGTTGATCGAATGGATCTTCTCCCAGGGAAAGCCCATCCGGTCGAGCACGCCGGGACCGAAATTCTCGACGAGCACGTCGCAGGTCTCGATGAGGCGCGTCAGCACCTCCTTACCCTTGGGATTCTTAGTATCGAGCGTGATCGAGCGCTTGTTGTGATTGAGCATCGTGAAATAGAGGCTGTCTGCATCGGGCACGTCGCGCAATTGCCCGCGTGTGATGTCGCCGATTCCGGGACGCTCGACCTTGATCACGTCGGCACCGAACCAGGCGAGAAGCTGCGTGCAGGTCGGTCCCGATTGCACATGCGTGAAATCGAGGATTTTCACGCCTTCGAGTGCTTTGCCCATTTTGCTCTCCCGAAATCAGTTCGTTTCTTCGTGGCTTACTGCGTCGGCTTCTTGCGAATCGCGCTCTGCGGATTGAGGTTGCCGATGCGGCCGCTCTCGCTGCCCGCAGCCGGGTCGATCACCGCGTTGATCAGCGTCGGCTTGCCGGAATCCATGGCTTCATTGACGGCCCGCCTCAGCTCGTCCGGCGAGGTAGCATTGACCCCAACTCCGCCGAACGCCTCGATCATGCGGTCGTAGCGAGCACCCTTGACGAAAACGGTGGTCGCCGGATCCGAGCCGGCCGAATTGCGGTCGGTGCCGCGGTAGATGCCATCGTTGTTGAACACGACCACACAGACCGGCAGGTTGTAACGGCAGATCGTCTCGATCTCCATGCCGGAGAAGCCGAACGCGCTATCGCCCTCGATGGCGAGTACCGGGTTACGGGTTTCGACCGCCGCCGCGATAGAATAGCCCATCCCGATTCCCATGATGCCCCAGGTGCCGACGTCGATGCGCTTTCTCGGCCGGTACATGTCGATGACACCGCGTGCGAGATCGAGCGTGTTGGCGCCCTCATTGACCAGGATGGCGTCAGGGCGTTCCTTGATGATCGTGCGCAGCACGCCGAGAGCGCCATGATAGTCCATCGGCGAATTGTTGTTCATCAGCCGCGGCGCCATCTTGGCGACGTTCTCTTCGCGCTTGGTTTTAACGGCATTGAGCCACTCGGCGGGCGCGGGCGTCCATTTGTTGCCCATGCCTTCCAGCAGCGCTGAGACACAGGAGCCGATATCGCCAACTAACGGGGCGGCGATCTCGACATTCGAGTCCATCTCTTTGGGTTCGATGTCGATCTGGATGAGCTTCTTTGAATGGGGCTCGCCCCAGCTCTTGCCTTTGCCGTGCGAGAGCAGCCAGTTGAGCCGCGCGCCGATCAGCAGAACGACATCGGATTCTTTGAGCACGGTGGAGCGCGCCGCACCGGCGCATTGGGGATGAGTATCGGGCAAAAGACCTTTCGCCATGCTCATGGGCAGGAACGGGCTCCCGCTCTTTTCAACAAAGGTGCGAATTTGCTCGTCCGCCTGGGCGTAGGCCGCGCCTTTGCCAAGGATGATCAGCGGCTTCTTGGCGCTTTTCAAAACCTCAAGGGCGCGTTTGACGGCCTCGGGAGCGGGAATTTGGGCCGGTGCGGGATCGATGACTTTGACGAGCGACTTCTCGCCCGCGGTGGCATCCATCACTTGACCGAACAGCTTGGCCGGCAAGTCGAGATATACGCCGCCGGGACGGCCGGATACCGCAGCGCGAATAGCGCGCGCGACACCGATCCCGATGTCAGCGGCATGCAGCACGCGGAACGCGGCCTTGCACATGGTCTTGGCGACGGCGAGCTGATCCATCTCCTCGTAGTCGCCCTGCTGCAGGTCAACGACCTCGCGCTCCGAGGAGCCGGAGATCAGGATCATCGGGAAGCAGTTGGTCGTGGCGTGCGCCAGCGCCGTCAAGCCGTTGAGAAAACCGGGAGCCGATACGGTCAGGCAGATGCCGGGGCGTTTGGTCAGATAGCCGGCGATAGACGCCGCGTAGCCGGCATTCTGCTCATGCCGGAAGGAAAGCACCCGGATGCCCTCGGCCTGCATCATCCGGCCGAGATCGGTGATCGGGATTCCCGGAACGTTGTAGACCGTCTTGACCCCGTTCAGCTTTAGCGCGTCGATGACGAGGTGAAAGCCGTCCGTCAGCTCACGTTGCTCGGCGGCTTCGCTTTCAACCGGGTCAATTCGCTTTGCCAATGCGGACATTCCGCTTCCTCCCTGATGTTTTCTTTTGTCGTCGAGTAGAAACGCTCAGCCGAACAATTCGTCGCCATGCTCGTCAACATAAGCGGCGAGCCTCAGCGTATGTTCCCTCGACAGCCGCTCGGCCAGCTCGGTTTCACGCCGCTCGAGCGCGGCGATAATGCCAAGGTGATCCTTGATCGACTGTTGCGCACGATTGTCGCGGCCGATCGTCAGCTGACGGATCCCGCGGACATGCAGAAGAATGTGCTCGGTCATGTCGGATAAGACCGCCGAGCCGCTCATGCCGATGATCGCCTGGTGGAAAGCTATGTTGGCCGAGGAATAATCGTTGAGGTGCTGGTCGGGCCGGTGCGTCTCGTCGAACTCCGCGAACATCGGGCGAAGACTCTTGATCTCGGCGTCGCTCGCAATGGTCGTGATCAGGCGCGCGGCCATGCTTTCGAGCGCCGCCCAGGCCTGCACCATCTCGATGATTTCGCGTTTGTTTTTCTTGACGACAAGAATGCCGCGGCGCGGCACGGTGCGCAGGAACCCGTCCTGCTCCAGCATGGCCACCGCTTCGCGCACGGGCGTGCGGCTGACGCCGAGCTTGTCCGAGAGCTCGCGTTCATCGAGCATGATCGGCTCGGGATTGCCGTAGAGGTCCATCTTGAGGATAGCCTCTTTCAACGCCGCGTATGCCTTGGCTTTGAACGAATCCTCGACCTGGATGCGCGAGAACAGCGCATCGGTCGAAATCTTTTGCGGCCGCTTGGTCGAAGTCGTAGGCGTGTTCATCCCGGGCTTTCCGTGGCGCGTTTTTCGTGAGCGGTTTTAGCTCAGCTTCTGGCGCTCTTTAAGCTGGTTGTTCTTGGCATACCACATGCCAAGTGTCAAATGGTCATCAGCGGATTGGCGTCGCCGCGCTTGACAAAAACTCACCTTGGCATACCACATGCCACCACTCGCCGGAACACAGCTCGCCTCTGTTAGTTCACGCACAAGAAATCTTCAGGGAGGAACGCATGACGGCCCAACCGAGCCCGCATAAAGACGCGGTCCGAAAAATTCTCGACGCGGTCAAGGCCGACAAACGCGCGAGTTTGACCGCGCCGGAAGGCAAGCTCGTCTGCGATGCGTACGGCATTCCCGTGCCTGGGGAAGGCGTCGCCTCCTCCGCCGCCGAGGCAGCCAAACTCGCCGACGGCATGGGTTACCCCGTCGTCTTGAAAATCGTCTCCCCCGACATCCTGCATAAGACGGAAGCCGGCGGCGTCATCGTCGGCGTAAAGGACGCGGCCGCAGCGCGCGAGGGTTACGATAAGATTCTTGCAAGCGCGAAAAAATATAAAGCCGACGCCAAGATCGAAGGCGTGCAGGTGCAGCAGATGCTGTCCGGCGGCACCGAGGTCATCATCGGCGCGATCACCGACGGCTCGTTCGGCAAGCTCGTCGCCTTCGGCCTCGGCGGCGTACTCGTCGAAGTTCTGAAGGATGTCACGTTCCGCCTCGCGCCGGCGACAAAGCAGGATGCGCTGTCGATGCTCGACGGCATCCAGGCGCACGAAATGCTGCATGGAGTGCGTGGTGGCGATCCGGTCAACCGCGACGCGCTCGCCGACGTGATCGTGAAGGTTTCACAGCTCGTCAGCGATTTCCCGGAAATTTCCGAGCTCGACCTCAATCCGGTCTTCGCCACGAAGCAAGGCGCGATCGCCGCCGACGTCCGTATCGTGCTCGATTTCAATCAAAAGCCGCGGCCGCAGGTTCGCAGCAATGAAGAGATCGTTGCCGCGATGAACCGCATCATGAAGCCGGACGCGCTCGCTGTGATCGGCGCCTCGGCCGAGACCGGGAAGATCGGCAACTCGGTGATGAAGAACCTGATCAACGGCGGCTACAAGGGCAAGATCTACCCGATCCACCCGAAGGCCGACGAAATCATGGGCATGAAGGCCTATAAGTCGGTCAAGGACGTGCCGGGCGAGATCGACGTCGCCGTCTTCGCCATTCCCGCGCAATTCGTCGCCGCGGCGCTGACCGAATGCGGCGAGAAGAAAATCGCCGGCGCGGTGCTCATCCCGTCGGGCTTCGCCGAGACCGGCAATGTCAAGGGCCAGGAGGAATTGCAGGAGATCGGACGCAAATACAACATCCGTCTAATGGGCCCGAACATCTACGGGTTCTACTATACCTGGAAGGATCTCTGCGCCACCTTCTGTACCGCTTATGACGTGAAGGGTTCTGCCGCCCTGTCGTCGCAGTCAGGCGGCATCGGCATGGCGATCATCGGCTTCTCGCGCTCCGCCAAGATGGGCGTCTCCGCGATCGTCGGCCTCGGCAACAAGTCGGACATAGACGAGGACGATCTGCTCGCCTTCTTCGAGCAGGACGACAATACAAAGGTCATCGCACAGCATTGCGAGGATTTGAAAGACGGGCGCGCGTTTGCCGAAGCGGCAAAGCGCGTCTCAAAGAAGAAGCCGGTCATCGTGCTGAAAGCCGGGCGCACGTCGGCGGGCGCGAAGGCCGCGAGCTCGCATACGGGCGCCCTCGCCGGCAACGATAAGATCTACGAGGACGTGTTCGCTCAGTCCGGTGTCGTGCGGGCGCGCTCATTGCGGCAGATGCTTGATTTCGCCCGCGGCGTGCCGATCCTGCCGACGCCGAAGGGCGAAAACGTCGTCATCATCACGGGTGCGGGCGGTTCCGGCGTGCTCCTATCGGACGCCGTCGTCGACAATGGTTTGTCGCTGATGTCGTTTCCGAAGGACTTGGACGAAGCCTTCAAGAAGTTCATCCCGCCGTTCGGCGCGTCGGGCAACCCGGTAGATATCACCGGCGGCGAACCGCCCAAGACCTATCAGAACACGGTGAAGCTCGGGCTCGAGGACGATCGCATCCACGCGCTCATCCTCGGCTATTGGCACACGATCGTGACGCCGCCGATGGTGTTCGCCAAGCTGATGGTCGAAGTCTATGAGGAAATGCGAGCCAAGGGAAAAAACAAGCCCGTGGTCGCCTCGCTCGCCGGCGATATCGAGGTCGAGGAAGCCGCAGATTATCTCTATCAGCACGGCATTCCGGCTTACGCCTATTCGACCGAGATTCCGGTGGAAGTGCTCGCCGCGAAATACAAGTGGGCGCGCGGCGCGGGATTGCTGTAGAGCGCACTGTCATCCCCGGCGCTCCGCAGGAGCGACCGGGAATCCAGCATTGTTGCATTGGCCCTGGATTCCCGCTTGCGCGGGAATGACACTTAAAGCATCGGCAATGCACGCGGCCTGCCAACTGGGAAGGCCGTGTCGATCCGCGCGATTTCGGTTTCGCTCAGGCGCAAATCACCGGCGCCGGCATTCTCAGCCGCATGTTCCGGAGCGCTCGCTTTCGGAATCGTGAACAGCGGCGCGGCGCGTACGAGAAACGCTAGCGCGACCTGACGCGCGGTCGCTCCATGCGTCCCCGCGATTTCTTGCAGAACGCGGCCGCCTTTCGACGCCGCTTGAGGAAAATCGTCGTGCCCGAATGGGCTGTAGCCGACGATAGCGACGCTGTGCGCCGCGCACCAGGGGAGCACCGAGTGTTCGATCGCCCGCTCCTGCAAGTGATAGAGCACCTGGTTGCAGGCGATCTCGCCTTTGCCGGCCACCGCCTCCGCCTCCTCCAGATCGGCGACATCGAAATTGCTCACGCCACAAGAAAAAATCTTGCCGCTCGCCTTCAGCGTGGCGAAGGCCGCGAATGTCTCTGCGAGCGGATACGCACCGCGCCAATGCAGGAGATAGCAATCGAGGTGATCTGTGCGCAGCCGCTTCAGCGACTTCTCGCAGGCCGCGATCGTACCCGCGCGCGAGGCGTTCTGCGGCATCACCTTCGAGACGAGAAACACCTCGTCGCGGCGTCCGGCAATCGCCTCGCCGACGATGTTCTCGGCCTCGCCGTAATATTCCGCGGTGTCGATATGCGTCATGCCGAGATCGATGCCGCGGCGCAACGCGGCGATGGCCGAGGCGCGATGCGCGCGGTCGATATACCATGTGCCCTGGCCGACGACGCTGATGTCGCGCCCTGCGCTACCAAACCGACGATGCTGCATGAATGGCCTCGGATGCTCGCGCGAGCATATCGAGCCGCGTCTTCAGCCTTCAAGGCGCGCCGCTTTGCTCCGTGCCGGACTTCTTGTATTTCCCTCGCCACCGAAGGAGACGATCATGGCCCCGCCGACCCGCATGCGTGAAATTCATTTCGAAGGGAAAGGCGGCCCGGAGGTGATCCGTGTCCGCGAAGTCGACGTGCCGAAGCCGACCGGGGGCAAAGTCCTGGTCGAAGTGGTCGCCGCCGGGATCAATCGCCCCGACATCGCGCAGCGTGCCGGGGCCTATCCGCCGCCGCCCGGCGAGAGCGAGGTGCCGGGATTGGAGATCGCCGGCCGCATCGTCGCGCTCGGCGAGGGAGTCACAAATCTAAAAGTCGGCGACGAGATCTGCGCGTTGGTCGGCTCCGGCGGATACGCGGAGTATGCGCTGGCCGACGCGCCGCTCTGCTTGCCGCGGCCGAAGCCGCTGAGCATGGAAGAGGCCGGCGGCATTCCGGAAAACTATTTCACCGTCTACGACAACGTGTTCACGCGCGGACGCCTGAAAAGCGGCGAAACGTTTCTCGTCCATGGCGGCTCGTCCGGGATCGGCTCGACTGCGATCCAGCTTGCCAAGCAATTCGGCGCGACGGTGATCGCAACGGCTGGCTCGCCCGACAAATGCGCCTTCTGCCGTACGCTCGGCGCCGATCACGCGATCGACTATCGCGCACAAGGCTTCGTGGAAGAGGTCAGGAAGCTCACCGACAAAAAAGGCGTCGACGTCATCCTCGACATGGTCGGCGGCTCCTACATTCCGAAGAACATTTCCATTCTCGCAATGGAAGGCCGCCTGGTGCAGATTGCGTTCTTGGGCGGTTCGAAAGTCGAGCAGCTCGACTACACGCCGGTGATGGTGCGGCGGCTGACGCTCACCGGTTCCACGCTGCGCCCACGTTCAGTGCAGCTCAAAGCCGCGATCGCCGATGAATTGCGCGACCGCGTCTGGCCGCTTCTCGAAACGGGCGCCGTCAAGCCGATCGTGCACGCGACTTTCCCGCTCGAGGAAGCGCGGCAGGCGCACGAATTGATGGAGTCCTCGTCCCATCTCGGCAAGATCGTGCTGACGACGGGGAAATAGGTCGTGGGCATTGTCATTCCCGACGCGCGTTAGCGCGATCGGGAATCCAGGAGCACGTTGCTCTGGATTCCCGCTTTCGCGGGAATGACAGCCAGCGCACCCGCCAGCACTTCCGCGACATGCAGCGGTTTTCGCGCCGTGCCGTGCTCGATTTGATGGCGGCATGAGAACCCGTCGGCAACAATCAGTGAATCAGCATCCGCATTCCGCACCGCCGGAAACAGCGTGAGCTCTCCCATGGCCATCGAGACGTCATAAGTCTCGGCCTGATAGCCGAAGGCACCGGCCATGCCGCAGCACGAGGACTCGATCGGCTTCACGTCCAGCCCGGGAACGAGCCGCAGTGCCGCTTCGACGGCGCCGAACGCGCCAAAGGCCTTCTGGTGGCAATGGCCGTGCAGATGTGCTGTGCGGTTTGTTTCTTTTAACGGGAGCGCAAGCTTCTCGCACTGTGCTTCGCGCGCCAGAAATTCCTCGAGCAGAAGCGCTTGGTCGGCGACAACACGCGAATCCTCGCCGGGAAAGAGCGCCAGCAATTCATCGCGTAGCGTCAAGAGGCATGACGGTTCGAGCCCTACGATGGGCACGCCGCGCTTGGCAAAGGGCAGCAGCGCCTCGCGCGTACGTTCAAGCTCGCGCCGCGCGCCGGCGACATTGCCGACCGAGAGATGCGTGCGCCCGCAGCAAAGCGCGCGTTTGGTCGACGAGCGCGGCAGATGCACGCGGTAATTCGCGGCGCTCAGCACGGCGAGCGCCGCGTCGATCGTCTCGCGTTCGAAAGCACGATTGAATGTGTCGGCGAAGAGCACGACCTCGCCGGCGCTGCCATCGCCGACGCTCGCCGCCGGTTCGCGAAAGCGGTCACGGCGCCAATGCGGCAGCGGCCGTTGATGCGCCAAGTGCAATAGCTCTTCGCTCGCACGCGCCAGCCCCGGCATGCGGTCGCGCATGTTCAGCAGCGGCGCCAACATCGCACCAATCGGCGCATAATCGGGCAGATGCGCGACAACCCGGTCGCGCAGCGAAAATCCGTACCTCGCCGCGCGCGCCGCCTGCACCTCGATCTTCATCCGCGCGATGTCGACGCCGGTCGGGCATTCGCGCCGGCAGGCCTTGCAGGAGACGCAGAGGCTCAGCGTCTCACGCACGCCCTCCGATGTGAGCGCATCCGGCCCGAGCTGTCCCGAGAGAGCGAGCCGCAGCGTGTTGGCGCGCCCGCGCGTGACATCGCGCTCGTCGCGGGTCGCACGATAGGACGGGCACATGACGCCGCCCACCGATTTGCGGCAGGCGCCGTTATTATTGCACATCTCCGCGGCGCCCTGGAAGCCGGCGGCGCCACCCTGCCATGCCGACCAGTCCAACACGGGTTGAAAGTCCGAGCGCACGTAACCCGATCCGTAGCGCAACAGGTTGCGGTCATCGAATTTTTGCGGATCGACGATACGATGTGGATTCAACGCATCGTCAGGATCAAATAGCGTCTTCACTTCGCCGAAGGCACGCACAAGCCGCGGCCCGAACATCATCTCGTGAAATTCCGAGCGCACGATGCCGTCCCCGTGTTCGCCGGAATGCGAGCCTTTGTAGTCGCGCACCATCGCAAACGCCTCTTCGGCGATGGCGCGCATCCGCTTCAGATCGAGATCGAGCTTCAAATTGAGCACGGGGCGCACATGCAGGCAGCCTTCCGACGCGTGTGCGTAAAAGGTGCCCTTCGTGCCGTTGCGTGCAAACACCTCATTGAGCCGCGCCGTGTAGTCGGCGAGGTGCTCGAGCGGCACCGCGCAATCCTCGATGAAGGAAATCGGCTTGCGCTCATCGCGCATCGACATCATCACGTTGAGCCCGGCGGCGCGAAAATCGGCAAGCGCGGTTTGGGTCGCACGGTCGGCGATGTCGACCACGCCGCCCCATTTCGCGCCAGCGCGATCCCAAGCGAAGCCGAGATCGCGCATAAGTTCGGAAAGCTCTACGACGCGGCGGAGATTCTCCGCCTGATCCTCCTCAGCGAATTCGACGAGAAGCAGCGCTTCCGGTTCGCCCCTGACCACGCGCTCGATCAGCGGCCGGAATATTGAAATATCGCGTCCGAGCGCGATCATCGTTGCATCGACGAGCTCGACCGCGATCGGCTTTAAGCGCACGATGTGCTGCGCCGAACCCATCGCCTCATAGAACGAGCCGAAATGGGCGACGCCGAGGGCGCGATTTCGGATGAGCGGCGACAACTTGATCTCGACGGCCCGCGACAGCGCCAGCGTACCTTCGGAGCCGACGAGCAAATGTGCGAGATTGATCTCGCGATCCGGCGCCAGCGCGTCGAGATTATAGCCGCCGACGCGGCGCTGAACTTTCGGAAACCGCGCCGCGACCTCAGATGCTTCGCGGCGGCCGATGGCCAGGAGATCGCGCGTCAATTCCTGGAGCCGGGAAGGCATATTGTTCGCCTTCGGCCCGGCCTCGATCAGCCCGAAATGGCCCGAAGTACCGTCGGCGAGCACGCCATCGATGGCAATTGTATTGTCGCGCATCGTGCCGTATCGCAGCGATCTGCCGCCGCAGGAATTGTTGCCGGCCATCCCGCCGATGGTCGCGCGCGAGGCCGTCGAGACATCGATGGGAAACCACAGACCATGCTTGGCAAGCTGCCGGTTCAGATCGTCGAGAACGATCCCCGGCTCGACCACGCAGCGGCGGCCATCGATATCGAGCGACAGGATGCGGTTCAGATATTTCGACGTGTCGACGATGAGCCCTTCGTTGATCGTCTGCCCGCATTGCGATGTGCCGCCGCCACGAAAAGTCACCGGCAGGCGCTCTTGACGCGCGAGCTCCAGCGCCGCAACGGCGCCATCGATCGTGCGCGGGGCGACCACACCTGCAGGCATGACCTGATACGACGATGCGTCCGTCGCGTAACGGCCGCGCGAAAAGCGATCGAACAGAATGTCGCCATCGATTGCGCGTTTAAGACGCCGTTCGAGGCCAGGGTGGAGGGCTGCAGTCACAGATCGAGGATTACCTGCGCTTGAACAAGCGCTCGATGTCGGCGAGCTTCAATTCGATGTAAGTCGGGCGGCCGTGATTGCACTGCCCCGAACCGGGCGTTGCTTCCATCTCGCGCAAGAGCGCGTTCATTTCCTCGGCACTGAGCCGCCGGCCCGCTCGGACGGAGTTATGACAGGCGAGCGTCGACAGGACCTTGTCGAGCGTGTGTTCAAGTGCGCCCGCGCTATCATCTTCGGCGAGCGTGTCGGCGATATCCTGCAGCAGCTTTCGCGCATCGGCATTGCCTAAAAGCGCCGGCATTTCGCGCACCAGCACCGCACCCGGACCGAAACTCTCGACGACCAATCCCAATCCGGCGAGTTCTTCCGCCGCACCGACAATGCGAGCGACGTCGGCCGCCTCCATTTCGACCACCGCCGGCACGAGCAACGCCTGGCGCGCGATGCCGGTTTCTGCCCGCTGGCGTTTCAGCCGCTCGTAGACAAGTCGTTCATGCGCCGCGTGCTGGTCGACGAGAACGATGCCACCGCGGGTCTGCGCGACGATGTAGTTTTCGTGCAATTGCGCGCGCGCTGCGCCGAGCGGCGCCTCCATGGTTTCCAGAGCCGGAGCCGCGACGTTCGCCCTCGAATCCGCAGTCGGCGCGTCGATCACAAAGGCGCGCTGCTCCCGCTCGCCGAAACCATCCGTGACGTGCGCCGGCGCCGCAGGCGAGTGCCGCCAATCCTGCGTTTGGTGCGGCGTGCCGCGCGAGAGGACGTGCAGCGCGCTGCGTCCGCCGGTGGTCGATGCACGATGGCGCGCGCCCGCCAGCGCTTCCTTCAGCGCGCCGACGACAAGCCCGCGTACGAGTCCGGGATCGCGGAACCGCACTTCCGCTTTTGCCGGGTGCACGTTCACATCCACCTCGCGAGGCGGACAGCCGATAAAAAGCGCCACGACGCCATGGCGGTCGCTCGCCAGAAAATCGAGATAGGCGCCCCGCACGCTGCCTGCGAGCAGTTTGTCGCGCACCGGACGGTCATTGACGAACATGAATTGCGCAAGCGCATTGGCACGGTTGAATGTCGGCAGACCGGCATGGCCGCTCAGCGCGAAGCCTTCGCGCGCCGCATCGATCGTGACCGCGTTCTCGGCAAAGTCGCGGCCGAGCACGTCGGCAAGACGCCGCGCCAGCGCGTCAGCGCCGTGCTCCGCTGCGTATTCGAAGCCGCCGCCTTGATCAGTCGTGAGCGAGAAGCGGACATTGGGATGCGCAATGGCGAGGCGCTTCACGACGTCAGCGACGGCCTGCGCCTCGGCGCGCTCGCCCTTCAAGAATTTCAATCGGGCCGGCACGCTGGCGAAGAGATCGCGCACTTCGACGCGCGTGCCTTGCATGCGCGCGCAAGGACTGACCGCACTTTTCTCCCCAAAGCATACCGCAATGCGCGCCCCGTGCGGCACGTCCGCGCCGCGCGTTTCGATCAGAAGCTCGGCGACCGAGCCGATCGACGGCAGGGCCTCCCCGCGAAACCCGAGCGTCGCGATCGCGCTGAGATCGCCGTCGGGCAATTTCGAGGTCGCGTGCCGTTCGACGGCGAGGGCGAGATCCTCCGGGCCCATGCCCCGCCCGTCGTCGGTGACGCGGATCAATCGCCGCCCGCCCGCCTCGATCGCCACCTCGATCCGGCGCGCGCCGGCATCGAGCGCATTCTCGACGAGTTCCTTCACGGCGGAAGCGGGCCGCTCAACCACCTCGCCGGCGGCGATCCGGTCGACAAGCACCGGATCGAGGCGGCGGACGCGCGGCTCGGGTGGCGAATCGAAGGCGGCGGCAACGGGCATCAGAGTGCTTTTAACAGGCCGCAGTGCCGAGCGGGAGGGCGGTCGGCCGGGTCCTACCCAGCGGCCGCGATCGCCTCCGGCACCTCCCCGATGTCGCGGCAGACCCGCACGCGACGTGTCGGCAAGAGGCTGCCGAGCGGCCGCAACAAGACCCAGCAGCCGGCGGGAAGGTGGATCGCGCGTCCGCCGAGCCGCACGACAGGCGCTACATCTTCCAGGAAGGCATCGCCAACCATGGTGAGGGCGGCAGGCGTTGCTCCATTCTCGGCGAGCACACGTCGATACGTCGCCGCATCTTTGCGATCGACGATCTCGACGACGTCGAATTCACCGACAAGCGGAAAGTGCGCGAGCTTTAGCGCCTGACGGATGAGATCGCCCATCGTGATGATCCAGAGCGCATAGCCCGCTTGCTTCAGCTGCATCAGCACGCGATCCAGCCCTGGAGGAGATTGCAAATTCAGCCGATCTAGGCATTGGGGCATGGCCTCGACTTGCCTCTTCCACTCCGCAGGAACGTCGCCATCGCAAATTTCGCGGGCACTGGTGATCAGCGCTCGCTGTATGCCCTCTGGCGTGTAGCCCCATGCGCGCAAGTGCCGCCGGAATCCGTCCGCCATGTCGGGATGCGGCAGTCCCTCGACGGAGAGACGCTTGCAATCGCGCTCCCAGCGTTTCTCGTCCGTATCGTCGATCCACAGCGTGTCATCGCCGTCGAACGCCACAATCGCCGGCGGCCGCTGCGGTGCCATCGCTTGTACTTGGCTAAACTCTAGCATCGCCACTGCAATGATTTTGCCGCCACCTCGTTCCCTCCGGCGATCCGCTCAGGCCGTTCGCATCACATCTCGCGCGACGGAGGCGCCGTCTGGGCGCCAGCGGGCGCCGCGCCTGGTGCCGAATATTTCGCGTATTGCTGGATCAGCTTTGCGACGATCCCCGTCCAACCGGTCTGGTGGCTCGCCCCGAGCCCCGCGCCCGTATCGGCGTGAAAAAACTCGTGAAACAGGATGAGATCGCGCCAATGCGGGTCGCTCTGAAATTTTTCGTAATCATTGTAGACCGGACGCCTACCATCGGGCCCTTTCAAAAAGAGCTTGATCAGACGATGGGTCAGATCGGTCGTTGTTTCCCAGAGGTTGACCTTTGTTCCCGATCCCGTGGGGTCGCTCACCTTAAAATCATTGCCGAGGAAATAGTGATGCTGTTGCAGCGCTTCGATCAACAGGAAGTTCAACGGAAACCAGACCGGACCGCGCCAATTCGAATTGCCGCCGAACAAGCCTGATGTCGAGTTGCCCGGCTCGTAATCGAGAACGAAATGTTGCCCGTCGAGGTCGAGCACGAACGGCTCTTTGGCGTGGCGTTTTGAAACGGAGCGCACGCCATAGGGGCTCAACATCCCATCCTCGTCCAGAACATGCTCGAGAATTCGCCTGAGCTTGCTTGAATCGACGAGTGCGAGGCGAAACCGCTCGTTGACGCCGAAATGGGTCATGTCGGCGAGGCCGCGCAGCAAACCCGGCTGGTTATGTATGAACCAGCGCAAGCGATTGTCGAAATTGTAAAACGCCGCGATTTCGTCGCGGTCGCCGACCGCGGTCGCGAAGATAGGCGTAACGCCGACAGCGGTGTACGCCTTCATCGGAATCGCGGTCCCATTCGGCAGCTGCAGCATGTCGAAATAGTAGCCAGCGGTGTCATCCCACAATCCGTTCGCTCGGCCTCCGATGTTATTAACCGCAGCGCCGATATAGACGAAGTGCTCGAAGAATTTGGTCGCGAGGTCTTCGTAAACCGTGTCGGCTTTGGCGAGCTCGAGCGATAGCGCAAACAGATTGAGGCAATACATCGCCATCCAGCTGGTGCCGTCGGCCTGCTCGAGACGCCCGCCCCCCAGGTCCGAATTGCGGTCGAAGGCACCGATATTGTCGAGACCGAGGAACCCGCCTTCAAAAATGTTGTTGCCTCCCGAGTCCTTGCGATTGACCCACCAGGTGAAATTGATCATCAGTTTATGGAAAATGCGCTCGAGGAACTGGCGATCCTGGCGTCCGTAATTTTCCGCCTCGATCTGATAGACGCGAAGCGCGGCCCAGGCATGGACCGG
>JAFASC010000074.1 GCA_019244955.1 Methylobacteriaceae bacterium | reverse complement strand
GTCCTTGCCGATGACGACGCGATGACGGTGCTCGCCGCGCTGGAACGCGAGGCCGGCGGCCTGGCCAACCTTCAAGGCGAGTTCAGGAGTGATCACGCCATTGGCGCGGCCCCTGATGCCATCAGTGCCGAAATACTTGCCAGCCATCTCGTTGCTCTCGCCGCCGCCCGGCAGCCCGGAAGGGCCGCTTTATAGAGGATGCGGGAGCTTCCTCAAAAAAACGTTGGCAGGCTCAGCCCTTCACCCGGCCCTCGGGAATGCCGACGACCGGTGCCTCGGGTTTTTCGCTGAGCCAGCGATAGAGCACGCCGCCGAGGGCACCGCCGATAATGGGCGCCACCCAGAACAGCCACAGCTGCGCCAGCGCCCAGCCGCCGACGAAGAGCGCCGGGCCGGTGCTGCGCGCCGGATTGATCGAGGCGTTGGTGACCGGGATTGCCGCCAGATTGGTCAGCGTCAAAGCGAGCCCGATGGCGAGTGGCGCGAAGCCGGCAGGCGCACTGCCATGCGTCGCACCCATGATGATGAACAGGAACATCATGGTCATGACGACCTCGACGAGAAAGCCGGCCAAGAGCCCGTAATGGCCGGGCGAATGGTCGCCATAACCATTGGAGGCGAAGCCCTTTGCCAGATCGAAGCCGGCCGTGCCGCTGGCGATGAGATAAAGGACGCCTGCGCCGACGATCGCGCCGATGACCTGCGCGATGATGTATGGCAGCACGTCACTCGGCGGGAAGCGCCCGCCGGCGGTCAGTCCGATCGTCACGGCGGGATTGAGGTGGCAGCCTGAAATATGCCCGATCGCGTATGCCATCGTCACCACGCTCAGGCCGAAGGCGAGCGAGACGCCGAGAAGCCCGATACCGACCTGCGGGAATCCTGCGGCGATCACCGCGCTGCCACAGCCGGCAAAGGTGAGCCACGCCGTCCCGATCGCCTCGCCGGTGCATTTGCGCATGTCCATCGGTCGTCCCCTCCGCCGGATGATATGGTTTATTTTGCGTGACTTTCGCGACGGCCGAAAGCCGGCCACGGAAATATGCTTAACGCCTAAGGGTAGAGCCGCTCCTTGCGCCAGCCATCCGCCTCGCGCGTGAAGGCGACGCGATCGTGAAGTCGGAACGGCCGGTCGGCCCAGAATTCGAACCTCAGCGGGTTGACGCGAAAGCCCTTCCAATAAGGCGGACGCGGAATGTCCCCGATGGCATATTTCGCAGCGTAAAAGGCGACCGCCTTCTCCAGCGCGAAGCGGCTCTCGAGGGGTCGCGACTGCTGACTTGCCCACGCGCCGATGCGGCTGTCGCGTGGGCGCGAGGCGAAGTAGTCATCGGCCTCGGCATCGCTGACCTCCGTCACCGTCCCGCGTATGCGCACCTGCCGGCGCAGTGATTTCCAATGGAACAGGAGAGCCGCCTTAGCCGAGACCGCGAGTTCGCGGCCCTTGGCGCTCTCTTCATTCGTGTAGAAGACGAAGCCATGTGCATCGCTGTGTTTCAACAGCACCATGCGCACATTCGGCAGCCCTTCTGCATCGACGGTCGCCAATGCCATCGCGTTCGGATCGTTGATCTCGCGTTGTTTCGCCTCGCCAAACCATTCATCGAAGAGCGCGAACGGCTCCGCGGCCGTGGTGAAGTCACCGGGCGTTAACACGTTCACAGCAAAATCCTTCCGATTGGCATTGCGTGAGAAACAGGTGAGCACGTGCGTGGGCCGGTACAGCGTTGCGCCGGGACCGAGGTGATCGCGCGAAGCTTACGCGTGCGCGATGCTATCGCCGGCTGCCTCACCGCGCTGGCGCTGAGCGGCTGTTCGGTTTCCATGCCGCTGTCACCGTTCGGCAAGAACGGCGAGGACGTGACCGGCAGCATCGCTAAATCTAATCCCCTGTCGCGCGCTCTCGATAGCGAAGATTGGCGTCGCGCGAAAGCCGCACTGTCGACGGCACTCGACCCGCAAGGCAATGGCGAGACGGTGAATTGGGATAATCCGGAGACCGGCGCAAAAGGCTCCTTCGTCGCGGTCGCCCACGCCTATCCATCCGAGGACGGCATCTGTCGCGCGTTCATCTCGAACATCAGCGCCAGGGAAGCTTCTGAAAGCCTGCAAGGGACGGCCTGCCGCGATAAGCTCGGCGAGTGGAGCTTGAGCGACGTGCGTCCCTGGAAGCGCGCCAACGGCGCGAGCTGAAGCATCCAGGATTCTGCCCCTGGCGCGGACCTTGCCGGACTCGCGAAACCCCGCTACCTCGGCCGCTGCTCGCGGGGCCAGCCCTCAGGGACCATGTCAGACCTCAACCGACGCACTCTTCTCTCCACGTTTGCCGCAGCTTCGACGAGCGTTCTCCTACCGGAGACGGTACTCGCCCAGGACCAGCCTGTTCCGCCGCCTCGGTTTGGCTATGAAGACGTTGTTCGCCGCGCCCGGGAGCTTGCCGGGGCGCCCTATGATGCGACGCCGCCGCGTCTGCCCGAGGAGCTTGAAAAGCTCGATTTCGACGCTTGGCGCGACATCCGCTTCCGCGCTGACAAGGCGCTTCTCGCAAGCAGCGGCGGTCCCTTTCGGCTGCAGCTTTTCATGCTCGGGCATCTCTTCAAACGGCCGGTCACCGTCAACACGATTCGCGATGGCATTGCGACGCCCATTCCATTCGCGACCAACCTTTTCGATTTCGGCCGGACGAAATTGGAAAAGCCGCTGCCGGTCAATTTGGGTTTTGCCG
>JAFASC010000072.1 GCA_019244955.1 Methylobacteriaceae bacterium | reverse complement strand
CGCCGCATTGCAGCGCCAGCGTGAGCTCGGATGCCGAGCACGTCTCGCGCCGCGCCTTGTCGACAATCGGCAGCATATCGTGAATGGCGCCGACACCGGCCATCACTGTCTTCTTGGTGCCGCCAGTCTCCTGGATCGTCATCGAGCGGAACGTGTCGGATTCCTTCAGTCCATACGCTTCCTTCCAACGCGCGATTTGAAAGCCCTCGCAGCCGAGGCGACCATGACGACGACGCCGACATTGGGATTGCTCGCATAGCCCCACTGGGTGCGCTTCAAAACTTCGTAGCCCTCGCCCTTGATGTCGAGTGCGCAGCCGCCCCCATGCACGAGCGGGATGACGCCGTCGATATTGGGATATTGCGTCAGCATGCCAGAGCGCTGCACCTCCTCCGCCATGAAACGCGCCACGGAGGCCGAGCAATTCACGCTGGTAAGAATGGCGATGTAATTGCGCGTGCCGACCTTGTGGCCGGCCCGGCGGAACCCTTCGAACGTCGCGCGCGCTTGCGGCGGCAGCACCTCTTCGTTACGCGCGTCCTGCGCAAAGGCGTAATCGCGCGCGAAATCGTGCATCTCGACATTGTGCTCGTGCACCCAATCGCCGGGTGCGATCGGCTGCGCGGCAAACCCGATGATCTGCCCAAACTTGCGCACCGGCTCGCCTTGCGCGATCGGCACGACCGCCATTTTGTGGCCCTTCGGCACCCGGGCGCGGGCCTGAATGTCGGCGGCGAGCGCTCCTGCCGCTACGGCATCGACGGCGACGACGATATTGTCGCGCGGGTTCAGACGAAGAGTGCGGGGCGCAGCATTCATGAGAACCACTTACACCCGCATCGGCATCAGCACATACAGCGCGGCGGCGCCGTCGCGATCCTGGATCAGTGTCGGCGAGCCCGGGTCTGCCAGCTTCAGCAAAGCCGTATCGCTGTCGAGCTGATCGGCGATGTCGAGGAGATAGCGCGCATTGAAGCCGACATCGAGCGGGGCTGAATCGTAGTCGACTTCGAGTTCTTCCGTCGCCGAGCCCGAATCGGGATTGTTCACCGAAAGCGTGAGCTTGCCGTCATTCAGCGACAGCTTCACGGCGCGGCCGCGCTCGGACGAGATCGTCGACACCCGGTCCACCGCCTGGCGGAAGAAGTCGCGCTCGACGACGAGCCGCTTGTCATTGCCGGAGGGAATGACGCGCGGATAATCCGGGAACGTGCCGTCGATGAGCTTTGTCGTCAGCACCACATCGGCGAGGCTGAAACGCGCCTTGGTAGACGAGAGCTCGATGCTCACATCCGCGTCCGCATCCTCGACAAGCCGCTGGATTTCGGCGACCGCCTTGCGCGGCACGATGACACCGGGCATGCCCTTGGCGCCGTCCGGCGCCGGCATTTCGTAACGCGCCAAACGATGCCCGTCCGTCGCGACGGCGCGCAGCATGGTGTGGCCGTCGACGTCGAGAGTGTGCATGTAGATGCCGTTGAGATAATAGCGCGTCTCCTCCGTCGAGATCGCAAACTGCGTCTTGTCGATGAGCTTTTTGAGATCGCCGGCGGAGAGTGTGAAGCGATGCGAGAGATCGTTCACGGCGAGGTCGGGGAAATCGCTTTCCGGTAGGGATTGCAGATTGAAGCGCGAGCGGCCCGAACGCAGCGTCAGCTGGCCCGTCTCGCCGCTCGTCTCCAGCGACACCTGGGCGCCGTCGGCAAGCTTGCGCACGATGTCGTAGAGCGTGTGCGCCGGCAGGGTCGTTCCGCCGGCCTGGCCGATATCGGCGGGAATCGTCTCGGTCACTTCGAGATCGAGGTCGGTCGCTTTCAGCGTCAAAGCCTTGCGGTCGGCGCGTATCAGCACGTTCGACAGGATCGGGATGGTCGTTCGCCGCTCCACGACGCGGTGGACATGGCCGAGCGCCTTCAGCAGCGCCGCCCTCTCGAGTGTAACTTTCATGACCCCGATCCGCTCAACTGGCCCGCCGGCCCCTCCTGGCGGGTCGGCGACTTTGGCGGGAGCGTCCCGTGGATGCAAGGCTTCTGGCCGGCAATCCCCGGCCTCGCCCCGGCTTCCACAGGCTATAGCTCCGCTACCTCCCAGAACTCGCCCGGCCGCTTCACCCGGAACCGTTCGGGCGCGATCCCGGCCCGCTCCAGTGCGACTTTCAGGCGCTTCACCGGCTCCTCGATCGCCTCGTCGGTGAGCCGAAACGTGCCCCAATGCATGGCGAGCGCATAGGCCGCGCCGAGGTCTTCGAACATGCGCACCGCCTCTTCCGGATCGACATGCTGGTTCTTCATGAACCAGCGCGGCTCGTACGCCCCGATCGGAAGGTTCGCGAGCCGAAAGCCATGATATTTCAGGAACAGCGCGCGAAAGAGCGTGCCGTCACCATAGCCAGTATCGCCGGCGTGAAAAATCTTGCCTGAAGGCGTGTCGATCACAAAGGCGCACCAGAGCGCCATGCGGCGGTCGCGCAAAGTGCGGGCCGACCAGTGCAGCGACGGCTCGATATGCATCGCGACGCCGGGCGCGATGTCGACGCGCTCGCCCCAATCGTAGGCCTCGGCGCGGATCGATGCATCGCGCGCGCGCATGATCGCATCGTTGCCGAGCGGCGTGATCACGCGGCACGGCCGCTCCCGCGCCAGATGCGACAGCGTCGCGAGATCGAGATGATCGTAGTGCGCGTGCGTGACGAGCACCGCGTCGAGCGGCGGCAGATCGCTGAGCGCGATCCCCGGCGCGTTGGCGCGCTTCGGGCCGATGCGCGCGAGCGGGCTCGCGCGCTCCGCCCAGACCGGATCGATGAGGATGTTTGCGCCCTGCGTCTGGATGAGCACGCTCGCATGGCCGACGAAGGAGACGCGCAGTGCCACACCTTCCACGCGCTGCGGCGGCGTGTCGCGGAAGCCCGGGAATTCGGCAGGCCATGGCGGACGCGGACCGCCGCCGAATTTCCACTTCAGGAGATCGAGCCGACTGCGGTCGGTCGGATGGCCGGGATAGAAAAAGCGGGTTCCGTCAAAATGATCGGAAGGCGGCCCGGAATAGTAGGGATTTTTCGGCATGTCGCGAGAAGCGCCCTATATGGGACTTCGCCGAGCTGCAATCCCAACACCGAAGGAGACGGACATGGCCGACCGCAAGGCCCTGGAAGAGCGCGCCAAAGCCCCCCTGGCAACCCCCACAGACCTCAAGTCGAACGCCACGAAGGACATTTCCGGCGCGCTCAACGAGCTCCTCGCCGACACGTTCGCGCTGTATCTGAAGACGAAGAACTTTCATTGGCACATGAGTGGGCCGCATTTCCGCGATTATCATTTGCTGCTCGACGAGCAATCGGAGCAGATTTTCGCGACGACCGACGACATGGCCGAGCGCGTGCGCAAGATCGGCGGCACGACATTGCGGTCGATCGGCCACATCGCGCGGCTGCAGCGCGTCAAGGACAACGATGCCGA
>JAFASC010000025.1 GCA_019244955.1 Methylobacteriaceae bacterium | reverse complement strand
GAGGATATCGCCGCCGCAACGGACGGCGAGGTTTCCGTATCGCTCCGGATCCACAGTCATGCGGGACGCGACAGACAGAAACCGCCGCACACGAGGCGCCGGGTGACCGGTCTTTTAAATTTAGGTACGGCCGCTCGGCGCCCGTGTCCTCACTTGCATCAGCCCGAAAAGTGCGAAGCGGTTTTCGGATAAGCTGATGCGCAAAGATGGTTTTCGCTGGCGCCGTCAGGCGCAACAAGGATGACGCGCGCCTATTGTATCGCGCCCCTCTCGCGCGTGCGGCTTACGGCGGCAGGCCCGGATTCTCGCTGATGCGCTTCAAGTTGGCGAGGCCCGTCTCGAAATCGCGGCCGACCATGCGGTCCATGTCCATGAATAGCGCCATCGTCTTCATCATCGGATGGGCGCGCCCGTGCATCCTCCAGGTGACGCGCGTTGCGACGCCCGTGCCCGCGGCTGCCGGCTCGAGATGGAACTCGGTCTGGTGGCGCGCCTGGAACGGCTTCAAGAAATGCAGATCGATGAGGAGCCGCAGCGGCGGGCTCGTCTCGACGATCTCCATGCGTCCCGCCCCGACATTGCGGTTGCCGCGCCACGCATAGGCAGCGCCCTGCCCCGCCGGCGCACCGACATAGGTGCGCTTCATCGCGGGGTCCTTGTCCTCCCAGGGCGACCATTCGGCCCAGCGGCGGAAATCGTCGAGGAGCGGGAAGATCGTGTCGGGCGGCGCATCGATGCTGGTCGTGCGCTCGAGGCGGAAATCGTCGGGCTTCGTCGAGGCATAAGCGAACGCCGCCACGATCGCGAGGAGGATCAGAAGAAGGATGATGCCGATCGCAGTGAGCATGTGGCCTCCGCTGCCGCATTGCACGCGCGCAAGGAGAGCATCAGCGGAACGGAAAAGCTACATGAAAAAAGCCCGCCGAAATGGCGGGCTTTTGCCGGGCGGAAGCCTGTTGCTTCAATCCTCGTCGTCGCTCATCGGGGCGAGCGCGCCGCCGGCTGCCGCGCCTTCCGGCGCATAGGGCGAAGCGTGGGGCGCCGGCGCATAGTGCTGCGGCGCCGCCTGCTGGTAACCCGCGGGCTGCTCGTAGCCTCGGTTACCCTGATAACCGACGGGCTGGGTCGCCTGCGGCGCCACGGAGGCGACCGGGCCGAAGCCGTCCTTCTGGTAGATGTCGTCGCGGAACTGCACGATGCCCTCCGGCGTCGCCCAGGCCGTGATGTAGACCCAGTAGACCGGCACCGGCTGCGCCAGCTTCGCGTCGATGCGCTCGCCCGAGCGGATCGCCTCGTCGATCTTGTCGCGCGTCCAGCCGGGCGTCTCTTTCAAGAGCCAGGTGACATAGTCCTTGACGTTCTGCACGCGCATGCAGCCCGACGAAACGAAGCGGAAATCGTCGCCGAAAATGCCCTTGGCCGGCGTATCGTGCATGTAGACGCCGTACGGATTGGATATGTTGATGCGCACGAAGCCGAGCGAATTCACATCCGCCGCAGGGTCCTGGCGGAACTTGTAGTTCACCGCCTCAAGCGAATGCCAGTTGATGGCACTCGGCGGCACTTCGACGCCGTCCTTGTTGATGACGCGTATCTTGTTGTCGCTGAGATAGTTCGGATCTTTCTGCATCTTCGGGATCAGATCCTTGCGGATGATCGATGCGGGAACGGTCCAGAACGGATTGAAATTGATGTCGGTCGCTTTGGTTTGCATGATCGGCGACTGGCGATCGATCTTGCCGACACCGGCGGCGTGATGGGTGACGACCATGCCGTCTTCAACCGTCTCCACCGCCGCGGCCGGAATGTTGGCGGTGACATAGCGGCGGCCGAGATTGCCCGAAAAGGAGCGCAGCCGAATGAGGTTGGTCTCGAGCTGGCGCAGCCGCACTTCGGCCGGCACGTTCATGGCCGCCAGCGTCTGTTCGGAAACGATGCCGGTCTCGCCGAGACCGTGGCGGGCCTGGAAGCGTTTCACCCCGGCCTCGACATAGGAATCGAAGACGGGAGAGGCGCCGGCTTCCGCATCGAGATCGCCGGAACCGACGAGACGGCGGCGCAAAGCCACGACCGCGGAACTGTTCGAGCCGATTTTCAGACTGGTGTTCGGCAGGCTGCCCCAGCCGCCACTGGCGACGATCCGCTGATATTGCTGGATCGCGTTTTCCGTCGCCACAAGCGTCTGCTGCGAAAGGATCGGCGTCGTCGAGCGCGGCACCGTGAGACGTGTGTCGGCATCGTAGCGCTGCGCCCATTCCGCCTGTTCGCCGAAGAGATTGCCCGGCGCGGCGAAGGCCGCGGAAGCCGCCATGCACATCGTCGCGACGCTGAGACCGCCAAGGAGGCTACGTCGAGAGAAGGGAGAGGAAGCTTTGGTCACCAAGGGCTCCATACATCGTGGCAAACGCGCTTCGTCTGCCGGTTCGTGTCTTGTTTAGGTCCGCCGGCGGACCCAAGGAATGCCGCCGCTGAGGCGGATCGCAGGGCCCCGGAAGGGGCAGATTCCCACCCGATCGTGGTATCAGGCTCGTGGTTAAGAAGCTGCGAATAGCAGGGCGTTTTTGTGACGCCTTGCGCTCGCGCCCGCCGGAACAGCGGACGACTCGATATTCGCGGAGGAGTGTGGCTATCTTGCAGCGCAGCCGTCGGACCGAAACCTATTCTCCGGTCCGATAGAGGAAAGCCAGCCGCGCGGTCTCTTCTATGATGCCGAAGGGCGAACGATGATGTGCGGCGGCTTGCCGCTCGCGCTCGGTGCCGAAGTCGTCGCGCAGGCAATGGCCCAGATATCGCCCGAAATCAACGATGCGGCGGCCGATTGGCAGCCGTTCCGCCTCAAAACGGCGTAATCCCGCGTCGATATCCCTGCCCTCGCCGAGCGCCATGGCGAGAGCGTGCGCATCGCCTGCGGCCTTGTAGACCCCGGCCCCGACATGCGGCCGCGCGACAAACGCCGCATCGCCGATGAGAGCAATGCGGTCCCGGACCATACGGCCGGATTCGAAGTCGTAGATGGGCTGCAGGAAAGGCTGCGGCGCCAGCGGCAGAAGGGCGCGGAATTGTGGCGCCAGAACATCCTCCGCATGGGCGCGCATGGCCGTGACGACGTCCGGCCGGATCAGCGGCGGCGGGATCGACCCGGAATGGGTCGTGCCGTGGACATCCGTAAGAAGCGCACCGAGTTCGCGGCGGTCGCCGGCCGGAACGTACCAGATGAGGTTGAGTGAGCGGTGTCCCGGGCGCAGATCGTCGCCAGGCCCGGCAACGGGGTAGCAGATGATCTGCTCGCCCGGCGGTAGGCAGAACATCATCGTCGAAAACACGTCCGAGCGAAGGTCGCGCGGGATGTCGCGTTCGCGCACGAGCCCGCGCCACCCGACATAGCCGGCGTATAACGGCTCCGCGTCGGTCAGAACAAAGCCGCGGATCGTCGAGCGGATGCCGTCCGCGCCGACGAGAATATCCCCGGAGGCGCTCGTGCCATCATCAAATTCGATCCGCACGTGCTGCACGTCGGCAGAAACCGCCGTGACGTTCTTGCCGAGATGGTAGTGCTCGGGCGGAAAGATATCGCCGAGCATATGCAGGAGCCGTGTCCACGAGGTCGCAATCTGTGGGTAATGAAAACGCGCGACGATCTCGCCGTCGCGATTGACCACGCGCCGGTCGCCGATGGGCACGCCGAACTCGGTATCGGTGTCCGCGCCAGTTTCCGCAAGCAGGGCCAGCAATTCCGGATGCGAGACGATGCCGGCGCCACGGCTTGTCAATTCGTCCGGGGAGCGTTCATAGATCTCGACCGACCAGCCGCGCTGTTTCAGGAAAAGCCCGGCGCAAAGACCCGCCATGGATCCTCCGACAATCAGGGCGCGGCGCGGCATAGGCATTCCTGTTCAGGATAAAGCGGGCGTGGCGGTCGACACAGCGCGGGTCGAAGGCTTATGATTGCAGCAAAGGGAGAACGCCATGATTGCCGCGAAAGCCGGAGCCGATTGGCCCGATCATGTCAAACAGGATTTTGAGCGCAACGCGTTCAACGGTTGTGTGGGCGACACGCTGCTTTCGGAGACCGACAAAGTGCGCGTGTGGAAGATCACGCTCAAGCCGGGCGAGCGCATCGGCTTTCATCGCCATGTGCTGGACTATTTCTGGACGGCGGTGACGGCCGGGCGCGCCCGCTCGCATGTCGGCGACGGTACCACGTACGAAGCGACGCACTATCCCGGTGAGACGAAGCACCTGCATTTCGGCAAGGGCGAATACAAGCTGCACGATTTGGAAAATATCGGAAACAGCGAACTCGTCTTCACGACAGTGGAATTTCTGGACAGCGCCAACGAGCCGCTGCCGATTCCGAATGCGCATAAGCTGAAGGCGGCGGCGTAGCCTATTCCGCCGCCCTGCTCGCGGTTCTCCGCCCCGCTTTGACGGCTGGCATCACTTTCTCGGCCATAAGCACCATGGAGCGCCGGCCGAGATCGCGATCGGCCCAATCCTTGCCGGCGTAAAGCAGCGTGCCGAATTCGCCGACCTGCTCCTGGAATGCAAGGAGTTTGTCTGCAACCTGATCCGGCGTACCGTAGATGATGAGCTTGTCGCAGATTGCCTCGAGCGTCACCTCGTCGTCGGGCTGATCACGATAGGTCTTGAACAGATTGAGACGTCCGCCGGTCTTCAGTTTCGTGAACAGCGAGTGATAATACTGACGATAAGGGCTGTTTTCGCGCGTTGCATATTCGCGCGCGGTCTTCGCGTCGTCAGCAACGAAAATGCTTTTGGCCACGCGCCAACTCGCCGGATCTGCGGCGCGCCCTCCGCGTTCGCAACCCTCGACATATCTCGGCCAGTGGCTCTTCACCCATTCGGGCATGAGGAAATTCGCCGAGATGGGATCCCAGCCGCGCGCTGCTGCTTCCGTAACGCCTTGTGAGAACGGTGCTACCGCCGTTACTATTATCGGCGGGTGCGGCTGTTGCAGCGGGCGCGGGACGATGCCCTGACCGATATCGGCCATCAGCGTGCGCGCGGTCGAAATGTTCCAGTACTTGCCGTGAATGTTGTACGGCGCCTCAGCGGCCCAGATGGCGATCACGTGATTGATCGCTTCCAGGAACATGTCGTTACGATTATTATCAAGATTGCCGAAAATCTCGGCATCGGAGAGAAGCCCGCCGGGGCTGATGCCGAAGATCAGCCGGCCGTCGAGCATGTGATCGAGCATGGCGATCTGCGAGGCGATCGCCACCGGATGGCTGTTCGGCATATTGACCGTGCCGGTGCCGAGCCGCATGCGCTTCACCGCGCTGGCAAGGGAAGCGATGAACATCGTTGAGGAGGTGATGTTCTCGGCCAAGTCGGTCGCATGCTCGCCGACATAGCCCTCGAGGAAGCCGAGTTCGTCGGCGAGAAGAAAGGCCTCGCGGTCCTCGCGCAGCGACACCCGCCAGTCCTTGCCGACGGGGTGCATGGGCATGGTGAAGAAGCCCAGTTCCATATTGTTCTCAACGCATCAGGTGGGATTACGTAAGCGCTGCAGTAGCGCAAAATCGCGAATTCGCGAAAACGCGCGATCTTTCTGCTCCGGTTGACGATTCTGGCCCTCCGCGCCTAAATCGCTCATGACCAGGGGAGCCCCGGCAAGGGGCTGAGAGGCCGACGAGGTTTTACCGGCGCGGCGACCCTTTGAACCTGATCCGGATCATTCCGGCGTAGGGAGGCGATCGACGCGGTGCCCCTTTCCCCCTCCATCGCAGAACGGCCCTCCGCGCGTGTCGTCGGCGCCGGCATTGCCGGCCTGACAGCGGCCTATGAGCTCGCCCGTCGCGGCGCTGCGGTCGAGCTGGTCGAACGCCGCGAAGCGCCGGGGCTTGGCTGCTCCTTCTATGCCGGCGGCATGTTGGCACCGTGGTGCGAGGGCGAGAGCGCCGAGCCGCTCATCGGCCGCCTCGGCCAGGAGTCGCTGACCTATTGGACGCAGATCGTGCCGGTGGCGCGGCGCGAGGGCAGCCTGGTCGTCGCGCCAGCGCGCGACAAGCCGGAGCTGGCGCGCTTCGCGCGGCGCACCAGCGCGCACGAGATGATCGAAAGCGATTCCATTGCTGTGCTCGAGCCGGACCTCGCCGGCCGCTTCGATCGCGCGCTGTTCTTCGCCCAGGAAGCGCATCTCGATCCGCGTTTCGCGGTGGCGGAATTGACGCGGCGGCTTTCGGCAATGGCGAATGTCACCTTCTCTTTCGGCAGCGAGGCAGGCCAGGACACCGAAGCCGAGTGGACCCTCGATTGCCGCGGCCTTGCCGCCCGGGATGCGCTCACCGATCTGCGCGGTGTCAAAGGCGAGATGCTGGTCCTCGAGACGCACGAGATCGCGCTGTCACGGCCCGTGCGGCTCCTGCATCCGCGCTGGCCCATTTACATCGTGCCGCGTGGGCAAGGTCGCTTCATGCTCGGCGCGACGATGATCGAGAGCGAACGCGCCGGCCACGTCACCGCGCGCTCGGCGATGGAGCTGCTCAACGCCGCCTACGCGCTGCATCCGGCCTTCGCTGAAGCCGAGATCGTCGAGTTCGGCAGCGATCTCAGGCCGGCTTTCCCCGACAATCTGCCGCGCATTCGCAAAGACGGACGCACGCTCTACATCAACGGGCTCTTCCGCCATGGCTTCCTGCTCGCGCCGGCGCTGGCGCGCATGGCGGCGGACATTATCTTTGACGATGCGCACTTCCCCGAGGTCATGGATGCAGATCAGCGTCAACGGCAAGCCGTGTGAGGTGCGGGCGGAGACGCTCGCCGCCCTGCTTGCCGAACTCGAATACGAAGACGCGGTTGTGGCGACGGCGCGCAATCGCGATTTCGTGCGGCGCAAAGACCGCGCGCAGACGCAGATCGTCGAAGGCGACGAGATCGAAATTCTGGTGCCAAAGCAAGGTGGCTGAGTTGCAGGATTCGCGTGAAGACGACTGGCAGGTCTACGGCACGCGCTTGTCGTCGCGGCTGCTTGTCGGCACCGCGCAATATCCGTCGCCGAAAATTCTCGCCGATGCGATCCGCGCCTCGGAAGCGGAGATCGTCACCGTGTCGCTGCGCCGCGAATCCGGCGGCAGCGGCGCGGGCACAAGTTTCTGGCAACTCATTCGCGAGCTCGGCGTGCGCGTGCTGCCGAACACCGCGGGATGTCACACGGTGAAGGAAGCGGTGACGACAGCCGAAATGGCGCGCGAGGTGTTCGACACGCCGTGGGTCAAGCTCGAAGTGATCAGCGATGACGACACGCTCGCGCCCGATGTGGTCGGCCTCGTCGAAGCCGCGCGCATCCTGTCGCGCGACGGGTTTCAGGTCTTCCCCTACACGACCGAAGACCTCGGCATTGCCGAAAAGCTCGTCGATGCCGGCTGCGAAATCTTGATGCCGTGGGGCGCACCGATCGGCAGCGGCCGCGGGCTCAACAACCCTTACGGTTTGCGGGCGATGCGCGCGCATTTCCCCGACGTGCCGCTCGTCGTCGATGCCGGCATCGGCACGCCGTCGCATGCGGCGGCGGCGATGGAGCTCGGCTACGACGCGATCCTGCTCAACACGGCGATTGCCAAAGCGGGGGACCCCGTCGTCATGGCGCGCGCCTTCGCGCAGGCCGTGGAGGCGGGCCGCCTGGCGCGCCTCGCCGATCCGATGGAGCCGCGCGACATGGCCTCGCCATCGACACCGGTGATCGGCCGCGCTTTTACCGCGGCCTGAATGCTCGACCGGTTTTATCTCATCGTCGACGGCGCGCAGTGGCTCGCGCGTCTGCTGCCGTGCGGCGTCAAGCTTGTGCAATTGCGCGTGAAAGATAGGAGCGCGGATGAAATCGCGCGCAACCTCGCCGGGGCGAAGCGGCTCTGCGCTGAGCACGGCGCCCAACTCATAGTCAACGATTATTGGCAGGCGGCGATCGATGCCGGCTGCGATTATGTGCATCTCGGCCAGGAGGATTTAGCGGCGGCCGATGTGGACGCGATCAAGCGCGCCGGACTGAAGCTCGGGATATCGACGCACACCCATGCCGAGCTGGAAATCGCGCTCACGGCGGAACCCGATTATGTCGCGCTCGGCCCGATCTATCCGACAATCCTCAAAGAGATGCGCTTTGCGCCGCAGGGGCTGGACACGATCGGCGAATGGAAGCGCCGCATCGGCGCGCTGCCGCTTGTCGCGATCGGCGGCATCACGCTGGAGCGTGCATCGGGCGTCCTCGCCGCCGGCGCGGATTCGATCGCTGTCGTCACCGACGTCTTGCGCAACGCCGATCCGGAAGGCCGGGCGCGGGCATTTGTTGAAGTGACGCGCGGCTAGACGCATGTCATTCCGGACGCGCGGAACGCGCGATCCGGAATCCAGGTCCTCGGTGACTTTTGCCCCTGGATTCCCGCTTTCGCGGGAATGACAGCGGCGCATTCGCTCGCAATGACGGCTCACCTCCCCTGCGCGCCGGCGCTCATCTCGGCCCAATCGAACTCTTCCTCCAGCACGTGATAGGCGTCGTCCCCAATCTCGCCACTGATCCGCAATTCGTATGTCGTTTGCCGGGCCACCGCGATCCCGCGCAGCCGCAACGAGTCAAGCGGGCCCTCGAAGGACGTGCCGTCGCTGCCTTCCGCCTGCGCCAGCAGCTTTGAAAGCTCCTTGCGCAGGAGCTTGGCTTCCTCGGTGGAATCGCCCTCGAGCGTAGCCAGCGCAGCGCGATAGGCCGCAACGCGCGCCTGCGCGACTTCGTGCGCCACCGGATCGTATTCGTCAAAATTCAATCGCGCGACTAAAGGACTTAGCGTCAGGCCCTGAATCAGCATCGTCCCGAGAACGACGCAGAATGCCGTCAGCAAGATCAGATCGCGATCGGGAAAGCCGTCTGGCAATGCGAAAGCGGCCGCAAGCGTGACGATGCCGCGCATGCCCGTCCATGAGATGACGAGGCCGCTGCCGACGCTCGGCCGCAGCATTGGCCGACGCGGGTTGAACCCGTGCCGCGCGATGCGCATCCGCATTGCTGCGTTATACGACATGCACCACACAATCCGGACCACGATCACCGTCGCAAGCACGGCAAGCGCAAACAAACCGTAATGCAGCTTTTGCCAGGGATCGAGCCGCTCGAGGATGGGGCCGACCTGCATGCCGATCAGGACGAAAGCGAGCACGTTCAAGACAAAGACCGCGGTTTCCCACACGGCATAAGCGGGAACCCGTATTCGCGCCGGCGTGCGGATCGGCGCCGTCCAGGCGATGGTCATCGCGTAGACGACAAGCGTGAGAATGGCGGAAAGTCCGATCGCGTCGGCGACAATCCATACGCCGAATGTCGAGCAGAACTGCGAGATGATGGCCATTGGCGCTTCGCGATGCAATGCGAGCACGCGCATTGCAATGCGCCCGAGCACATAGCCAGCAACCAGGCTCGCCGGCACGGCAATGACAAACGTGCCGAGCACCTGGCCGAAACTAACGCCGCCGCTCGCCACGGCGACGACCGCAACACGATAGATCAACAGCGCCGTTGCGTCATTGAGCAGGCCTTCGCCTTCAAGGATTTTCGCCAGTCGATGCGGCAGTTTCGCCTGACGCAGAATAGTGATCGCCGCAGAGGCATCAGGTGGCGCCACGATCGCGCCGAGCGCAATCGCAGCGCCCCACGGCATGTCCGGCACGAGCCATCGCGCGATCAGCGCGACGGCAACGGTGGTCAGCCCGACGGCGATGATGACAAGCGCAGAAATCGGCTGCCAATTGTCGCGCACGTCGCGCAGCGATGTGTCATAGGCCGCATCCATCAGCACGGGCGCGACGAACAAGGCAAGCGCGAGGCTCGGATCGAGCGTCCAGTGCGGTCCGTCGGGGACGAGAGCGAGGCAGGCGCCGCCGATCGCCAGAAACGTCGGATAGGGCGCGCCGACGCGGCGCGCCAGCGCGGTCAGTGCAACAGCGCCGAGCAGCAGCACGATGATCCAGATGAAGGCGGTCATCGCGCGCCTGTTCGGGCATATGCGAGGAACGAATGCAAAGCGTGCTCTCCGAGCCTGGGAAAGTCCACGCTTATGCACACAAACGTCAAGGGCGCCCGGCCGACTGGCCGAGCGCCCTTCGCTACACCTGAAATGCGCTACGCTAGCTTACGCAGCCGCCTTGTTGACCTTGGTCTCGGCGAGGGTCGTCAGTTTCTTGTCGGTCGCTTCTTCTTCTTTTAGCGTCTGCTCGAAGAGTTTGGCGGCGTCCTTGCGACCGAGCTGGTTCGCCCACGCTATCAAGGTGCCGTAGCGAGTCATTTCGTAATGTTCGACCGCCTGCGCGGCGGCGATCAGTGCCGCGTCGAGCACCTGCTTGTCGGAAATCTCGCCGGCGACCTCGTTGGCTTCCTTGATGATACCGTCGATTGCCGGGCACGTGGTGCCCTTCGGCTCGAGGCCTTGCTGCTTGAAGACCTGCTCGAGCCGAGTGACGTGTGTCTTCGTTTCCTCGAGATGCTTCTTGAAGCCGTTTTTCAGCTCCACGCGCGTTGCTTTCTCGATCATGGTCGGCAGCGCCTTCACGATCTGATTTTCGGCGTAGTAGATGTCCTTGAGCGTGTGCTCGAAGAGGTCTTCGAACGTTTTGATGTCTTTGGTGAACAGGCCCATTTGCGTCTCCGTGTGAATTGGCTGAGCTGAGGCTCGGGCATTGCCCGCACCGGCTCTCGGCTACCAATGGGAAACGTCGAAATCGGTTCCGGCGTGGCCGTGCGAAGCAAACGTCCGTTCGCACTCTGTTCCGGGCGGCCCGAATCAGCCTAGACTGCAGGCATGGACAGGGTTCTCTTTTCGGCAGGCGCGACGCCGGTCACGTTTGCCCATGGGCTTTTGGCGGCGGTGGCGCTGCTGTTGCTGCTGCTGGGAGCGGCGACGGTGGCATTGATCCGAGCGAGCCGCGCGCGCGTCGAAGCCGCGGAAGAAGCGCTGCGCCGCCAGCGCGAATTCGACGAGCGGATGGGCGAGCTTGCCCGCAACGGCAGCGAGCTTGCCGGCCGCGTGCAGGCGTTTGCCGAGGCGGTCGGCTCGCGTCAGGCAGATCTTTCGCGGCTGGTCAGCGAGCGGCTCGACGCCGTCGGGACGCGCGTCGGCCAGGGGCTCGAGAACCAGTCGCGCGCGACCGGCGATCATCTCGCCAAATTGAACGAGCGGCTCGCGGTAATCGATGCGGCGCAGGCGAAGCTCACAGGCCTGACGCAAGAGGTCGTCGGGCTGAAGGACATTCTCGCCAACAAGCAGGCGCGCGGCGCCTTCGGCCAGGGCCGCATGGAGGCGATCGTCAAGGACGGACTGCCGCCCTCGGCCTACGAGTTCCAGTATACTTTGAGCAATCGCACGCGCCCGGACTGCATCATCCGCCTCCCCGGCGACGATCGCGTGCTGGTGATCGACGCCAAGTTTCCGCTCGAGGCTTTCTCGGCGCTAAAAGCCGCCGACACCGACGAGTTGCGCAAGCAGGCGCTGGCGCGCGTGCGCAATGACATCGGTAAGCATGTGCGCGATATCCGCGAGCGCTATTTCCTGCCGGGCGAAACCCAGGATTTGGCGGTTCTGTTCGTTCCCTCGGAATCGGTCTACGCCGATCT
>JAFASC010000240.1 GCA_019244955.1 Methylobacteriaceae bacterium | reverse complement strand
GCCGCGCAAATCCTGCCGAAGCCGTTCGCCGAGATCGCGGCGCAATCGATGCTTGCAACCTCGCATCTCCTGTGGAGCGCAGTGTGGTTCGGCGTCGCCAACAATGCGCTCGCCCGCGCGCAGAACTTCGTGCGTGCACAGGCTAAGGGCCGGCCCAACGTGACCCCGCCGGGGGCACTGCGCGTCGCAGAAGCCGCCAGCATGCTGCAGCTCATGCGCGCCAACACGCTCGACGGGTTGCGCCGCTTCGCGCGTGCTCAGGCCGACAATGACGAATTGACCTCGGTCGGGTTCGCGGTGGCCATGAACAACATCAAGGTCGGCGCCTCGCGCCTTGCCGGCGAGATCATCAACCACGCGATGCTGGTCTGCGGCATTCTCGGTTACAAGAACGACACCCCGTTCAGCATCGGCCGGCACATGCGCGACGTCCTCTCCGCGCCGATCATGATCAGCAACGACCGCATCTTCGGCAACATGTCGAACCTGTTGTTGATCCATCGCCTCGATCCGCATCTCGCGAGCTGATCCCCCATGTGCGTCAAATGCGAGACATTTCTCGACGGCCTGTTCGAGCACGGGCTGCTCATCGACACTGGCGTCGATGGCCTTTACGGCCGCGGCGGCACGTTCGAGCGCGTCATCACCGGCCTCGAAAATCTGATCTCGCGCTACGGAGATGAAGACAAGGCCGAAGTGGTGCGATTTCCGCCCGGCATGAACCGTGCGCTGTTCGAGAAGAGCGGCTATCTTAAAAGCTTCCCGCAGCTTGCCGGCACCGTCCATAGCTTTGACGGTTACGAGCGCGCCCACAATGCACTGCTCGCCAAGCTGGAAGGCGGCGAGGATTGGACCGCAGACCAGCGCGTCACGGACATCGTGCTCGCGCCCGCCGCCTGCTACCCGCTCTACCCCGCTGTTGCCAAGCGCGGACCGCTGCCGAAGCCGGGGCTGCTCTTCGATCTGCAATCCTATTGCTTCCGCCGCGAGCCGTCGAAGGATCCGGCGCGCATGCAAATGTTCCGCATGCGGGAATATGTCCGCATCGGCACGCCGGAACAGGTGACGGCGTTTCGGGCGGTGTGGCTCGAACGCGGCCGCGACTTCGTCCACCAGCTCGCGATTCCCTTCGAAGTCGATGTCGCCAACGATCCCTTCTTCGGGCGCGCCGGCCACATCATGGCCTCGAGCCAACGCGATCAGGGGCTGAAATTCGAGCTTCTCGTGCCGATCGAAAGCGTCGAGAAGCCGACCGCGTGTCTCTCCTTCAACTATCATCAGGATCATTTCGGCCTAACCTGGGGCATCGGCACGCAAAGCGGCGGTGTCGCGCATACCGCCTGCGTCGGCTTCGGATTGGAGCGCTTGACGCTCGCTCTCTTCAAACACCACGGTTTCAATGTCGCCTCCTGGCCTTCTAGCGTACGCGACGCCCTCTGGGGCTGAGGCGCCATACGCGATCACAGCGCTACATCCGGCAGAGCATGTACGTCATGCATTGCATGACGAGGCGCGGGATTGGCCGGAGACGAATTGCTACGTCGATTTGTGGATCGAGCTTTTGGCGGCACGCGGCTTTCAGCCGGAAGCGGGGCTCGGCTTCACGCTCACTCAGGATTGGGAAGGCGATCAGTTCACGTTCTTCAAGTTCCCGCTGCACGATCTCGCGGCGCTCTATGGCGCTATCGTGCAGGAACTCTCGATCTACGATTGCGTCGAGGCGCACGCAATCGAGCAGGCTTCGCGCGGCCGTGCGGTGCTCATAGAGGTCGACGGCTTCTACCTTCCCGATACGCGCGGCGTTTCCTACCGCCGCCAGCACACGAAGACCACGATCGCGGCCAATCGCATCGATCCCGCGTCTCGCTCGCTCGAATATTTCCACAATGCGGGGTTCTTTGCGCTCGAGGGTGAGGATTACGACGGGGTATTCACGAAGCTGCCGCAGCAGCATCGCGACGACGTTCTGTTTCCGTATGTCGAATTCGTGCGCTTCGATCGGGAGCCGCTGCAAGGCGACCGCCTCCGCGCTGCCGCTCTAGCGCGCCTGCGCCAGCATTACGCGCGCCGCCCGAAGCAAAACCCCGTGCGGGCATTTGCGACGGCAATTGGGGGGCAGGCAGAAGCCGTCGCAAAGCGCGCACCAGATTTCTTCCACGCTTATGCGTTCAACACGCTGCGCCAGCTCGGGGCCAATTTCGAGCTCTGCGGCAGCCATCTCGAATGGTTGTTCGCCGGGGGCGAGGCGCGGGATGCGATCGCCGCATGCAAGGCGGTCTCCGGCGGCGCCAAAAGCCTGCAATTCCAGCTCGCCCGCGCCGTCGCCCGCAAGCGTTTTGCCGGCCTCGAAGAGGCGCTGGCGCCGATCGCACAGGCTTACGACACGGTTTTCGAGAACCTCGCGCGAATCGCATAAGCTCGGCGCCCAGGCTTCAGAGGCCGCTCGTGGCGCGCATTCACAGCTTCACCGGACAGACATTTACGGCGCTACGCCGCTGGTCGGCCGTCGTCATGCAGCAAGGCAGAGTTCTGTTAGACGCCGATTTCAACGAGGCGCGCGTTGCCGGCACAATCGCCGACGCTTTGATTCAAGCCTGCCGCTGGTCATGGAACGATCCGGTTCCGCTCGATGAAGGCGAGGTTTGGTACCGCTGCGATTTCGAAGCCAACGGATCGCATTGCATCGAGTTTCACGGACTGGCGACGATCGCCGACATCTTTCTGGATGGCGAGCATATCGGCTCGTCACGAAGCATGTTCGTGCCGCTGACATGCGATGTAAATCTTTCCGGCAAGCACCGCCTGGAAATTCGCTTTCGCGCGCTGACGCCGTTTCTCGAAAACAAGAGCCGCGCGCGCTGGCGCCCACGCATGATCCAGCCCTCCGGCTTGCGCAACGTGCGCACGACGGCGCTCGGCCGCATGCCGGGATTTGCGCCACCCGCACCCCCGGTTGGCCCGTGGCGGGACATCGAGCTTGTGTCGCACTCCCCCGTTCGCGCGTTGCATGCCGATCTGAAGCCGCGGCTGGAAAATTCGACCGGCGTCCTCGATGTGAGGATCGAGATGCACGGCGCGCAAGACAGTGAGGCGATACTGACATGCGCCGGTGAAACAACGACGCTGCGCCAAACGCGCGCTGAGGTCTACGAAGGTACGCTGCGCGTTGCCGACGCCGCAAAATGGTGGCCGCACACGCATGGCGAACCAAGTTTGCACAAGGTGACTGCGCAGGTCGGCGAGACAAAGATCGACCTAGGCCGCGTTGGTTTTCGCAATATCGAGATCGATCGCGGCGCGGACGGCCGCGGCTTCGGCTTGATCGTCAACGACGTGCCGATCTTCTGCCGCGGCGTCGTGTGGACGCCTGCCGATCCGATCGGCCTCGACAGCTCGCGCGAAGCACTCCTGCCTCTGCTGCAGCGAGCGCGTGACGCCGGCATGAACATGCTGCGCGTCGGCGGCACGTTTGTTTACGAGAGCAATTCTTTCTTCGAGCTCTGCGACGAGCTTGGCATTCTCCTTTGGCACGATTTTCAGTTCGCCAATTTCGACTATCCGATCGGCGATCCAGATTTCCGCAAGCTCATACAAGAGGAAGCGCGCGCCTTTCTCGATCGCACCCAAGCGTCGCCCGCGCTGGCGATCCTGTGCGGCGGCAGCGAGGTCTATCAGCAGGCCGCGATGATGGGCGTGCCGGAGAAAAGCTGGCGCTCGCCGCTCTTTGACGAAGTCCTGCCCGCGATCACGCGCGAGATGCGGCCCGACTGCACTTACGTCGAGAACTCGCCGTCCGGCGGCGCCCTGCCCTTTCACTCGGATTGCGGTGTCGCGCATTATTACGGTGTCGGGGCCTACCGCCGCCCGCTGGAAGATGCGCGCCGCGCAAATGTGCGCTTCGCATCCGAATGCCTCGGCTTCGCGAACGTGCCGGATGCGGCAAGCGTCGCCCGCGATTTCGGCGACGAGCCGCTGGCAAATCCGCTGTGGAACGCGTGCATTCCGCGCGATTGGGGGGCGAGTCAGGATTTCGAACAGGTCCGCGATCACTATGTCGGGGATCTTTATGGCGTGGACGTGCAGGAGCTGCGTGGGCGCGATCCGCAGCACTATCTCAACCTCGGGCGCGCCACGGTCGCCGAAGCGATGGAAGCGACATTCGCCGAATGGCGCCGCGCCGGCTCGCCGACCCGGGGCGGCCTCGTCTGGTTCTCTAAGGATCTTTGGGCATCATCCGGCTGGGGCGTGCTCGATTGGCGCGGCGAGCCCAAATCGGCGTGGTATGCATTAAGGCGCGCCTTCCGGCGCGTGCAGCTCGTCGTCGCCGACGAGGGCGTCAACGGAATGATGCTGCATCTCATCAACGAGACGGCCGAGGCGATCGAGGCGATCGTCACGCTCGAATGCCTGAACGACGGCAAGACCAGCGTCATGCGGGCGCAGCGCGCAGTCACCCTCCCCGCCCGCAGCACGATCGCCCTGTCGGATGTCGATCTCTGGGGCGCCTTTTTCGATACGCCTTACGCTTATCGCTTCGGCCCACCTTCGCATGACGTGACGGTTGCGACGCTCGCCACGCCCGCCGGCGTGGTGATCGCCGAAGCCTTTCATTTACCGATCGGCCGGGCTGCATTGCCGCCATCCGAGCCGATCGCGGTAACGCTAGAGGAGGACGGCCAAACACCGCAGCTGCGACTTCGCGCCTCCTCCTTCGCTCAATCCGTACGCATCGAGGATTTCGGTTTCCGTCCAGCCGACGACTGGTTCCACTTGCCGCCGGAACGCGACAAGGTCGTCGCCCTTACCCGCCGGCCAGACGGCACGGCAACGCGGCCGCACGGCATCGTCGCGCCGCTTTTCGGTAAGCCGGTCCCTTACGGCGAGCCGTCATGACACTACGATCACCACTCTTCACGACGTCGGTTGATCCCACCTGGATCGACTATAACGGCCACATGAACGATGCTTATTATGCGCTCGTCTTCAGCCGTACGGGCGACAAGCTTCTGGAGGCGATCGGGGTCGAGACGAAAGGACGGGATCGAACGAGCCGCACGATCTACACGACGACGCTGACGATCCATTATCACCACGAGGTGATCGAAGAGGAGGTTCTGACCGCCGACGCCCGCTTGCTGGAATACGATGCCAAGCGCTTGCGCATCTGGTTCGAGATGCGCAATGCCGGCGGCACCGTCGTCGCAAGCAGCGAGCAGGTCTATCTCTGCGTCGACCAGTCCGGCGAAAAGCCGCG
>JAFASC010000101.1 GCA_019244955.1 Methylobacteriaceae bacterium | reverse complement strand
GGGGCCGATCGGGTTGCTCGGGGTTGCCGTGGCAAAGGCGCTTGGGGCGAGCCCCGTGATTCTCACCGGTACGCGCGACAACCGCCTCGAGATCGGCCGCGAGCTCGGGGCGGACCACGTCATCAACGTGCGCAGGGAAGACGCTGTCGCGGCCGTGCAGCGCATCATGAACGGCCGCGGCGTCGATTACGTCCTCGAATGCTCCGGCGCGCCGAACGCGATCGATGAGGCCGCACGCATGGTCAATCGCGGCGGCAAGATCTGTCTCGCCGCGTTTCCGCACGAGCCGGTGCCGATCGACGTCGCGGCGCTCGTCACCAATAACATCTATCTCTACGGCATTCGCGGCGAGGGCAAGAGCGCGACGCACCGCGCCGCCGCTTTCATGGCGCAGAAGCGCTTCGATGCGACGAAAATCCATACGCACACATTCGCTCTCGACGATCTGCCGACTGCGCTGCGTTACGCGCGCGATCGCGTCGACGATGCGATCAAGGTCGTAGTGAAACGCCGCGTCGATGCGGTGCGGCAGGAAGCGGCGGAATAGTGCAATCTTTCGACTTCGTCATCCGCAACGGTACCCTCGTCACCGCAACCGACACGACGCACGCCGACGTCGCGATCGCCGGCGGCAGGATCGCCGCGATCGGCCGCGACCTCGCGCCGGGCACACGCGACATCGATGCCGCCGGCAAATTCGTCATGCCCGGCGGCATCGACGCGCATGCGCATATCGAGCAATTGTCCGCCTCCGGCCTCATCAATTCCGACACGTTCGAAACTGCAACCAAGTCCGCTGCGCTCGGCGGTACCACCACCGTCCTCTGCTTCGCCGCGCAGCATGTCGGCATGAGCCTCACCAAGGTCGTCGAAGATTACCACGCGCTGGCGCGACGCGGCGCGATCGTCGATTACGGCTTCCACATGATCCTGGCCGATCCGCGCGAGGAGGTTTTGCGCGACGAACTGCCGCCGCTGATCAAGGCTGGGCATGCCTCGCTCAAAGTGTTCATGACATACGACCGCCTGCGCGTCGATGACATGCAATTGCTCGATGTCTTGATGGCGGCGCGCGAGAACAAGGCGCTGGTTCTCGTCCATGCCGAGAACCACGGCATGATTACCTGGCTATCGAAGCGGCTTCTCGCCAAGGGCTACACCGCGCCGCGTTATCACGCGGTGTCGCATCCGCGTTTGGGCGAGGTGGAAGCGTTCACGCGCCTGATCGCCTTTGCGGAATTCATCGATCAGCCGATCATGATCTATCACGTGTCTTCGGCCGAAGGCGTCGGCGTCATTCGCGCCGCTCGTGGGCGCGGGCTCAAAGTATTCGCCGAGACCTGCCCGCAATATCTGTTCTTGACCAAGCACGATCTCGACAAGCCCGGCATCGACGGCGCGAAATGGATGTGCTCGCCGCCGGTGCGCGAGACATCCGACCAGGAAGCGCTCTGGCAAGCGCTTTGCCTTGGCGATCTGCAGCTGATCTCCTCCGATCACGCGCCCTATGCTTTCAATGAGAAGGGCAAACTGATGGCGGGCCCATCGGCAAACTTCAAACAGATTCCGAACGGTATGCCGGGACTGCAGGCGCGCCTGCCGCTGCTGTTCGACGCGATGGTTTCAAAGGGCCGCTTCGGCGCGCAAAAATTCGTCGAATGGACATCGACCGCGCCGGCTGAAATCTATGGGCTCGCGCCGCGCAAAGGCTCCATTGCGGTCGGTAGCGATGCCGACATCGCGATCTGGGATCCCGATAAACGAGTGACCTTCGCCGACGCCGATGTCGTCGACGGCGCTGGCTACACGCCTTATGCGGGTCGCACGGTACGCGGCTGGCCGATCACCGTGCTGCGCCGTGGCGAGATCATCGCCGAAAACGGCCGCTGTGTCGCTGCGCCGGGCAGCGGCGAGTTCGTGGCCCGCGATGGCGGCCCTGCGGCCGAGCCGCTTGGCCGCCTCGCGCCGGAATTCGACACCGAGCGGAATTTCGGTGCGCAGTTATATTGAGCAGAGATTCAGGAGAACTTTATGCGTGAGCAGTTCAACGCCGAGCTGAAGACCGCGATGAAGGCCGGCGACAAGCGGCGCGTCGATACGATCCGCATGATGAATGCGGCGCTCAAGGACAAGGACATCGAGGCCCGCGGCCAGGGCAAGACAGTCTCCGACGACGAG
>JAFASC010000322.1 GCA_019244955.1 Methylobacteriaceae bacterium | reverse complement strand
GTGTGGCGTCTTCGGCATCTACGATCATCCGGATGCTGCCACGCTCACCGCGCTCGGGCTGCACGCCCTCCAGCATCGCGGGCAGGAAGCGGCGGGGATCGTCACGTTCGACGGCCAGCGCTTCAATTCCGAGCGCCGGCTCGGCCTCGTCGGCGATCACTTCTCCCGCGTCAGCACGATCGAGCGATTACCCGGCAACTCGGCCATTGGCCATGTGCGCTATTCGACCACCGGCGAGACGATCCTGCGCAATGTCCAGCCACTCTTTGCCGAGCTCGATAAGGGCGGCTTTGCCGTCGCCCATAACGGTAATCTGACGAACGGGCTGGCGCTTCGCCGCGCCCTCATTGAGGAGGGTGCGATCTACCAGTCGACCTCCGACACGGAAGTCGTGCTGCAGCTCGTCGCCCGCAGCCGCAAGCGCCGGCTGATCGAGCGCTTCATCGACGCGCTCCGTCAGCTCGAAGGCGCCTATTCCCTAGTTGCGCTTTCGAACAAGAAGCTCATCGGCGCGCGCGACCCGCTCGGGATCCGGCCGCTCGTGCTCGGCGAGCTCGACGGCAAGTTCATTCTGGCGTCGGAGACCTGCGCGCTCGACATTATCGGCGCGCATTTCATTCGCGACATCGAGAACGGCGAGGTGGTCGTCATCGACGAGAACGGTTTCGAGAGCCTGAAGCCGTTTCCGCCGCAGCCGGCGCGGCCCTGCATCTTCGAATACATCTATTTCTCGCGACCGGATTCCATCGTGCATGGCCGCCCCGTCTATGACGTGCGCAAGGCCATGGGCGCCGAGCTCGCCAAGGAAGCGCCGGCCGATGCGGATGTCGTGATTCCTGTCCCGGATTCGGGCGTGCCGGCGGCGATCGGCTACGCGCAGGCCTCCGGGATTCCCTTCGAGCTCGGCATCATCCGCAACCACTATGTCGGGCGCACCTTCATCCAGCCCTCGCAGACCGGCCGCGAGCTTGGCGTGCGCTTGAAGCACAATGCCAACCGATCGGTCGTCGCCGGGCGACGCATCGTACTGATCGACGATTCGATCGTGCGCGGCACGACGTCGGTGAAGATCGTCAAGATGATGCGCGAAGCCGGCGCCCGCGAAGTGCATTTCCGCATCTCGTCGCCGCCGATCACCCATCCCGATTATTATGGCATCGACACACCGGTGCGCGAAAAGCTGCTGGCGGCGACGCATACGCTCGAAGAGATGCGCGACTATATCGGCTGCGATAGCCTGTCCTTCCTCTCTGTCGACGGCATTTATCGGGCGATGGGCGAGAGAGGCCGCGATCCCATCCGCCCGCAATTCACCGATCATTGCTTTACCGGCGACTATCCGACTTACCTGACGGACGTCGCCGGCGAGGGCCCGCGTCAGCAGCTGTCCCTGCTGGCGGAAGTGGGCTAGTCACGCAAGTCTATCGAAGCTGGCGTCGATATAGCGCCAGCAGCCGCTCCCAGTGCCGCTCGGCCGCGGGCTTGTCGAAGCACCAGCGGCTCGGAAAGGCGAAGCCGTGATGGACGCCTCGATAGATTTCGAGCTCTCCCTTGGCGCCGGATTTCTCGAACAGCCCGCGCAGTTCTTCCACCATCGGTAACGGCGCAAGCTCGTCGTGCTCGGCGCAGCCAATGTAGAGTTCACCCTCGGGCTTGCTCAAAGAAAGGTGCGGGCTCTCTTCCGCATCGCTGACGATCCAAGTCCCGTAAAACGAAGCGGCGGCCGCGATGCGATCGGGGTAGCGCGCCGCGGCCGCAAGCGCGTATGGCCCACTCATGCAATAGCCGTGAACGCCGACGCGGCCCCGCGTCGCTTCGGGTTGCCTCTCGAGGAAGTCGAGCATAGCGGCGACATCCTGCATGACCGGCGGGATGGTCATCTTGGTGCGGATAGCGCGCATGCGCGCATATTCGGGGTCGTCCTTGGTTAGGACCGTCGGTCCGAAATGAGTGTCGCGTCCGGCGCGATAGTAGAGATTGGGAAGCACCACGTAATAGCCGACGGTGGCGAGCCGGCGCGCCATATCGCGCAGCTCCTCGCGAATACCGGGGGCATCCATCAGGAACAGAACACCAGGATGGGGTGCATTCCGTTCCGGCCGGCAGATGAAGCTCTCCATCGCACCGTCCGCGGTGCGAATGTCCAGGATGGTCTCAATCAATCGGGCCTCACCCGCGCCGCCGCTACAGATGCATGAACTGGCTCAGGCGTCGGCGCGCAGAACCCGGCCGCGCGTCTCGGGCAGCGCATAGGCGGCGATGAAGAACACGCCATAAGCGACAACCGCGAAAATCGCGATCGCATTGGCGAGCGTCATATAGGCCGAGATGACACCGACCAGAGTCGGGAACAGCGCGCCGATGCCGCGTCCAAAATTGTAGCAGAAACCCTGGCCGGAGCCGCGCAGACGCGTCGGATAAAGCTCGGTCAGGAACGCGCCCATTCCAGAAAAATAACCCGAGGCGAAGAAGCCAAGCGGGAACCCGAGGAGCCACAGGATGTCGTTAGACAGGGGCAGCTGCGTATAGGCGATGACCACAGCGATCGCGCCAATCGAGAAGATCAGGAACAGGTTGCGCCGGCCGATCCGGTCGGCGAGCCAGGCACCGATGAGATAACCGATGAACGAACCGATGATCAGCGCCGCGAGATACCCGGTGGAGGACACGATCGACAGGTGGCGTTCCGTCGTGAGGAAGCGCGGAACCCAGGCGGTGATCGCATAATAGCCACCCTGCATTCCCGTCGCTACGAGCGAGGCGAGAATCGTCGTCTTCAGAATCGGTCCGGCGAAAATCTCCCAGATCGCCGGTCGATCACCGCTCGCCGCCTGATGGCGGCGCGTCTCGGCGGAGATCTCCGGCTCTTTCACGTAGCGGCGCAAATAGAACACGAGCACCGCCGGCGCTGCGCCGACCACGAACATCCATCGCCACGCCTGTTCCGGTGGCAGCAGCGAAAAGAGGATCGCTTGCGACAGAACGGCGAGGCCCCAGCCAATCGCCCAACCCGACTGCACCGATCCGACCGCGCGTCCGCGATATTGCGGTCGAATGACTTCGCCCATCAGTACTGCGCCGGCCGCCCATTCGCCGCCAAACCCCAGGCCGAGAATGGTCCGCGCGATGAGAAGCTGGTTGAAATCCTGCGCGAGCGCGCAAATGATCGAGAAGGCGGAAAACCAGAGGATGGTGATCTGCAGAGTAAGCACGCGCCCGATCCGATCGGCGAGATAGCCGGCAAGCCAGCCGCCAAGCGCGGAGGCAAGCAGCGTTGCCGTGACCGCGGCGCCCGCCGAACCCGCATCGACATTCCACAGTTTGATGATCGTGCCGATGACGAGCGGATAGATCATGAAGTCCATGCCATCGAGGGCCCAGCCCATCGCGCAGGACCAGAATGTGCGGCGCTCGGCGAGGTTCATGTCCTTGTAGAAGGCGGTCAGACTCGTGTCTTCGATCGGCACGACCGCGTCTGAGGGTGCTGCAGCTGCGAGGCTTGTCCTATCTGTTGCCATTGCTCATTCCCGATAACGCGGCCTCAGCGATAGCCGCAATCATCATCTCTTCTCGCGCGCGAGGCAACTTTGGCTGCTCCGACGTCATTACCCAGTGAGCTGCCGAGCTGTCCCGAGAGTGCCCGAATTGAGGTGCAAGAGAGCGGAGCGGGATGAGCAGCGAACCGCGAGAGACGTTTTCGAGTGCGGCGCAAAGGTGTCCCGGCCATGAACGCTCGGCACGCAATCGCGGCCCTCACCGCGATCGCGCTGCTCGGCTGCGTGGTCGAATGCGCCGCCGCGCCGGCGCAGAACAATGTAAGCGCGCCCATGCCGCCGCCGCGCCCGCCTGACCTTGGCGAGCAGGGCCAAGTTCGCTCGCCAAATCCGGACGGAACGGATCTTCGCGACACCGCACGTGCTCCTGGCACGACAAATGCGACCGGCTCGAAAGGCCGCGCATCACCGCAGATCGAGACGCCGTCGTCAAAGCAAACCGCACCTTCCGGTGCGACGAGTACGCCGACGCCGCAGGGCAGCGATGCCGTGTTTCCGGCCTTGCCTGCTGCATCGCGCGCGCGGATGCGCGATTGCGGACGCGAGTGGGAAGAGATGAAACGGACCGGTCAGGCTAAAGAGCTGACCTGGCGTGATTTCGCGACCAAGTGCCTGACAAGGTAAGTCCGAGCGCGACTGCGCGATCGGCCAAGCCGCGGCGCACAAGCATCGGCGAAAAAGAAACGCCCCTCTTGAGAGACAAGAGGGGCGGCGAGTTCGTTGAAATGATCGGACCGGTGTCGAATGCGACCGAGCGCCGGTCCGTTCAGTTCGACGGTGCTATGCTTGCTCCGAGCCGTTCGAGCCGGAGGACGATTCAGAGCCAGCGGCGCCGGCGCTGCGGCCTCTTCCGCCTTTGCGTGCGCCTTTGCGAGCGCCCTTCCTGGAGCCGCCCTTCTTAGTGCCGGTCCTACGTGCGTACTTGCGCGTGGCCTTCTTCGCTCCGGCTTTGCGTCCGCCCTTACGAGCACCCTTGCGAGCACCCTTACGACCGCCCTTCTTGGTTCCGCCCTTCCGCGGTCCCTTCTTGGCGGCGTACTTCTTTGTTGCGCCGCGCTTGTAGGTACCCTTACGCCCACCCTTTTTTCCAGTCGATTTCTTTCCAGTCGACCTACGCTTCGTTGTTGCTCTCGCCATCTTTGGTCCCCATTCGGAAGCGCCGGTAAAATGTCACCGGCAAGAGGCATGATTAGCGTAACGCAGTTAAGCACTCGTGCAAGTGGCGAGTGCGCGGATCGAATGTTGTTTGTCCGCTATCGCGCGCGAATCTAGCTCGCATGAGCCAATTCGCATCGATCTTCTTTGTCTGCGACGCGTTGTTCTTCAGTGCTCGACCAGCGCCGTACCGGTCTTCTTCAACCCGATGCGAAAGGCCCGATGAAGGGCCGCCAAGCAAGCTCGAAGAATGCACCGGAGCAGCTGTGTCACGTCGAAGCGATTCAGAAAAACGCCTGGAGATTCTAAGCAATTCACGCGGCGCGCGGTTCGGAAACCGAAAGTTCGGGCGAGCTTCGAAGGGCTCGCCGCGCCTCCCGTGGCTTGCCTGGTTGGCCCGAGCCGTCGGCAACGCCTCGCCTGAATTTCGGCGGCCTCGGAGGAGTCGTGCCACCTGCCCGATCGTCATGGGATGAGCCGATCACCAGCGCAAAAAAAATCGGTGCATGATTTCGCATTTCGCCAGAAATTTCGCTTGGCGCACGCCGCCCACATTGCGGAATCGCGCGAATCGGCCTGCGCCGATTCGCATCATTGGCAGCCTCAGATGCCGAGTTTCGCCTTCAAGAGCGTATTGACTGCTTGCGGATTGGCCTTGCCGCCCGTGGCTTTCATCGCCTGTCCGACGAACCAGCCGAGCATCGTCGGCTTCTGTTGCGCTTGGGCGACCTTGTCGGGATTCGACGCGATGATCTGATCGATCGCCGCTTCGATCGCGCCGGTGTCGGTGACCTGCTTCATGCCGCGGCTTTCGACGAGGGCGCGCGGATCTCCGCCTTCGCTCCACACGATCTCGAACACGTCCTTGGCAATCTTGCCCGAAATCGTGCCGTCGGAGATGAGGTCGATGATCGCCGCAAGCTGCTCGGCCGATACCGGAGAGGTGGCGATACCTTGGCCTTCCTTGTTGAGCCGCCCGAACAATTCGTTGATCACCCAATTGGCGGCGAGCTTGGCATCGCGTCCTTTGGCGACCGACTCGAAGAAGTCGGCGGACTCGCGGTCGGCGACTAGTACCCCAGCATCGTAGGGCGGCAGAGCGTAATCCTTGATGAAGCGGGCGCGCTTCTCATCGGGAAGCTCCGGCAGGTCGGCCGCGAGCGTCTCGATGTAGCTCTGATCCAAGTGCAACGGCAGGAGATCGGGATCGGGGAAATAGCGGTAATCGTGCGCCTCTTCCTTGGAGCGCATGGAGCGCGTCTCGCCGCGCGTCGGATCGAAGAGCCGGGTCTCCTGTTCGATCACGCCGCCATCCTCGATGATGCCGATCTGGCGGCGCGCCTCCGCTTCGATCGCCTGACCGATGAAGCGGATCGAGTTGACGTTCTTGATCTCGCAGCGCGTGCCAAGGGGATCGCCGGGACGGCGCACCGAGACGTTCACGTCGGCGCGGAGCGACCCCTGCTCCATGTTGCCGTCGCACGTGCCGAGGTAACGCATGATCGTGCGCAGCTTCGAGACGTAGGCGCGCGCCTCGTCGGCAGAGCGCAAATCGGGCTTCGACACGATCTCCATCAGCGCGACGCCGGAGCGATTGAGATCGACCAAGCTCTCGGTCGCCGACTGATCGTGCAACGACTTGCCGGCATCCTGCTCGAGATGCAGCCGCTCGATGCCGACGCGGATCTGCTCGGTCGGCGAAACGTCGACGATCACCTCGCCTTCGCCGACGATGGGGCTCTTGTACTGCGAAATCTGATAGCCCTGCGGCAGGTCGGGATAGAAGTAGTTCTTGCGATCGAAGACAGAGGTAAGATTGATCTGCGCCTTCAGGCCGAGCCCGGTGCGAACCGCCTGCGCGACGCATTCGGCGTTGATGACCGGCAGCATGCCCGGCATTGCCGCATCGATGAGCGAGACGTGCGAGTTCGGCTCGCCGCCGAACTCGGTCGAGGCGCCGGAGAAGAGCTTGGCGCGGGAGGTCACCTGCGCATGTACTTCCATGCCGACGATGATTTCCCAATCGCCGGTGGCCCCTTTGACGAGCTTCGAGGGCTTTACGTGCGTGTTCATCGGCTTCGGGTCTCGATTGCGGGCCGGCCGCTCCGCAGCAGAGCGACCCCTTTAGGCCTATGCGCCGCCTCTATATAATATGAGCGCAGGAGCCGCCAGGAAGCTTCCAATGAACGTCCGCACCCGGGTCCGCATCGACAAGGCGCAGTTTTTCGCCTGGCTCGAACACCAGGAGCGCAAGCATGAGCTCGCAGACGGGCAAGTCGTCATGCTGCCTTATGTGACGCGACCTCATTCTCAAATCTGCACGAACGTGATGCTCGCGTTGGGCGCTCGGCTCGATCGGACGCGCTTTTCTATCCATGGGGGCGAATTCGCCGTCGAAACCGGTGAGAGCAGCATTCGCTTTGCCGATGTCATGGTGGAGCCGTTCACGCGTGAGAACGCCCGCTCGACTAGCGATGCGCTGGTACTTCTCGAGGTGCTTTCCCCCTCGACCATGCATGTTGATTTCCACGAGAAGCTGGACGAGTACAAAGGTCTCCAACCGCTCGGCTCTTACGTGATCTGTGCGCAGGATGAGGCCCGCGTCTGGGCATGGACGCGCCATGAAGGAGCCTGGCCGGACGCGCCCGAAGTGTTGGAAGGCCTGGACGCAGCGGTGGCGCTGCCGGTGCTTGGAATCATCCTGCCGCTCGCCGAAATCTACCGCAACATCACGCTGCGCTAGGCGCGCCACCACGCCTGTGGCGACGGCATTTCCGGCGCCGCGCCTTCGATCACCTGCGCAAGCGAGAACAACATCTCTTCATCGAAAGGCCGTCCGATGAGTTGCAAGGCAAGCGGCAGGCCGTCCTTGTCGAGGCCGCCCGGCACGGCGATGCCCGGCAGGCCCGCCATGTTCACGGTCACCGTGAAAATGTCATTGAGATACATCTCGACAGGATCGGCCGATCCCTTCTCGCCGATCCCGAACGCCGCAGAGGGCGTCGCCGGCGTCAGAATCGCATGCACGCCGTTCGCGAACACCTCTTCGAAGTCGCGCCTGATCAATGTACGGACCTTCTGCGCCCGGACGTAATATGCGTCATAATAACCGGCGGACAGCACGTACGTGCCGATCATGATGCGCCGGCGTACCTCGTCCCCGAACCCCTCGGCCCGCGTCCTCTCGTACATTTCGCGTACGTCTTTGCCAGGCACGCGGAGGCCGTAGCGCACGCCGTCATAGCGCGCGAGGTTCGAGGAAGCCTCGGCAGGTGCGACAATATAGTAAGCGGGCAGCGCGTGCTTCGTATGCGGCAGCGAGATATCGACGATTTCGGCGCCCGCATCGCGCAGCCAGGCGATGCCGCTTTGCCAGAGCGCTTCGATCTCGCCGGACATGCCCTCAAGCCGGTACTCCTTGGGAATGCCGATCTTCTTGCCCTTGATGGAACGGCCGACGGCGAGCTCATAATCCGGCACCGGACGATCGACGGAAGTGGAATCTTTCGGATCGGGTCCGGCCATCGAGCGCAGCAGGATTGCTGCATCTCTTACCGTTCGCGTGATGGGTCCTGCCTGATCCAGCGACGATGCGAAGGCGACGATCCCCCAGCGCGAGCAGCGCCCGTAGGTGGGCTTGATGCCGACCGTGCCGGTGAACGCGGCGGGCTGACGGATCGAGCCGCCTGTGTCGGTCGCGGTCGCGCCGAGACAAAGACGCGCTGCAACGGCAGCCGCCGAACCACCGGATGAGCCGCCGGGAACGAGGCTCTCATCCGAGCCGTTGCGGCGCCACGGCGAGACGACTGGACCATAAGCACTCGTCTCGTTCGACGAGCCCATCGCAAATTCGTCGAGATTGAGCTTGCCGAGCATCACCGCGCCGTCGCGCCAGAGCTGCGATGTGACGGTGGAATCGTAAGGCGGCACAAAGCTCTGCAAGATCCGGCTTGCAGCGGTCGTCGCCACCCCTTTCGTGCAATAAAGATCCTTGATCCCGAGCGGCAGTCCCTCGAGCGGACCGCTCTCGCCTCGCGCGATCCGCTCATCGGCGGCTTTCGCCATTTCGAGCGCCCGCTCGGGGGTGGGTTTGATGAACGCATTCAGCCGGCGCGCCGCTTCGATCGCGGCGAGATACGCCTGCGTAAGCTCTGTCGCGGAAAATTGCCGCGCCCTCAGCCGGTCGCGTGCTTCAGCAAGCGTGAGACTGGTCAGATCATTCATTCCGACAGACGTCACTCGACGACTTTCGGCACGACGAAGAAGTGATCCTCGCGGCGCGGCGCGTTGGCGACGATCTCGTCGGCAATGAAGCCGTCCGTCACCTGGTCGGCGCGCTTCTTCAGCTGCATCGGCATGACCGAGGTCATCGGCTCGACACCTTCGACATCAACGCCGCGCAATTGCTCCACGAACGCCAGGATCGCGTTCAGCTCCGACTGGAGATGCGCGACCTCGTCGTCTGTCACAGCAATGCGCGAGAGGTGCGCGATGCGCCGGACCGTGGTCGTATCGACCGACATTCATATCTCCAGTAAGCTGAGCTTAGCGCGTCTCAGACGTCGACGCTTTCACCGATTTTCGGCACGTGAACGCGCGTCTGCGATCCCTGCATAGCCGCAACGAAGGCGCTGGCATCCGGCGCAAGCATCCCGTCGAACGTCCCGTAATGGCAGGGGAACACCGCATCGAAATGGAAAAACCGCTTGAGCGCGAAAGCCGCACCATGCCCACCCATCGTGAAGCGGTCGCCGACCGGCACCATGCCGATTTTCGGCTGATGGATTTCCTCGATCAGCGCCATATCCCCGAACATGCCGGTATCGCCCATGTGATAAACAACCGGCGCGCCCTGGAACTTGATAACGAGCCCGTTCGGATTGCCGAGGTAGATCGACTTGCCGTCCCTGGTCGTGCCGGACGAATGAAGCGCCTGCGTGAACGTCACGGTGAAGGAGCCGCACGAAACCGTCCCACCGGTGTTACCGGGGTTGATGTTCTTCACCCCCTGCTCGGCCAAAAACATGCAGACTTCGTAGTTCGACACGACCTGCGCGTTGCTTTTAGTGGCGATCGCAACGGTGTCGCCAATGTGATCGTCATGGCCATGCGTGAGCAGGATGTGGGTCACTCCGGCTGAAGCGTCCTCCACCTTGCCTGTGAACTTCGGATTGCCGCTCAGGAATGGATCGATGAGCACGACAGACTTGCCCTGCTCGAGGCGAAAAGCGGAATGGCCGAGCCAGGTGATCTTCATTGCGGAAGCGCTCCTTGCAAGGCTGCGCAGATAAACCACAGAACGTCAGGCTGCAATCGGCGGCGGTTTGCCCTGTTCAACGCCGATGCTAGGGCTCGCCCATGGCCGCCGAAATCCTCACGCTCGAACAACTCTCGCCACGGCTTGCGCGATTCGACCGGGTGATGGGCCTCGATATCGGTACCAAGACGATCGGGCTCGCGCTGTCCGACGTCGAGCGCAGGCTTGCCTCGCCGCTTGATACAATCCGCCGCACTCGCTTTAGCGCCGACGCCGCAAACCTGCTCAAGCGCGCGGCGGAATTTCAGGTCGCGGCGCTGGTTGTGGGCTTGCCGCTGAACATGGACGGCAGCGAAGGACCACGCGTGCAGTCGACACGCGCTTTTGTGCGCAACCTGCCGGGCGGTCTGTTGGTGAGCTATTGGGACGAGCGGCTGTCGACCGCCGCCGTCACGCGCGAGCTCATAGCGCAGGACGCCTCACGAGCAAGGCGCGCCGAGGTCGTCGATCGGATGGCGGCTGCCTACATCCTGCAGGGCGCGCTCGACAGGCTCACCCGGATAGGCGCCGGGAAATGAAGAAGGGGCCCGAAGGCCCCTCCCGAAGACCTCAGTACGGATAGCCGTAGTAGTAGCCGGGATATCCGTAACCGTAGCCGTACCCGTAGGCGGGATAGCCGTAATAATACGGCGTGCTGGCCGCCGCGGCCGCGCCGAGGACACCGAGGCCGATCGCGGCACCGAGTGCAGGTCCGCCCCAGCCCCAACCGCCCCAACCGCGCCGGTAGCCCCAACCGCCTCCCCACCGGCGCCACTGGACATCGGTGACGGGCGAGGAAGCGGCGACAGCCGCTTTTGGTGCGATACCCATCGGGGCAGCTATTGCCGACGTGCCGGTGCCGATAAGCGTTGCGCCGATGAGGCCGGCGCTTGCCAATTTGAGGATCGTTCCGGTCATCCTTCGTCTCCACTCGAATTCGCCTGAACGGCGTGAGGTGCTGCCGCAATTACGCGCTGCGAGGTGAAATGTCCCCACGCAATCCCCGTTTCGCCCGAAGGACCCGATACCGGTCCCTCCCGATCGCAA
>JAFASC010000002.1 GCA_019244955.1 Methylobacteriaceae bacterium | reverse complement strand
TTTGCCGCCGTCATGTTCTGCCGTCTCGATCTTTTCAGGGAGGCCTCAGTCATCGCACCGGAGCCGCTGGCATATGCGCCGGTGCGCAAAGGCCCGTTGATCGCGGCCCCACCGCCACCACCGCCGCCGAGTCCATTGTCGGTCTACGTGCTCGCAAATGGCGGCTTCGGTTCGCGCAGCAATACCCCGAGTTCGTTCGGCTACAATTGGGACGCAGTCGGCGGTACGCTTGGGGCCGAATATCGGATCAATCCCAACGCCTTTATCGGCGCCGCTTTCCACTACGCCAATCCGAGCGCCAATCTCAACGGCAATGGCTCGACCGAGACCAACTCCTATCAGGTCGGCGTCTACGGCGCCTGGGTCGGCGCGCATCTCTTCGCGCAGGGCTTCGTCGGCGGCGGTGTACAGCAATACCGCAACATGCGCTTTGGCGTGGTCGACATGATCAGATCGAATCCAACGGGCTCCAGCCTCATCGCGGGTGGCAAGATCGGCTATCTCTTCGATGTCGGTCCGTTCTTCAAGATCGGGCCGATCGTCGGGGCAACTTATGCACGCGCTGACATAAAGGGCTTCACCGAGAGCGGTGATCCGGCGCTTGTGCTCACCCTCGGTCCGCAAAAAGTTGATACGATTGTCGGAAGCGCCGGCGCGCAAATCCGGTATCCCGTGATCTTCAATGGCATCGCGTGGAATCCGTATCTCAACCTCACGGTCGACGATGATTTCCGTGGCAATGGACGGATCATCCAATTCGGCGCGGTCTCGGCACCGCTGATCACGAACACGTGGACGGTTCCCAATGGCTCGCAGCGCGTCTACGGCCGCTTTGCCGGCGGCATACAGGCCGATATGGTTGCGCACGTGGCAGTGACGCTCACCGCCTCGCGCACCATCGGCCGCCAGGGCGGCGACGATTTCTATGGTTCAGGCGGGATCAAGGTATCCTTCTGAACCGCATCAAAAGTCGCGCTTTTCGCTGGGCTGTCGGCGGGATCTGATATTCGACGCGCGTCCTTCGACGTCGGCGGATCGTTCGCTCGCGATGCGCGCGGCTTGTTCGGCACTCTGTTGCTGCATGATCCGCAACACGCGCTGCTGAGCGAGCTTGCGGCATGCCATGACGTTTCGGCGTTGGTCGGAAGTCACGCGGCCCTCGTTGAATTGCGCCGTCCAGCCAAGCTTAGCCGTAAGGGTCGATTGAGGCTGAAACGCGGCTTCGCTCAAGGTCGGCTGTGGCGCGCGCGATAGCCGAGCGAAATCATCGTGATCGGATGCGTACCCCGCCTTCGCGCCCTCATGCTTTTCCGGCAACCCACGGATTTGCCCGCGCTGCACCGTCGCGTTATCTCAATGATCGAATCAGTTTCATTGGAGGGCTCGATGCACTTCACCGCAAATCGGCGCGCGCTTCTCGCAGGCCTCTCATCGACGTTCATCGGCATCTCGCTCGATCCGGTTTTCGCCGCCGGCAAGTCGAAGCTGAAATACGACACCGACAATGACGGCACGCTCGACCTCAACGAGGTGAAGGCCGCTGCCGGCGCCGCTTTCGATAAGCTCGATCGCGATTCAGACGGCACGCTCGACAAGAAGGAACTTCGTGGCCGGATTAGCAATGACATGATGGCCGATGCCGATCCCGATAAGGACGGCACGATTTCCAAAGATGAATATATCGGGTTGGCAGAAAAGCTGTTTAAAGAAGCCGACGCGGACGGCGAAGGCACGCTCGACGCCAAGGAGCTGCGCTCTAAGGCCGGCCGCCAGCTCATGAAGCTTCTGCGCTGAGAGCGTACGTTCGTTGACCCCACCGACGGAGCTGGCGGAGGCGGCGCATGCCCGCGCCGATCCGGTCGCGATTCTGCAGGCGCTGATCCGGTGTCCTTCGGTTACGCCTGAGGAGGGTGGAGCGCTGCATTACCTCGCGACGCTGCTGGGCGAAGCAGGTTTCGCGACCGACGTGGTGCGTTTCAGCGAACCTGGGACGCCCGATGTCGACAATCTCTTCGCGCGAGTCGGCGAGGGTGCGCCTCACTTGGTCTTTGCTGGGCACACGGATGTGGTGCCGCCCGGCGATCTCGCGCGGTGGCGCTTCGATCCATTTTCCGCTGAGATTGCCGAAGGCATGATCTTCGGTCGCGGAGCGGCTGACATGAAGGGCGGCATCGCCGCTTTTGCGGCGGCAGCCCTGGAGTATGTTCAGCGCTCGAACGCGCCACGCGGCTCGCTGTCGCTGCTGATCACCGGCGACGAGGAGGGGCCCGCGATCAACGGCACCGTTAAACTTCTACAATGGGCGGCGGCGCGCGGCGAACGCTTCACGCATTGCATCGTCGGCGAGCCGACGAATCCGGATGCGCTGGGCGACATGATCAAAATCGGGCGGCGCGGCTCTCTTAACGCAGAGATCGTCGTCGTCGGCCGACAAGGACATTCGGCCTATCCGCATCTTGCCGAGAACCCCTTGCCGACGATGGCGCGTCTCGTCACCGCGCTGAGCGACCTGGCTCTCGACCGCGGCAATGCGCATTTCGATCGTTCGCAGCTCGTGGTGACTTCGGTCGACGTCGGCAACGCTGCCTTCAACGTTATCCCGGGCGAGGCGCGGGCGCGCTTCAACGTGCGCTTCAACGATCTCTGGACGCCGGACACTCTGCGCGACCGACTTGAAGCGGTCGTCCGAGAGGCGGCCGGCAATGCCAAGGCCGAACTTATCTGCCTGCCGTGCAATTCGCTGGCTTTCATCACCAAGCCGGACGCGTTCGTTGAGACCGTCTCGCGGGCAATCGAGGCGGAGACCGGCCGCACGCCGGTTTTATCGACGAGCGGCGGCACGTCCGACGCGCGGTTTATCCGGGACTATTGCCCGGTCGTGGAATTCGGCCTCGTCGGACAGACCATGCACGCTTTCGACGAGCGCGTGGCGGTCGACGACCTGCATGCACTTGCGCGCATTTACGGGCGCATTATCGCGGAGTACTTCGCCCAAAAGGCGGCGAGCCCTTCGCCAACGGGATGAGCGTCTATTCGATATCCCTTTCGATCCGACTGTGATATGCTCCAGCTAACGGAGCAGCAGATATCATGGCCAAATCCCACAAAGCCTCGTTTCAGTATGAAAGTTCGGGCACAGCGCATGTAGGCACCCTGGAGGTGCAAGGCTCCGGGGTCGATACGACGCTGGCGGTGAAAACACAGTTCGGCACCGGCACAACCGAGCTCGGAAGACGATCTCTGAATGAGGTCGCCTGTGCTTTGGCGCGGCGCATCGAGAAGGATGCTCCCCGCTAGCCCTGGCCGAACTGCGCGGCTCGAAAGCGGGACTCGCGATCGCCACCCAGCATGGCTGCAAAAGGGTCACTTGGCTCCGCCGGGCGGATCTACCGGCCGATCCAAAAACGCGCTGAACACGACAGCGTAAGCAGCCCCCGGGAACCTCAGGAGGAGGGTGGACTAAGGCGAAGTAAGCGCTATACGCTGGCGCCTAGTTTCGGCTGTACGGAGCGCAAGATGTCGCGCAGCGAAGAGATCAGAGCTATCATTGCAAGACTATATGCCGCTCGCAAAAGCGGCGATCTCAATGCCATTCTGCGGTTCTTCGACGAGAATGCCACGTTTGCGATGAATGGATCGAA
>JAFASC010000250.1 GCA_019244955.1 Methylobacteriaceae bacterium | reverse complement strand
TAACTGGCGGGATCAGCTCATCGAGGTCGCCGGTCAAGACGAGAGTAGGCGCGCGAACATCAGGCAGAGCAAGTGAACAATCGAAGTCCGAGAATGCCTGAAATTGCAAGTCAGCGGCGTGCAGAGGTGTAGGCGAGGAGGTTTCCCGCAACATTTGCCGCTCGGCTTTCTCGTGGTTTTCAGCGAGGTAGCGCCGCGCGTATGTGACTTTCCAGATGCGTCTGGCGATCTCCTCCGACCGCAACCCATCGAGCTCGCGCATCACGCGCAAAACGGAGAGCCGCGCATAGACTGCACGGGGGCCCCCGCACATTGTGGCGCAGAGCACGAGCCCTGCGACGCGAGCGGGAAACTGGCAGACGAACTCCTGCGCAATTGCGCCGCCCATGGAATAACCGAGCATATGGGCGCGCTCGATACCGAGATGGTCGAGCACACCGCAAGCATCCCGTGCGAGATTGGCGAGCGAGTAGCCCGCGACAGGCTTGTCGCTTCCGCCCGTGCCGCGATTGTCGATCATGACGAGCGTGAAGTGACGCGCTAGAACGTCAAGGAGCTCGCGCGGCCATGCGCTCGAGTTCAGGCGATAGCCCATGAGCAAGACGAGCGGCGGGCCCTCGCCTTGCAAGTTGAAGGCGATATTTACTCCGTTCACATACGCGAAGCGAGACGGCACATCGCCGCCCGCCTGCCGAGTCGCGCTCGCAGTGGCGAGATCGATGACGTTTTGCATCGAATCTAGAGGCTTGAGACCAGGTGACCGCCGTCCACGGCGATGACGCTGCCGGTCATATAGGATCCTGCCTCCGATAGAAGCAGCATCACCGGCCCGTCGAGTTCCCCAACGTTGCCGAGCCGTCTTTGCGGGATGCGCTTGATCAACGCTTTGCCGGCGTCACTTGTGAAGAAATCGTCGTTGAGCTCCGTCACGAAATAGCCGGGCGCAAGCGCATTCACCCGGATGCCGTAACGCGCCCATTCAAGCGCCAATGCCTTACTCATTTGAATAACGCCGGCCTTCGAAATCGCGTACGGGGCGACTGCACCCCCAACGCGCAGGCCTAGTATCGAAGCGATGTTTACGATCGAGCCTGCAACTTTTGCGGCGAGCATCCGGCGGGCAACGGCATTCGCCACCAGCCAAACGCCTTTCAAATTGGTGTCGATCACGCTGTCCCAAGCGCGCTCGTCCTGGTCGAGCGCAGGTTTTGTTGCGGTCACGCCCGCATTGTTGAGGAGACCTTGAATTGGCCCGAAGCCCGCCTCTGCTTCTGCAACGGCCATGTCGATCGAATCGGCGGCGGTCACGTCCAGCCGCACGCCTTGCGCGCTGCCGCCGGCTTCTTTGATCTCACTGACTGCGCCGGCCAAAGCATCCGTGCGCCGCGCGGCGAGCGTCACCTTTGCACCTGCGCCAGCCAGCATCGTGGCAAAATGGCGTCCCAAGCCGCTCGATGCGCCCGTGACCAGGATATGCTTTCCGGCAACCTCGAACACAACTCTCTCCTAGAAGCTTGAGTTAAGCGGCGCCCCGCCATTTGCGTTCTGCTTCGTCCCAGGCGGCGAGCGGCTGCAGATCCGGGACCCAGGCAAGCCCGGTCTTGGCGTCGGACGACACCGCCTCGGGCGTGACCACGACGTCGAGCAGCGCGGGACGATTTGCGAGCGCTCTCTCGATCGCGGGTTTTAACTGTTCCTCAGTCTCGACGCGCTCGGCATGCATGCCGAATGCCCTCGCCATGGCAGCGTGATCGCTGAACTGCAATTGCGTGCCAACTACCTTGCCGTGCGTGACCTTCTGGTCGTGCACCTCGATCTGCCAAGCGCCATTATTGGCAACGACGATGAGAACCGGCGCCTTGTGACGTACCGCCGTATCGACCTCCATCGCGTTGAAGCCGAACGAACCGTCGCCGGTGGCAACAACGACGGGCCTGTCGGGATAGGCAAGACTCGCCGCAACGCCGTAGGGCACTCCCACGCCGATGCATCCGAACGGACCCGGGTCGAGCATCGCCGGCGCGTTCAAGCCAACCCGGCTGAAACTCAGGAAATCGCCGCCATCTGTGATCACGACCGCGTTATCTCCGATCGCTTCCTGCACCGCGGCAATCACGCGGTTCGGGTGGAGTCGCCCATCCGAGCCTGCGGGAGCCGACGCCATCGTGTGCTGCAGCTTGCGCGCCCGCTCTTCGTGGCCGCTGCGCAACTTCCCGGCCCATTGCGTGTCGAGGGCAGGCGCGCGATTGCCCGCGGCCTCGACGATCTCGCGCAACGTTTCCGCCGGCGAGGCGAGGATTTCAACGTCACCGCGCCGGTTGTCCCTGACTTCGCTCGGGGCATCACCGATGCGGATGAATTTCGCCTTGCCGAAAATCGCAGGCGAGCCGTAGGCGAGCTGGAAGTCGAGCCGGCGTCCCACCGTCATCACAACGTCAGCATCTTGCATGACGGCTCCGCGCATGGCCGCGACGACCGAGGGATGGGCATCGGGCACAAGGCCGCGGCTCTCGCCGGTGTCGAGATAAACCGCGCCGAGGCGATCGAGCAGCGCAACGAGTTCCGGCCCAGCGCCGCGCGCGCCGCGGCCGGAGATGACCAGAACGCGCTTACCCGACCAAAGAAGATCGAGCGTTTCCTTCACGCGCTGCGGATCGGGGCGCGTCACACTGCGCGGCTTCGGTCGCAAATGCTCTTCGAGCTGCAGCGGCTTCGGCACGGTGTCGCGCAGCGTATCGACGGGAAAATCGATGTATGAAGGCCCGGGATCGCCGCCTTCGCCGTAAGCGCGCGCAATCGCCTCGTCGAGCTCGGGCAAGACGAGCGACGCCTCCCGCACGGTGCGCGCATATCGCGTGATCGTGCGCACAAGGTGCGTCGCGTCCAAATCCTGCAGTCCACCGCGATTCTCCTGCGGCCGTGGGTTGCCGCCGGAGAGAACCAGCACGGGTGCGCGCGAGACATGCGCGTTCGCGATGCCGGTGATCGCGTTGGTGAGACCAGGTCCGGCCGTCACCAGTGCGACACCAAGCTCCCCGGTGAGCTCCGCATGCGCCTGTGCCATATGGACGGCGGCGCGCTCGTCGCGTACATCGATGATGCGAATGCCATGAGCATCAAGTCGCATC
>JAFASC010000168.1 GCA_019244955.1 Methylobacteriaceae bacterium | reverse complement strand
GATCGAAACAGGCGAGCGGCGTCGCGATGGAAGCTAAAGGAAGCGACGAGATACGCGCTGCACTGACGAACCTCCTTGATGCGTACGATATGCACGAGCAGACGATTCTGTCTTTCCTTGTCGACGAGGAGAAGGCGGCGGTGCATCATCGATCGAAGCTGAAATTCAAGCCGACCGGCGAAGTGTTCGATACCGAGATGCTCGATCTCTGGAAACTTCAGGGAGACAAGGTCGTTTCGGTCATCGAGTTCGTGGATACCGCACTCGCTCGTGATCATTTGATGCAGGCGAAGTAAACCTTGGGCAGGAATGCCATGAAATGGCAACCAGGCAATTGGGCGCTCTGGCTTGCCGCTGTGTTCGTTTGTAGCGGCATAGCACGGGCTGAGGCGCCGAAGATCGGTGACCCGCCGGAAGCGCTCAACATGCGGCTCGTCGGGATGCACGACCTTCAGGCGCGCAGCGCCTACCAGCCGACGATCCACAAGCAGGGCGATCGCTGGATTGCGTATATCGGCCATCACGGCGGCACTGAGGCGATTCCGAATCCCGTCAATCCGATGACCGGCAAAGCCGAGCCGAACGGTACCTCCATCCTCGACGTCACCGATCCGGCGCATCCGGTTTATCTCAAGCATATCCCGGGTCAGGAGGGCACGTATGAATCCGGCGGCGCGCAAATGGTGCGCGTTTGCGACGGTGCCGCGCTGCCGAAGGCGGATAGATCCGCCGTGTACATGCTGCGGACGTTCGGCAGTGAGGCGCATGAAATCTGGAACGTCGCCGATCCCGCCAATCCTGTCCTGATGACGCGGCTCGGCGGCCTCAAGGATACGCACAAAAGCTGGTGGGAATGCGATACCGGCATCGCCTTCCTTGTTTCCGGCGCGCCGGGATGGCGCACGCGCCGGATGACGCAGGTCTACGATCTGAGCGACCCGGCGCATCCCGTAAAAATCCGGGATTTCGGCCTCGTCGGACAGGAGCCCGGTGCGACCGGCGCGGTGCCGACCGAACTGCATGGCCCGATCTCCACCGGGCCCGCGGGAAACCGCGTCTATTTCGGGTACGGCACCGACAAGGGCGGCATCCTGCAGATCGTCGACCGCGACAAGCTGATCAATGGCGCGAAGGACCCGATTGCGGCAAATCTACAGTATCCGGAGATTGCGCGCCTCAACATGTCCTCGCTGAATGGCGCGCATACGACATTCCCGATGCCGGGCATGCCGATTGCGGAGTTTGCCAAGGACAAGGTCGGCAGCACGCGAGACATAGTCATGATCGTAGACGAAGCGATTCTCAACGAATGCGGCGAAGCGCGCCAGATGGTATGGTTTGCCGATGTCACGATCGAGAACCGGCCGATGGTGATTTCGAGTTACACGGTACCGCAAGCCAGCGGCTCCTTTTGTGACCGCGGCGGGCGCTTCGGCGCCCATTCCTCCAACGAAAGTATGGCGCCCGTCTATTACGAGAAGATCGCGTTCATCTCGTTCTTCAACGCCGGCGTCCGCGCGCTCGATATCCGCGATCCTTATCATCCCAAGGAGATCGGCTACTTCATTCCCGCGATTACGCAGGCAACCGACCCGCGTTGCGTCAGGGTTCAGGGCAAGGAGCGCTGCAAGACTGCGATTCAGACGAACAATGTCGAAACCGACGAGCGCGGTTACATCTACACGGTCGATCGTGCCAATACCGGTCTGCATATCCTCGAATTGACCGGCGAAGCGCGCGCCGCTGCCCGCCTGCAGGACTAAGTCACGCCTTCTCGAGTTCGCTCGAAAGCCTCAGCCATTTCTCTTCAACGACGGCGAGGGCTTGCTCGAGGTCCCGGCGCTGGGTGGCGAGCTGCGCCGCTTTGTGCGGCTCGCGCATGAACACGTCAGCATCGGCAAGTGCCGCATCGACGCGTAAAATCAGGTCCTCGAACTTTTCGATCTGCTCTTCCAGTGCCGCAATTCGCTTACGCACAGAAGCGGCGGAGTGCTCCTGCTTTTGAGCAGGATCGGAACGTGCGCTTGTCAGCCCCGAGTCCCGCCGCTCGACGCCGCCGCCCTTATTGAGAACAAGCCGGCGATAATCGTCGAGATCGCCTTCGAATGGCGCCACCGTACCATTGCCGACCAGCCACAGCCGATCGACGCAGGCTTCCAGAAGATGCCGGTCATGAGCAATGAGAATGACCGCGCCTTCATATTCATTCAGCGCTTCGATCAAAGCTGTGCGGCTGTCGATGTCGAGATGATTGGTCGGCTCGTCGAGGATAAGCAGATGCGGCGCGTCGAAGGCCGAAAGGCCGAGAAGCAGGCGTGCTTTCTCGCCGCCTGAGAGAAGCGCCACCGGAGTCTCCGCCTTTGTCGCCGGGAAACCCAGCCGCGCCGCATGGCCGCGCGCGATTGTTTCGGACGCGTTGGGCGCGAGACGGCGCACCGCGCTGAGCGGTGTGTCGGTGGGATCGAGATCGTCGACTTGATGCTGGGTGAAGAAGCCGGCACGGAGTTTCGGCGCCACGATCAATTTCCCGCCAAGTGCGCGAAGGCGGCC
>JAFASC010000330.1 GCA_019244955.1 Methylobacteriaceae bacterium | reverse complement strand
CGCGGCGATAGGCCCGAGCTTCGCCACCGCCAGATCGACCAGCGCAGATTTGAAGGTCGAGAACCGTCCGCCCCCGAACTCCTCAAGCACCCGCTCGCGCGAACTATCCGAGAGCGCCGCATAAATTCCGACGAGATTGTCGGCTTCCGGCCTCCCGGCGAGACCACCAATGTCGGAGGGCAGGGGCTCCGGATCGGTCTTCGCCTTGCGTATTTTTTGCGCAATTGCATCGGCGTCGTCGGTGAGATTGACGCGCGAATAATCCGATACGTCGGACTTTGACATCTTTTTCGAACCATCACGCAAGCTCATTACGCGCGTCGCAGGCCCCTGGATCAGTGGCTCCGGCAAAGGAAAGAACGCGCTGCCATATCCATGCTCTTCGATGCTCGCGGCGAAATCGTTATTGAACTTTTGGGCAATATCGCGCGATAGCTCCAGATGCTGCTTCTGGTCTTCACCGACCGGCACATGCGTCGCGCGGTAGATTAAAATATCGGCTGCCATGAGCGCTGGATAGGCGTAGAGCCCGACCGACGCGTTCTCGCGATCCTTGCCCGCCTTCTCCTTGAACTGCGTCATGCGGTTGAGCCAGCCCAGCCGCGCTACGCAATTGAAGATCCAAGCGAGCTCGGCATGTTCCGAGACCTGGCTTTGGTTGAAAACGATATGCTTTTCGGGATCGATTCCGGCCGCGATAAAGGCCGCGGTGACCTCGCGAATGCTGGCCGTCAGCTCGTCGGGATCCTGCGGCACGGTGATCGCATGCAGGTCGACGACGCAGTAGATGCAGTCGTGCGTCTTCTGCAGCTCGACGAACCGCGTAATCGCGCCGAGATAGTTACCGAGATGCAAATTTCCGGTCGGTTGGACGCCGGAGAAAACGCGCTGATGGAACGAGGCTAGGGGCGTGGACATCGAGGCTCCAGTGGACGGAGCGCCTTATGTCAGCAGGCGCAGGCCGGCACAAGCGGGCGCCATGTGGCGCTGATCGCGGTGGCGCGACCGGGCAAATCAATTCGGCAGTTTATTTTTCTTTTAGGAAGGTGTTTTAACCGCCAGTTCAAAGGTTCGGCTTACAACCGATGGGTCTCCCGGAGGCAAGTAAGTTATGAAGGTCCTGGTCTCGCGTTTTATCTTCGATGACGCCGGTGCTACGGCCATAGAGTATGGCCTTTTGGCCGCGCTCATTGCCGTGGTGATCATCGCCGCGGTGAAGCTCGTCGGCAGCAACCTGTCGAATACGTTCACCAACGTCGCCAATAACCTGACCTGAGACCGGAAGAGGGGTCCCGCTACGGGGTGACGCCAGCGGCGGTGAGGTCGAAGCATTAAGGGGCGACCAGCGTCAGCCGCTGCTCGCGCCCTTTTCTTGTCGCACTAGACGCGCTCGGCTGCGGCGAGCTCGTTGAGCAGGCGCTCACGGAGCTGGCGCTTCATGACCTTTCCGTTGCTGTTGCGCGGAAGTGGCTCGGTTGAGAGGTGCATGGTCTCCGGAACCTTGTAGTCGGACAGACGCTCGGCGAGATATTGCCGCAGCGACTCCGGCGCGATGGCGCCGCTGCGCGTGACCACGTAAGCATGCACACGCTCGCCGAGAACCGGACACGGTCGCCCGACAACGGCGCTTTCAACCACCTCGACATGCGCGGCAAGAACGGCTTCAACTTCCGCCGTATAGATTTTGTGACCACCGCGATTGAGCATGTCCTTCTTGCGATCCAGTACGCTGACAAAGCCGTCCGCATCGAGGCAGCCGAGGTCTCCGGAATGCCAAAAGCCGCCGGTAAATTCCTTCTGAGTGGCCGTAGGATTGTTCCAGTAGCCGCGCACGACTGAGGCGCCGCCGATCCAGATTTCGCCGACGTCGCCGGCCGGCAGCTCCGATCCATTGTCGTCCATGATGGCGACCTTGGCGCCTGGAATCGGCAATCCGACCTTCCCACTGTGGGTGGTCGTGAAAGACGGCGGCATGATTGTCGTCGGGGACGTTGTCTCCGTCGCTCCATAGGCATTCATGAGCAGAAGCTTCGGCAATTGTCGCGCAAAAGCGGCGATGGTTGCCGGCGGCATCGGCGCTCCGCCATAGCTACCGATGCGCCAAGCGGAAAGATCGAACTCGGCAAAGTCAGGCTGCAGCAGGCAGAGATTGTACATCGCCGGAACCATCATGGTGTAAGTCATCCGCTCGGCTGCGGCGAGGGCAAGAAAATCCGCGGCGCGAAAACTCGGCATGATGATCAACGTGCAAGCACAGCGCGCCGTCGCCGCGATGCCGGCGACGAGACCGGTGACGTGCGAAAGCGGCACCGCCACGAGACAACGGTCGTTCCGGCGCAGCCCCATGCAGTGCTCGTATGCTAAGGCGGAGTTGACAATATTGAGATTGGTCAGCAGGGCGCCTTTCGGCCGCCCTGTCGTGCCTGACGTGTAGAGAATCACCGCACTATCTTCTTCGCTGGCGCAGGAAGGCTCCTGTGCGTCTCTCGCCGCCGACAAAAGTTCGAGCCATTCGGAGCCGTTCCCGATGGAGAAGCGATGGCGCAGGCTCGGAGCATCGCCCTGTGCTGGAACTCGCTCGGCGAGATCAACGTCGTGGATAAGCGCGCTCGCGCCGCAATCGTTCAGAGCATAAGCGATCTCATCGCGTTGTTGCCTGATGCCGAGCGGAACCGTAATCGCGCCAAGCCGGGCCGCCGCAAACAGTGTGATGACAAATTCCGGCCGGTTGCCGACCAGGAGCCCGATGCGCTCGCCTGATTTGATGCCGCGCTGCGCGAGTGCGTTGGCGACGCTGGTTACCTTCTGATCGAGTTCCCGCCAGCTCATCCGCTGGTCGCCGTAAACGATCGCCTCACCGTCGGGATTGCGTAACACGGCGTTCGCGAACAGATCGAAGAGACCGCGCGGCCTCTCGGCGAAGCACTCGATCACGCGGTCGCCGTAATGGGCTTCGAGCCGCATCCTCGGCACCGGCCCGCCGAGCCAGGGTACGTCTTTCATTAGGCTCGCTCCCTGTCGGCCAAGTCTAGGATCCGACTCTTTGCGGCACGTTCATCTTGCGCAAGCATGAGATCACCGACAACGCGGTGATCCGGCCGGTGCGCGGATTTCCCGATGGGATATTCTCGATTGCCATGGAAAATCGCGCCGAATCTGCATCGACCTCGATTCGATGCGTATTGCGATCGAGGTCCGGATCGGCCCAGATTTCGAGCATAGTCCGATCCGCCCCGATGCCGGCAAGCGAGAGCGCGACCGCGACATTAAGATTGGCGGGAAAGCCCGCGGCGGCCGCTCGCGCGCTGCCTTTGAACAAGAGCAGGGGCTGCTTTATCGAGTCAATCTCGATGTTGTTCTCGATGAGATATGGCGCTCCGGCAAGGCCGGCGATGGGCTTGCGTGTGATCATGCGGACCGAGAAAATCTCGCCTTCCGCCGCGGCCGCAACCGCATCGAGCCCGATCAGTGCGCCCGTCGGCACGATGATCTGTCCGCCGCAAGTGCGCGCGAGATTGACGAGCCGGTCGTGTTGGAGAAGCGCCCCGCAGCTTAACACAATGGCCTTCTTTCCGGCGCGAAGAAAGGGCTCGACGATTTGCGCAAGGAGGCCCGCCGGCGCACATTCGACGACGATATCCGCCAGGGGCTCCAGCTCGTCTATTGCGACAACCGGCACCGCCCGTTTTAATTGGGAGAGCCGCTCTGCCGCGGGCCCGGCATTGCGTGCGGAGACGGCCGCAAGTGTGCAACCCGGTATGCCGGTGTCGAGTGCGTCGGCGACTTTGAGCCCGATCGCGCCGAGACCCGCGATTGCAACTCGCACTGGCGGCGGTGATCTCTGCGCTGCCATGGCGGTCAGGCCGCGCTCACCGGCGCAATTCGCGAAGAAACAGACTTCTTCTGTCGCCGCTCCAAGAGCGTCCCGAGAATGCCTTTCGGCATGTAGATGATGAATAGGACGAGCAGTAATCCATAGATCAAGGTATCGAGTGCCAGGACCGAGGAACCGAAGGCCGATTGCAGCCCGGCGGTGCTTTGGATTGTCACCCGCAGCGCTTCGGAGAGGACCTGCGTGAAGACGGCCCCGACTGTCGGGCCTAACATCACCCACAGTCCGCCCGCGATAACCGCGAACACGATATTCAGCGAAACGCTCAATCCCGCGATAGTATCGGGCCCGATATACATCTGATATTGGCCATAGATCGCGCCCCCGAACGCGCACATCGCGGCGGAGATAGCCGTGACCTTCAGCTTTTCACGGGTGACGTCTATGCCGACAGAGGCCGCCGCCTCTTCGTCCTGACTGGCCGCTTCAAGGGCATAGCGGTCCATGCTGCTATCCACCCATATCCATATGGCAAGGCCCGTCAGCCACAGCGCCAGGGCGATGTAGAATGACACGACGCGATCGGTCTCGAACTGTATCGCGTAAATCGAAAGCCCGTCGCCATAGCGCCTCGGCTGCGTGCCGAGCGAGCCGCCGGTATAGTCACGCAAGCCGACGATGCAGAGGCGGACAAATTCCGTCAGGGCGAGCGTCAGCAGCGCGAAATAATGCCCGGTGATGCGCAGATGGAAGCAGGGGTAGCCGACAAGCAGCGCCACCACGACCGCGACAACGACCGAGAGCGGTATGCCGACCCAGGGAGTCAGGCCCAGATAATTCCACAGAAGGACGCAGCCATAGGCGCCAATGCCCGTGAAAGCACCGTGGCCAAATGAGGTTAGGCCGAAACGGCCCATGATCGACCAGCCGGTATAGATGAAAGCCCAAATGAAAATCTGGATCAGCAGGTGGAGATAATATCTTTCCGAACCGCCTAGGGAAAACCGGATGATGAAGGGCAGCGCGATCAGAACGGCGAGCCCGGCCAGTGCGCTTTTCGACGGGCGCCTCACGCCTTGCCTCCGAACAATCCCTGGGGACGGATGAACATGACGATCATGAAGAATAGAAAGGCGATGGCGTAGCCCCACTCCGTCGCGAAGCACGAGCCGCCAACGGCGATGAATTCGCTGATAAGAAAAGCCGCGATGAAACCGCCGATCATGCTGCCGAGCCCGCCGAGCACGCAGATCATAAAAATCAGCGGACCGAACTGCAGTCCTATCTGCGGGTAGATGTCGTATTGCACCACCATCAACACGGCCGCGAGGCCGGCAAGCCCACCGCCTATACCGGAGGTGATCAGGTAGATGTTGCGGTGGTCGACGCCCATCAAAGGCATGATCTGGCGGTCCTGCGCGATCGCGCGAATGGCAATCCCGACATAGCTGCGCGACAGAAACAGCCACAGAAGCAGCATGGCCGCGCTCGCAACAGCGAACGTGAGGATACGCGAATAGGAAAATGACATGTCATAAACGTTCAGCGAGCCGAGGCGGATGCCGAGAGTCTTGAAATCGATCCCGAACGCGACAGTCGCTGCGGCCTGAAGCACGAACAAGACGCCCCCAGTCACGAGCAATTGGTTGATCGGCGCCGAATCAAGCACCGGTCGGATGACAAGCTGATGCAGGAGCACGCCCGCAAGCGCGACCAGCAAAATCCCGAACAGCGCCGCGGCGAGAAAGGGCGCTCCCGCCTTGTACGCGTAGTTGATGCCGTACATGCCGATCATCACCAGCTCGGCGTAGCAAATCCAAACGACGTCGATGACGCCGAAGATCAGGTTAAGTCCGAGCGCCAACAACGCGAGCAATCCGGCGAGCAGCACCCCGTTCAGTACCGCTTCAAGAAAAAAGATGTCGAGCTCACATTGCATTTAGAGGCCCATATATGCCTTTCGAATATCGTCGCTCGCGAGCATCTGCTCGGCGGAGCCGCTCGCCTTTATGTGGCCGGCTTCGAGCAGGTAGAAGCGGTCGGCGAATTTCAGCACCTGCCGTACGTTCTGCTCGACGATGAGGACCGTATAGCCTTGCGAGCGAATCCGGCGCACCAGTTCGAAGACTTGCGCGACGATCACCGGCGCGAGACCCATGGAGGGTTCGTCGAACAGCACGAGTTTCGGCCCGCTCATCAGCGCGCGGCCGATGGCGCACATCTGCTGCTCGCCGCCCGATAGCGTACCGGCAAGCTGCGCGCGGCGCTCCTTCAAGCGAGGAAAGAGCTCGTAGACGAAACCAAGACGATCCACGAATTTTGCGCGGGCGGCGGGCGTATAGGCGCCGATCTTCAGATTGTTCTCGACAGAAAGCCTGGGAAAGAGCCGCCGCCCTTCGGGCACATGCGCGATCCCGGTCGCGATGATTTTGTGTGGCGGAGTCTCGCGCAGCGACACCCCATCCATGGTCATGGTGCCCTCACTCGCCGGCAGAAGGCCCGAGATAACCCGCAAGAGCGTCGTCTTACCGGCGCCGTTGGCGCCGATGACGGCGACCGCCTCGCCCGCTTTCACCGACATCGAAATGCCGAACAGCGCCTGGAATCCGCTGTATCCCGCATCGATACCAGCGAGCTCAAGCATCCGTCTCGGTCCCGAGATAGACCTCGATCACGCGCGCATTTTCTTGCGCGGCCTTGGGCGTGCCGGCGAAGATCACCTCGCCATGATCGAGCACAACGACGCGATCGACGACGCGCATGAGCACGCCCATAATGTGCTCGACCCAGATGATGGCGATGCCCTTCTCGCGCCGGATCCGTCCGAGCATGTCGGCGGCTTGCTCCATCTCGCGATGGTCGAGGCCGTTGAGGCTCTCATCCGCTAGTAAGAGGCGCGGCTGCGTCGCCAAGGCGCGCGCAAGCTCGAGCTTCTTCAGCGCCGCAGCGCCCAATCCGTCAAGCGTGATGCGGCCATCGGTCGGCAGCCCGACAAGCGCCAGCGACTCCTCGGCCTGCGCCCAGCATGCCTGCCGGGTCGCGCTGCGGTCCTGACCGAAGAAAGCCGACAACGCGACGTTCTCGAGCAGGGTGAGATTGCGGAACGGCCGCGGAATCTGAAATGTGCGTCCAATGCCGCGGTGGCAGACGCGATTGGCGGTGAGCCCCGCAATCTCGGCCCCTTCAAACATGATGCTGCCGTCGCTCGGCGTGTAAAGGCCGGCGATGCAGTTGAACGTGGTGCTCTTGCCCGATCCGTTCGGGCCGATGAGGCCGAGAATCTCGCCTTCCTCTACCCCAAAGGAGACCTCGTTCACCGCCCTGAGCGCGCCGAAGCGTTTGCTTAAGGCCCGAACGTCGAGCAGCGGCACCGTCGCTTCAGCGTGCGTAAGCGTGTCCCGCCGGGAACGGCATCACCGGATCGGCGGTCTTGATCGCGGCGGGCCACACGACTTTGGTCTCGCCCTTGACGAACTGCATCACGACCGGCAGCGAGCGCTCGTTTTGTCCCGCCATTTGCGTGCCGGGCGGGAAAAACTTTATGCCGTAGCCCTGGATGGTGCCGCCGAGCGGAATGTCCGTGTCGAGCGCGGCCTTGCGTATGGCTTCGGGATCGTAGCCGCCGTATTTCTTGATCGCGCGCGGCAGCACGTCGGTCAAGAAAACCCAGGTGTGATTGAACCCCATCGAGGCATGCGGCGGCACTTCTTTGGCTTCGGTATCCGCCTTGTAGCGTTTGACGAGTTCGGCCGTGAGGTCGCCGAGTCCGGGCGCCAGCGTCTTCGGATCGAGCAATTGCGCCGGCGCGGGATCCACATCGAGCAAGTAATTCACGTCGTCCTTGAACGTCTCGTAGAGCTTGTCGATCTGGCTGTAGCCGGCGCCATGGCCGATCAGTGCCTGGAATTTCAGACCCGCTTCCTTGGCTTGGCGCAAGAACAACGTGATGTCAGGATTGTAGCCGGTGTGCAGGATCACGTCGGGCTGCGCGCGGCGCAACTTCGTCACCAGCGCGGAGAGGTCGGTGGAGGTCGCCGTATAGGCTTCCTTGTGCACGATCTGCATGCCGAACTCCTTGCAGCGCGCCTCATTGGCTTGCGCGATGCCGGAACCGTACGGGCCGTCCTCGTTGATGATTGCGATTTTCAGATCCTTCGGCTCCTTGCCGAGTTTGGCCTTGGCATTCTCCTTGAGAAACGTGCACGAGGCATCGCCATATTGATCCGAATGGATGTTGGCGCGAAACACGTATTTCAGGTTCTTGTCCTTGAACACGGCCGACGAGACGCAAACATTGGCCCAAAAGATCTTTTTCGCGGCATCGATCTTCGCCGCCATCGGCACGCATTGCGCACTCGAGAACACGCCCATGATCACGTCGACCTTCTGCTCGTTGAGCAGACGCTCGGTCTCGTTGATGGCGACATCGGTCTTAGATTGCGCGTCGGTATAGATGCCGACGATCTTGTGGCCCTCGACACCGCCCCTCTCGTTGATCATGTCGATCGCGATCTTGTTCCCGATCGCCGCCGCTTTCGAGCCGCCGCCCGCAAACGGGCCGGTATAATCATACAACACACCGATCTTGATATCCTCGGCGGCAAACAAGCTGCTGCTCGCGAAAAGGCCCGTGCATAGGGCAAGCCCGAGGTTGGCGATCGCACGTTTCATCGATTCCTCCCAGACAGCCGAACAGCCGGCTCATTTTCCGGAAGTGTGCGGATGGCGCCGCGCTCTTGTCAATGCCGGGAAGGTGCCGCAGCTTGTCGGCCGGAATAGAACTTCCGGGCGGCAAAAGGGGGGTTGATGAAGACCGTTACATTCACGCCGGGCGGGTACCGCTACATCCCCGCGGTGTTCCAATATTCCGGCGGGGTAGCGGCCGAACCCGGTTTTGCGATTCAGCGGATTCGCTTTGACAAACCGGTGCCGCTGCGGGCGGGGTTTGGCGAGATCGCGCGGACAATTCAAGGATCAGGACGGCCGCTGACGGCGTTCTGCGCCTGCGAGTTGCGCTCGCCCGCGCCGTTCTCCGAAGAGGGTTTCCGCGCCTTCAACCAAATCTACGTCGAGACGCTACGCGAGTGGGCGCTGTTTGAGGGCAGCATCAATCCAGTCGCGCGCAGCAATGTGTGTCCGGAGATCGGCCCGCCCGCGGAGCCGTGCTTCCATGCGTTTTGCTTCACCGTTTCGGCGAGCGATGTCGCGCCGACTTGCGTGGTCTCCGGCAGCGGTGAAGCAATGGAGGGCGGCAGCACGTATCGCGAGCGCACGGTGCGCTTCGGCGACACCTCGCCGGACGCCATGGCCGAGAAGGCGCGCTACGTGCTCGGGGAGATGGAGCGCCGGCTGAGCGCGCTCGGCTTTGGCTGGCCGGATACGACCGCGACGCAGGTCTATACAATCCACGATCTCTATCCCTTTCTCGCCGACGAGATCGTGCGCCGCGGCGCGGCGGCGCACGGTCTAACCTGGCATTTCGCCCGCCCGCCGGTGCGCGATCTCGAATACGAGATGGACTGCCGCGCTGTCGCGACCGAGCGCGTTTTGCTAAGTCCGGGGCGCGAGTAGGCTGTTCAGGAACTTGGCCGACCGCCACCGGGTTCTGGCCATCGCGTCGTGTCCGTGCTTAGGTCAAGCTGATAACAGACGCAGCCGGAGGAGGAGATAGATGACGACGCTCGCGCACGCCGGCCCCATCGTCGACACGCACGACAAGCGGCGGCGCATCTTTGCGATTGTCGGCGCATCCTCGGGTAATCTCGTCGAATGGTACGATTTCTACACCTACGCGTTCACCGCCATTTATTTCGCCTCCTCCTTCTTCCCTTCCGGCAACCAGACGACCCAGCTTCTCAACACCGCAGGGGTGTTCGCCGCCGGCTTTCTGATGCGGCCGATCGGCGGCTACCTCTTCGGCTGGATCGCCGACAAGCACGGCCGCAGAACCTCGATGCTGATCTCGATCCTGATGATGTGCGGCGGCTCGCTGCTGATCGCCTGTCTCCCCACCTATGCGAGCATCGGCGTCGCGGCGCCGGTCCTGCTGCTGCTCGCCCGCCTGTTGCAGGGACTGTCCGTCGGCGGCGAATACGGGACGAGCGCCACGTACATGAGCGAGGTTGCGATCGGCGGCCAGCGCGGTTTTTACGCGTCCTTCCAATACGTGACGCTGATCGGCGGCCAGCTTCTGGCGGTGCTCGTCGTCGTCATCGTGCTGCAGTTCCTGTCGGAGGGTGAGATCAAGGCCTGGGGCTGGCGCATCCCGTTTTTCATCGGCGCCGCGACAGCGGTCGTCGCCTTCTACCTCCGGCGCTCGCTTGAGGAGACATCCTCAACTGAGACGCGGCAGCGGAAAGAGGCGGGGAGCCTCGCCGAAATTTTCCGCAACCACACGCGTGCCTTCTGCATCGTCCTAGGCTTCACGGCCGGCGGCTCGCTGATCTTCTACACGTTTACGACCTACATGCAGAAGTACCTCGTCAATACGGCGGGGATGGACGCGAAGACGGCGAGCCGCCTCATGACGGTCGTGCTCTTCGTCTACATGATCATGCAGCCGCTCTTCGGCGCGATCTCCGACAAGATCGGTCGCAAGACCTCCATGATGCTGTTCGGCGGTCTCGCCACTCTCGCGACGATCCCCATCCTGTCAACGTTGTCGACGATCAAGGATCCTCTGACAGCATTCTTGTTGATCACCGCCGCGCTGGCGATAGTCTCGTTTTACACATCGATCAGCGGCCTCGTGAAAGCCGAACTCTTCCCCGCCGAGGTGAGGGCGCTCAGCGTCGGTCTCTCCTACGCGATCGCCAATGCGATCTTTGGCGGCTCGGCCGAGTACGTTGCTCTCTGGTTCAAATCGATCGGCCACGAGTCCTCCTTCTTCTGGTATGTGACAGTGATGGTCGCGATCTCGTTCATCGCCGCGCTGATCATGCCGGATTCCCGCAAGGGAGGCTATTTGCAGGGGCACGGAACGGAGTAGCTGCGCAAGCCTGCTAAAGCTTCCGTGGGTTCTTTGACGTTTCAAATCGGAGAGGCGCAGCCTCGCGTCGAGGATCTGCGTTTCATCCGGGGCACCGGGCGCTTCGCCGACGATATCGAAATGTCCGAGACGGCGCACATGGTGCTGGTGCGCTCGCCTCACGCAGCGGCCACGATCAGATCGATAGACAAGAGCGGTGCGCTGGACATGCCTGGCGTGCTGGCGGTGCTCACGGCAGATGATCTGGTCGAGGATGGAATTGGGACGCTGCACACGTCGGTGAAGCGCAACCGCCGGGACGGCTCGCCGATGCCCGAGCCGACTTTTCGACTACTCGCACAGGGCGCGACTCGGTTCGTCGGCGATGCCGTTGCCGCTATCGTCGCGGAAACGCTGGTGCTCGCTCACGAAGCGGCAGAGCGGGTGTCGGTCGAGTACGAGGAACTGCCGAGCGTCACGGACGCCGTGGCAGCAGCTGAAGAGGGCGCACCCGCGGTCTGGCCCGAACAGGCGCCGGACAATATCTGTTTCGTCTTTCAACAGGGCGATCGCGCCGCCGTCGACGCTGCATTCGCGCAGGCGCATCATGTGACCACGCTCAACTTGCGCGTGAGCCGCGTGTCCGCCAACCCGCTCGAGCCACGAAATGCGCTCGGAATGTTAGAGGCGGCCGAGGGGCGCTACACCCTGTTTACCGGCACGCAGATGCCGCACAAGCTGCGAGCCGAACTTGCTGAGAAAACGCTGTTCGTGCCCTCCACGGCCATTCGCGTCGTCTCGCCGGACGTGGGGGGCGCCTTCGGAATGAAGGGGAGTCCGTATCCCGAGCAAGGCCTGGTGCTTTGGGCGGCGAAGAAGGTGGGCAGACCGGTGCGATGGTCGGCAACGCGCAATGAATCGTTCCTTTCCGATTATCACGCGCGTGACACCGCCTCCACGATCGAACTCGCGCTGGATCAGCGTGGCATCTTCCTCGCGTTGCGCATCAAGACATTCGCCAATCTCGGCGCTTATCTCGCGTTCAACACGCCGCATTCGTCGACCAACAATCTGGGCGGCCTCGCCGGAACGTATCGTACGCCGCACATCCATGCGGAGGTGACCGGCGTGTTCACCAACACACAACCCAATGCGCCGTATCGCGGGGCAGGGCGGCCGGAAGCCACCTATGCGCTGGAGCGCGTAATCGACCGCGCTGCCCGGGAGCTGCGGATCAATCGCGTGGACCTGCGCATGCGTAATCTCATCTCTGCCGATGCGATGCCGTTCAAAACCGGCTTGGTCTTCACGTATGATAGCGGCGACTTCCCAAAAAATATGGAACTCGCGGTTAAAGCAGCCGATTGGGGTGGTTTTGACCAGCGACGACTTGAATCGGCCGG
>JAFASC010000301.1 GCA_019244955.1 Methylobacteriaceae bacterium | reverse complement strand
TCGCGGCTCAGCGCGTCGAATGTGGCGCGAACCATGTTGTAGGGATTGGACGAGCCCTGCGACTTCGCCACGACATCGTGCATGCCGAGCGTCTCGAATACGGCGCGCATCGGGCCGCCGGCGATGATGCCCGTCCCGGCAGGCGCGGCGCGCAGGATGACACGGCCGGCGCCGTGACGTCCGTGGACGTCGTGATGCAGCGTGCGGCCTTCACGCAGAGGCACGCGGATGAGCGAACGCTTCGCCGATTCCGTCGCTTTGCGGATGGCTTCCGGCACTTCGCGCGCCTTGCCGTGACCGTAGCCCACGCGACCCTTCTGGTCGCCAACGACGACGAGCGCGGCGAAACCGAACCGGCGCCCGCCCTTCACCACTTTCGCGACGCGGTTGATGTGGACCAGGCGATCCACAAATTCGCTGTCGCGCTCCTCGCGGTCGCGGCCCCGATCGCGTCCGCGTCCTCCGCCTTCACCTTCACGTGCCATTTCCATCTTCCGTCACTTGCGCGGCGACATCGCCGCTCGCTGGGAGTACTCGTTCTTCGCGCATGCTTTTCGCAAAACCCGCTTCCACTTTTGCGGCGTGCGCGCCCCTAAAAATTAAGTCCGCCCTCACGCGCGCCTTCGGCGAGCGCCTTCACCCGCCCGTGATACATGTAGGCACCACGATCGAACACCACGTCCTTGATACCGGCCTTTGTGGCGCGCTCGGCAAGCTGCTTGCCGATCGTGCGTGCCGCCTCGACGTTGGCGCCGCTCTTCAGATTGTCGCGGACATCCTTGTCGAGCGAAGACGCCGCGGCGAGCGTCACACCTTTTGTGTCATCGATGATCTGCGCATAGATCTGCTTCGACGAGCGGAACACGGAGAGGCGCGGCTTGCCATAGCCGCGCGCCCGGATCGAGCGGCGAATGCGCGCCTTGCGCCGGTCTTCGACTTTGAGATTCCTGGCCATCGCGTGGCGTCCCTTACTTCTTCTTGCCTTCCTTGCGGAAGATGAACTCGCCGGCGTACTTCACGCCCTTGCCCTTGTAGGGCTCCGGCGGGCGAAGCCCGCGGATTTCCGCCGCGACCTGCCCGACCTGACGCTTGTCGATGCCGGCAATCGCGATTTCCACCGGACGCGGCGTCGTGATCGTCACGCCTGCCGGAATCGCAAATGTGATGTCGTGGCTGTAGCCGAGCGACAGCTGCAGGTTCTTGCCTTGCACCGCCGCCTTGTAGCCGACGCCGGTGATTTCGAGCCGCCTCTCATACCCGGTGGTGACGCCGGTGACGAGATTGGAAATAATCGAACGCGCCATGCCCCACATGGCCTGCGCGCTCTTCGTTTCCGTACGCGGATCGACTGAGATCGCGCCGTTCTCGAACTTCACCGCGACGTCCTCCGGCACGGTGAAAGAGAGTTCCCCCTTCGCGCCTTTCACCGAGACGCGCTGGCCGTCGACCTTGGCGGTCACGCCAGAGGGAATTGCAACGGGCCTTTTTCCGATACGAGACATGTTCTTTTCCTTGAGCCCGTCGCTCTAGAAGACTTTGCAGAGCACTTCGCCGCCGACATTCGCTTCGCGCGCGGCGTGGTCGGCCATCACGCCTTTCGAGGTCGAGACAATGGTGATGCCGAGGCCGTTGCCGACGCGCGGCATTCCGTCGACCGCAGCGTAAACACGGCGCCCGGGCTTCGACACGCGCTCGATTTCGCGGATCACCGGCTGGCCATCGAAATATTTGAGCTCGATGTCGAACTCGGTGCGGCCGTTGCCGAGCTCGGTCGTCGAATAGCCGCGGATATAGCCCTCGTCCTTCAGGACGTCGAGCACGTTGGCGCGAATGCGAGAGCCCGGCGTCGTCACCTTGCCCTTCTTGCGCATCTGCGCGTTGCGGATGCGGGTGAGCATATCGCCCAAGGGATCGTTGATTGCCATCGCTCCCTCCTTACCAGCTCGACTTCACGAGCCCGGGGATCAGACCTTTCGACCCGAGCTCACGCAGCGCGATACGCGACATTTTCATCTTGCGATAATTCGCACGCGGGCGGCCGGTCACGTCGCAACGATTGCGGATACGTACCGCGGATGAATTGCGCGGCAAATCGGCAAGCCGGATGCGCGCCTCGAACCGCTCTTCCATCGGCAGCTGCTCGTTATTGGCGATCGCCTTCAGCTTGTTGCGGCGGTTGGCGTACTGCTTGACCAGCCGCATCTTGCGCTTGTTGTTTTCGACTGCACTCTTCTTAGCCATTATGTCTTACCTCTGGTGTCCGCGTTTGAGGCTTGCGCCTCACTGCCGGAACGGGAAGTTGAACTCGCGCAGGAGCGCGCGGGCTTCTTCATCGGTCTTTGCGGTCGTGCACACGATGATGTCCATGCCGAGGATCGATTCCGTCTTGTCGTAATCTATCTCCGGAAAGATGATGTGCTCCTTGATGCCGAGCGCATAATTGCCGCGCCCGTCGAAGCTCTTCGGATTGCAGCCGCGGAAGTCGCGCACGCGCGGCAGCGCGATGTTCACGAGGCGGTCGAGGAACTCGTACATGCGCGTCTTGCGCAGCGTCACCTTGGCGCCGATCGGCATGTTCTCGCGTACTTTGAAGGTCGAGATCGCCTTGCGAGCGCGCGTGACGACCGGCTTCTGACCGGCGATCAGCGCCAGGTCGGACGCGGCAGCCGTCACCTTCTTGGTGTCGTTCACCGCTTCGCCGACGCCCATATTGAGCACGATCTTTTCGATGACTGGCACTTCCAGGGCGTTCTCGTATTTGAACTCCTCGGTGAGCTTCGGCCGGATCACCTCGTCGTACATCTTCTTCAGGCGCGGCTTGTAATCCTTCGGCATGACCGCAGGGTCGCCCTTCTGGACGCGCTCGCCGGTATCGCCGCGGCCGCCTTTGGCCTGCGCCTGCTTCTTGTTGTCTGCCTTTGCCTCGGCCTTGCCGCCGTCCTTCGGAGCGCCGCCTTTTGCGGGCGTGCCGCCCTTCCCCGGCTTTGCCGCGGCTTTCTTCTTGTCGTCAGCCATCGATCAAATCTCCAGAACGCTTGGCGAAGCGGACTTTTCTGCCGTCGTCTAGAATTTTGAAACCGACGCGCGTCGGCTTGCCGTCCTTCGGATCGGCGAGTGCGATATTGGAAAGATGGATCGGCAATTCCTTGCGGATAATGCCACCCTCTTCCTTCATCGTCTGCTTCTGGTGACGCTTCACTACATTGATGCCGCGCACCAGCGCGCGGTCCTCGCGCGGCATGACACGCACGACCTCGCCGTTGCGTCCCTTGTCGCGACCGGAGAGGACGACGACCTTGTCGCCTTTCTTGATCTTCGCGGCCAT
>JAFASC010000270.1 GCA_019244955.1 Methylobacteriaceae bacterium | reverse complement strand
CACAACATCGAAAGGCTTTACGCAAGTGCCACGTCACGCAGACGGCAGCGATGCGGATGCTGTCGGCGCTTGGCCCGAGAAGCACATTTTCGGGACGCAACTTGGTCCAAACCGTAACGGCAGAAAATGGTGAGGCCCCGCTGCGGTGGAATCGGGATGTATGCAATTGCAAGGATCATTTCCGTTCGCAAGATGGTGCGGAGAACTATTTCTACTAACCTCCCAACGTTACCTGTCTCAGGGCCAACAGATGCGATTCACTAACCAGGAAGCACCGTTCATGGCCACCATTGTTGCACCTGTCCCCTCAAGCGCCGCAGACGGCCACGCGAGAAAGGGGAGCCCTCACGGCAAGTTTCACCCGATTTCGTTAGACGCGCTCAACTTCCTGCTTGCCGACGTGCGTGGCGCACTTGGGCCATATCTCAACGTCTATCTGGTTACCGAACAGCACTGGAGCCAATCCGCGATCGGGCTTGTGACAACAGTCGGTGGCTATCTTGGCCTCATCGGCCAAACGCCGACGGGCGCCCTGATTGATTCCACACACCGGAAACGGGGGCTGATAATTGTTGCCTTGACAGTGTTGGGGCTCGGCGCCGTATCTATTTATGCCGCACCGTCATTCTGGTCGGTGATGATTGCAAATGCGGTAATCGCTCTCGTAGGCGACATATTCGGACCGGCAGTGGCGGCTCTGACGCTTGGTCTTGTGGCGCGCAGGGCTTTGGCACGTCGCCTCGGCCGCAACTCCGCCTTCGACCACGCGGGAAACGTCGCTATCGCGGCACTCGCCGGACTTGTGGGTTGGGCGTTTTCGCAGCGAAGCGTCTTCCTCCTTGTTCCTGTCTTTGCGGGGCTCGCAGCCCTCGCGGTGCTTTCTATTCCCGCCGGAGCAATCGATCATGAGCGGGCGCGGGGAGCAGATGCAGCAGGGAGCGAGAGCGGAGCCGATGGGCACGTCTCCGGGCTGGCAGTCCTGTTCGCCTGCCGACCGTTATTGGTGTACGCCGGATGTGCCTTGTTATTTCATTTCGCCAACGCTCCTTTGTTGCCGCTGGTTGGGCAGAAGCTGGCCATGAGTCACAAGGATTTTGCAACGGCAATGATGTCGGCCTGCATCATCGCGGCGCAATTCATCATGATTATTGTAGCGATGATTGTCGGCCGCACGGCTGATCGCTGGGGCCGAAGGCCGATCCTGCTGATCGGATTTGCAATCCTTCCGATCCGCGCGTGGCTCTATACGGTGTCGGACGCAGCTCCGTGGCTGATCGGTGTACAACTGCTCGACGGCCTTGGGGCAGGTATATTCGGGGCGATCACGCCCCTTGTCGTAGCGGACCTGATGCGCGGCACGGGACGCTACAACATCGCCCAAGGCGCCGTCGCCACATTGCAAGGTATCGGGGCGTCGACCAGCGGACTTGTGGCGGGCATGATCGTCGATCGGGCCGGCTATGGCGCTGCCTTTCTGACCCTTGCCGCCGCTGCTGCGGTCGCTTTCACCGCACTCGCTATAGGAATGCCGGAGACGCGCAAGCAAATATCAGAATAGCCCGCACATGTTGACTCTCGCCGCTGAAGGTTCGCTTCCGCGGTCCCACGGCCGAAAGCTGCCCTTCGGCTTTTAGCCAATTCCAGTCGTTGACCTCATGTTTTCCCAGCGTCTAATTGCTACGTCGGCGTAGCGTGGCTCTGGCGCAGGGCTTCCATGCGTCCGGCACCAAACCTATTGAGACCGGGATACGTCCACACATTCGTTCGGTTGCGCCTGGACCGCGCCTTACTTCGCTTCTAAAGCTTCCACTGATCGAGATTCGCCAGGCAAAGATGAAATCTGCGAGACGACATCCCAACGCCGATGCGCCCATTCTTTGGCACGCGGTCTCCTGGATTATCGCGGTGCATCTGTGCGGGGCGTTTGGGGCTTGGTACTTGTGGACTTACTTCCATCCTGCAACGTTGGCGCTCGCGCTGTGCATGTTCATAGTCGTGCACTTGTCGATCTCGGCTGGCTTGCACAGGCTCTATTCCCACAGGGCATATCGGGCAACAAAGCCTCTGGAGCTCTTCCTCGTTCTTTTCTCGGCTGCTGCGTTTCAGGCGAGCATAATCGTCTGGGTCTATCAGCACCGGATGCATCACGAGCATTCGGATACCGATCGGGACCCGTACAGCGTGGAGCATGGTTTCTGGTGGGCTCACATGGGTTGGATTTGGCGTACAAAGGTGGAGGTCGATCCCGCCCTAGTGAAAGACTTACGCCGCAACAAGCTGCTCGTATGGCAGGATGGATTTCACCTTCAGCTCGCGATACTCATGAGCTTTGTTCTGCCGGTGTGTGTTGCTGGGGTGCTGTGGAGCGATCCCTACGGCGGAGGGTTCGTAGCCGGCTTTCTGCGCCTCGTTTTTCAGTATCATTGCACTTGGCTGATTAATTCCGTAGCCCATACGTACGGTTTTCGTCATTATGAATCAGGCGGAACCGCACGTTTCACTCCCTGGCTCGCGATCTCCACGATGGGAGAGAACAGTCACGAGCGCCACCATTTGGTCCCGGAAGATTATCGAGCGGGTGTGAAGTGGTATCATCTGGACATTGCAAAGTGGTTCATTCAGATGTGCAGCGTGCTTGGATTAGCCTCCGGGTTGAGGTCCATGCCTGAACGTGCAGTGGAAGCTCGTGCTCAGAGAAGCGTCTCCAGATCGCAGCTTTAGCCGGTCAGCATCGGGCGCGCGACGCATTGTCCGTGAGACATTATCGCTTGCCGATATCCGCCTTCGGGGACACTCCAAATCCGGCCCGCTCGCCGGCGGGGTCGCGGTGCAGCAGCCGGCCAGGTCAGGAAAGCAACTCTCGATGCGTCGCGGAATGATGCGGTGAGCTTCGCGACGGGTCTACGGTGCACGCGCTGCGGCAGGCTCTACCCGCTGTCCTCGTATGATCGCGATTGCCTCACATGTCGCGACGTCGCGCCAAGCGCGCTCGCCGTAGAATACGACGCGGCGATGCTTGCTCCGCGGCCGCTGCTTCCAGGCGGCGTCGGGTTGTGGCGCTTCGGCGACCTGTTGCCGGTCGACGCCCGGGACGCCGTCTCGCTCGGGGAGGGCGGCACCCCGCTGGTGCCGCTACCGCGAGTCGCTGCGCGCCTTGGGCTCGACCATCTCTGGGCCAAGGATGAAACGCGAGAGCCTACGGGCTCGTTCAAGGACAGGCTTGCCTGCATCGGCGTCAGCGCCGCGCGCCAACGCGGCGCGCGCGTGATCGTCTCGAGTTCATCAGGCAATGCAGGTGCGGCGGCCGCGGCCTATGCGGCGCGCGCCGGTCTTGCCTGCATCATCTTCACCTTCGAGGGCGCCGCCGGACCCCCTGTCACGCAGATGCGAGCGCTCGGCGCGATGGTGCTCAGTGTCGAGCGAAGCGAAGACCGCCTGCCGCTTCTGGCAGCGGGAATGCGTCGCTTCGGCTGGTTCTCCACGTCGCCGTTCACGCAGCCGGTAGTCGGAAGCAATCCGCTCGCGCTCGAAGGGTACAAGACGCTAGCTTACGAGATCGCGGAGGCGATGGACTGGACTGTGCCGGACTGGTGCGTACTGCCGGTTTGCTATGGCGATGCGCTGGCTGCGATCCGCCGTGGATTTACCGACATGGTGGCACTCGGCTGGACGAAGCGGGTGCCGCGTCTCGTTGCGGCGGAAGTCGCCGGCTCGCTCGGCGCTGGGCTGGCGAGCGGCGACGACGCTCTGCCGGACGTGCGCTTGAACGCACCGACGATCGCGACATCGATCGGTGCGTCTCGCGGCACGTTTCAGGCGCTCGATGCCTTGCGCCGCAGCAGCGGAGTTGCAGTCACGGCGTCCAACGATCAGATCCTGGATTGGCAGGCGACGCTCGCGCGCGACGAGGGGATGTGGCTCGAGCCAGCCGCCGCGGCGAGCCTCGCCGCATTGGCGCAGCTTGCCGAGCGAAAGGTTGTCAAGCCGAACGACCGGGTCGTCATCCTGGCGACGGCCGGAGGCTTGAAGGATCCATCCCGCGCCGAGACGAAGATCGCCCCTGTCCCTACCGTGCCACGCGATTTCGACGCGGCGCTGACGACGCTCCGGCGCACATATGGTTTCGACGCAAGAGCCGAGTCCGCATGAAGTTCAGCGTGTGTCTCACCACCGGCTTCGAAGGGGTGATGGTGCCGATCGGCTTCGCACAACCGGCCGATCTCGTGCGCCAGGCACAAGCGTGCGAGGCGCATGGGTACGATTCCGTGTGGGGCAATGACCACATCACGACGCAGGACTATGTGCGCAAGCTACATCCCGGTGCCGTGCCGAACTTCTACGAGCCGATCATCACGTTGGCCACGATCGCCGGAGCCACCACTCGTATCGGTCTCGGAACGGCGCTTACCGTCCTTCCTATGCGCGACCCGGTCTATCTCGCAAAAGAAGCGCTGACGCTCGATCGGATGAGCGGCGGCCGCTTCGTCCTGGGTGTGGGGCTTGGCGCCTATCGCGAGGAGTTTTTGGCCTGGGGCGGCAGCAAGCTGCGGGGAGCCCACCGCGGCGATATGATGGATGAGGGCCTCGCCGCGCTGCACCTTCTCTTTACCGAGGCAAGATGCAGCTTTGAAGGAAAATACTACGCCTTCCGCGACATCGAGATGGCGCCGAAAAGCGTTCACTCGACGTTTCCGTTGTTTGTCGGCGGTCACAACCTCCAGGCCGTTGAACGCGCGGCGCGGTATGGCAGCGGATGGCTGCCCGGCTGGCGTCCGCTGCCCGAATTGGCCGAGCGTATCGGCGCGCTCAAAGCACGTCTCGTTGAACTCGGACGCGATCCCGCCACAGTGGAGATCGCACCGCAATTTTCGGTGACGATCGGCAGGACGCTTGAACAAGCTGAGGCTCGTCATATGGCGAGCGGGCTTGCCGCTCACCGCCGCTCGCTCGCGTACACCGGCCGCGATCTTTCACAGCAGATTACCGCAAACCTGGTCGGTTCGCCAGAAATCATCTTGGAAAAAATTTCGCGTTTGGCTGAGATCGGCGTCGACCATTGTTGCGCGCTGATGTTCCCGGTCGACAGTGTGGCCGAGATGGATGAGCAGGTCGAGTGGTTTGCGACCGAGATCATGCCATACGCGCGCGGGTATAGCTCTCCGCGCGCATGACTTCATACCGGCGCATACCAATCGGCGCAGCCGTGCTGGGTCCGTCACTTCTTGAGCTGAACGAGTTGCTCGACAAGTACTTTCCTGTTCTCAACCTTCTCGATGACAACTGTACGGGCACCCTGGTTGTGATCGTCGAAACTCACTTCCTGGCCGATGGCGTTGCGGAACTTGATCTTCTTCAGAGCGTCATGGATTTTCTCCGGGTCGGCGCTGCCGGCCTCGGCAATGGCCTGTGCCGCGAGCCGAAGCGTATCGTAGCCAGCCCAGGTCTGGAGAACGGGTGTGTTGTCAAAGCGCTTTTTCGTCTCGGCGACCAAGACCTTGTTCTCGGGCGAATCGATCTCGGCGCTATAACTCCAGGCGGTGATCGAGGATTCCATGCCGCCGGCCGCGATGATCTGCGCGTTCGCTCCGCCCGGGTCGAAGCGGCCCGCATAGGGGATTTTCAGTCCAAGCTGCATGGCGTTGCGCAGCATGTTCAGCTGGTCGCCGGCCAGCTGGAATATTGCGATCGCGTCCGGCCGACTTTGCCGGATTCGAGTCAGCATGGGCGTAAAGTCCGGCAGGCTCTGTGGATGGAAATCCTGCGAGATGATCTCGAGGCCGTATTTCTTGGCGACAGTCGCGAAAGCTGCTGCGCCGCCGCGACCAAAGTCGGTATCCTCGCCCACGACGGCAAAGCGTTTCCATTTCGAACGCGTCGAAAGGTAGATGCCGAGCGCCTCCATCATATCCTGGTCGGAGGGGTTGATGCGGAACGTCCAGTCATTCCCCCCGACACCCGACAAATCGGTGATGCGCGGGCTGGACGCGATCCCCTCGATCATCGGAATGTGCGCCTTCTCGACAAGCGGCATCGCCGCCAGCGTTGCCGAACTGCAGTGCATGCCAAGAATAACGGAAACCTTGTCTTCGACCAGGCGGTTGGTGACGTTGACAGCTTCGGAGGGATTGCAGCGGTTATCATAAGCGCGAACCTCAATTTTGCGGCCGAGAACGCCGCCTTTGGCGTTTATCTCGTCGGCGGCGATATCGAGGCCCCATTTTTCCCAGAGCGCCGGCGCCGCTGCAACGCCGGTACTCGGCGTTCCGGCGCCGACCAGGATGTTCTGCGCATTCGTCGCACTTACCATCGCACTTGCCATCGCGAGTGCGACCGAGAACGCAAGCCTAGATTTCAGCGGCATCCTAAACACCCTCCCCAACTGTCCTCATTGATTGGTTTCAGCAAGCCTCGTACCACTCTTCGGCGCGATTTGGGAGCGGCCGTGGGATTGCTGCCGGGCCCGTTCAGCGGAGCGCGAGGGTAGCACCGGCTAAATGACCATAGATCTTGCTTACGTGCTGGAGCTGGTCCTGAACGGGCTTATGCTCGGGCTCCTCTACGCGCTTATCGCTGTCGGTCTGGCGCTCATCTTTGGCGTGCTGCAGATCGTCAATTTCGCGCATGGCGAACTGATGATGCTCGGCAGCTTCACCATGGCCCTGCTACTGCCGCTCTTCGGCTTGTCGTATTGGCCCTCGCTGGCAATGGCGGTGATCGTAACGGCGCTCGTCGGTGCGGCGTTTTACCAGTTCTTTTTGTCGCGGGTTGAGCAGACCGAATTCGAGCGCAGTATCCTCATTACGCTCGGGCTTTCGATGGTGCTGCTGTATGGCGCGCAGTACATCTTCAGCGCGACTCCGCGCATGGTGGACACGTCCTGGGGGTTTGAGGGAATCGAAATCGGCGCAATCCGGATGACGTGGACCCGGATCACGGGCGGCGCGGTCGCGCTTGTCGCATTCGCCGCGCTTTACGTTCTCCTGAAGTGGACGCAGCTCGGCCGGGCGATGCGCGCCGTGGCGCAAAACCGTGAAGCGGCATTGATGGTCGGGCTAAAACCCCGTGTCGTGTCGCGCAATGCCGTGACGCTCGCCGCTGGGCTGTGCGGCCTCGCCGGCGGTGCGCTCGCGCCGATTCAGCTGGTGCAGCCCGGCATGGGCCAAGCGGTCATCTTCAAGGCTTTCGCATTGGTGATCATCGCTGGCCTCGGCAATATTCCAGGCGCTATTGCCACGTCGCTCGCGCTTGGAATGCTGGAAAGCTGGATTGGCGGCTTTTACGACATGGTCTGGCAGGAAGGCTCGGTGTTCGTGATCATGATCGTTGCCATCATCCTTCGGCCGGAGGGGCTGTTCCAGGCTCGTGGGATGCGCGTCGGATGAAGAGTGGTTTGTCCGGGGTGGGCGCGGCCAAAGTCGCCGCCGTGATCCTCGCACTGGCGATCCTTGCTGTGCTGCCGCTGCTAACCTCGTCGAACTATCTTCTCGGCGTTGCCGTTTCCGGCCTGCTGATGACCGTCGCGGCCGCGGCGCTGAATCTCGTTTACGGTTTCGCAGGGCTTCTTTCCTTCGCGCAGCTTGGTTTCTGGGGCGTTGGGGCCTACTGCTCGGCGATCACGGTGATGGACGCCGGCGGCAGTTTCTGGGCTGGCGTTTTGGTTGCGGCGGGCGTGAATGGCCTGCTGGGCCTCGCGTTCGGCTATCCTATCCTGCGCACGCGCACACATGCTTTTGTCGTCGCCACGATCACGTTCGCGCTGCTCTGCAATCTTGTTGCGCGCGATTGGATCAGCGTGACGCGCGGGCCGCTCGGCATTCCCGGTCTGCCGCCTCCTCGCCTGCTCGGTTACGAGATCGAGGGAAGCGCGCGCTTCTTCTACATTGTGCTCGGTTATGCCGTTCTCGCGCTGTGCTTTCTGTATGTCCTGGAAACGTCGCGCATTGGACTGACGCTCAAGGCGATAAAACAAAACGAGACGTTAGCACAATCCCAGGGGATTTCGCCGCTGCCCTATAAGTTGGCGGTGTTCACCATCGCTGCCGTGATCACCGGGATGGCCGGTGCGGTCTTCGCTTTCCATCTTCGTGTCGTCGATCCGCTCATCTTCGACTTCTACTATATGCAGACCTTTCTTATCATCGTTATTATCGGCGGCACCGGAAGCTTTTGGGGCGTGGTCCTCGCGGGTGCGGCCATGGTCGTCCTGCCGGAAGCGCTGCGCTTCTCGAACGACCTGCGCATGGTGATCTACGGCGCCATTCTCGTCGCTGCGATGCTTCTTATGCCGCGCGGGGTTGCAGGCTGGATAGAAGACCGTCGTCTGGCCTCCCTGCGAGCGAACCTGCGATGATCCCACTCCTCGAAATCAGCGACCTGGTCAAAGCTTTTCGCGGCGTGCGCGCCGTCGATGGAGCCTCATTCGCAGTGCAGGCGGGCAGCATTACCGGGCTTATCGGTCCGAACGGCTCTGGAAAGAGCACTGCAATTGACTGCATCAGCGGTTTCCAGCGCGCCGATGCCGGACGCGTTCACCTCGATGGGACCGCGATCGACGGTCTGCCGCCCCAGCGGATTGCCCGGGCAGGCCTGACCCGCACGTTCCAGGACGTGCGCGTCTATGACACTTACACCGTGCTGGAAAACCTGCTTGTCGTCGCGAAGCCCTTCGCGACGACAAACTGGGCCGATGCGTTTTTGCGCACTCAAAAATTTCGCGAGACGCACGGCCAGGCCGAAGCGCGGGCGCTCGATCTTATCGATCTCGTCGGGCTCACGCGGCTTACGCACGCGCCGGCGCTGATCCTGTCCTACGGACAAAAAAAGCTCCTCGCGTTTGCAGCGGCCATGATGTCGAACCCGAGCATCGTCGTGCTCGACGAGCCGGTAGCCGGCGTCAATCCTACGCGCGTGAACGAGGTCGCCGAGATTGTGCGCGCCGCCAATCGGGGGGGCACGACCTTTCTGATCATCGAGCATAACGTAGACTTCATTACTTCGCTTTGCGACCACGTGATCGTCTTCGATCGCGGGCGCAAGCTAACGGAAGGGCCGCCGGCCGAGGTCCATCGCGACCCGCTCGTCTTAGATGCCTATCTTGGCGTCGAGCCAGGTCACGAGCCGCATCTGGCGAGAGCGGGATGAGCGCGCGCCCGGCCCTTGAACTGACCGCGTTGACGGCTGGCTACCGGGACGTACCCATCATACACGACATTTCGCTCGCGCTCGCTCCCGGCAGCATTACGACCCTCATCGGCGGCAACGGCGCGGGAAAATCCACGCTCCTGCGCGCCATCTACGGCACAAACCGGTGGTTCTCGGGCCAGATCGTCTACCGTGGCGAAGACATCCACGCCTTGGAGCCGAGCGAACGGTTGCGCCGCGGCATCGCTTTCGTTCCCCAGGGCCGGTGCAACTTTCCATCCATGAGTGTTGCGGAGAACCTGAAGCTCGGATGCTACACTCTGGCGGCGCGGCTGCATCGGCCCCGGATTGACCGCGTCCTATCGCTCTTCCCGATGCTGCGGACCAAGTGGTCTTCAGCCGCGGGAAACCTTTCCGGCGGAGAACAGCAGGTCCTGGAAATCGCAATGGTCCTGGTGACTGAGCCGTCGCTGCTTCTCCTGGACGAGCCCTCGCTTGGCTTGTCGCCAAAGATGCAGGCCGAGGTTTTCGCGGCGGTGCGCGATATCGCGGCGCACGGGGTGACAGCGCTCGTTGTCGAGCAGAACGTGCACGGAGCACTGCTTGTCTCCGACACCGCCGTCGTCATGGAGCTCGGCCGCAAATTCATGGAAGGGCCTGCCGCGAGCGTCCGTGACGATCCGCGCATCCGCGAAGCCTATTTGGGCGGTAACATAAAGGAGACGATCGAGGCATGAGGCCGGTTTCATGACTTCCGCGCGACTGGCTGTCGACATCGGGGGCACGTTCACGGATTTCGTTTTGGACATTGACGGCGTCCAACACAGCCGCAAAATCCTGACAACGCCGCGCGCGCCGGAAGAGGCTGTCCTGGCGGGAACGCGGCTGGTGCTCGGCGATGCCGGCATCACGCACGCCGACCTCTCGCTCATCATTCACGGCACGACGCTCGCGACCAATGCGATCATCGAACGCAAGGGCGCCAAGACTGCCCTGCTGGTCACCAAAGGCTTCCGCGATTCCGTCGAAATGGCCTACGAGAACCGCTTCGAGCAATACGACATCTTCATGGATCGGCCGCCGCCGCTTGTCCCGCGCCACCTGCGCCTGCCTTTGCCCGAGCGGATGGACGCGAGGGGCAATATCATCGAGCCGCTCGACGAAGCGGCGCTCGCGGCGCTCGTGCCAACGCTGCACGCTGAGAACATTACGAGCGTGGCGATCGGCTTTCTGCATTCCTACGCGAACGCTGCGCACGAGGAGCGCGCCGGCGCGTTGCTGCGTCAGCTGGCGCCCGATCTCTCCATCACGCTTTCGAGCGCGGTCTCCCCGGAGATGCGCGAATACGAACGCTGGTCGACGGCCTGCGCAAACGCCTATGTGCAGCCGGTGATCGACCGCTATCTCGACAAGCTGGATAAAACATTACGGGACGAAGGCTTTCGCGCGCCGATGTTCCTCATGACGTCGGCGGGCGGGCTTACGACCGTCGAACTCGCCCGGCGCTTCCCTATCCGGCTGGTCGAATCGGGACCGGCGGGCGGGGCTATCCTGGCGACGCGACTAGCCACCCAATACGATCTCGACCGCATCGTCTCTTTCGACATGGGGGGCACGACCGCAAAGATCTGCCTCATCGATGACGGGCAGCCACACTTCTCGCGCACTTTCGAAGTGGCGCGGCAGTACCGGTTTCTAAAGGGCAGCGGCATTCCAATCCGCATCCCTGTCGTCGAGATGGTGGAGATCGGGGCCGGCGGCGGCTCGATCGCGAGCGTCGATTCCATGTCGCGCATACACGTTGGGCCGCAGAGTGCGGGTTCGGAGCCGGGACCTGCCTGCTACGGGCGTGGCGGCGCCGATGCTACGGTCACCGATGCGGACGTGACGATCGGGAGATTGCGGCCCGATCGATTTGCCGGCGGCCGCATGAGGCTCGACGTCGATGCCGCGGAACGCGCCCTGTCGGACAGTATCGGCGATAGACTCGGGCTCGATGCTTTTCGCGCGGCGCTCGGCGTTGTCGAGGTGGTGGAAGAGAACATGGCCAATGCCGCGCGCGTCCATGCCGTCGAATGCGGCAAGGAGCTGTCGGAGCGGGCGATGATCGCGTTCGGCGGCGCCGCCCCGCTGCATGCGGCGCGGCTCGCCGAAAAGCTCGATATAGATCGTGTGATCGTGCCGACAGGTGCCGGTGTAGGCTCAGCCGTCGGCTTCCTGCTCGCGCCCATTGCATACGAGATCGCGCGCTCGCACCACGCAACCCTCAACGAGCGTTTCGATCCAGCTCCCCTCAATGCTTTGCGAGAGCAGATGCGAGCCGAGGCGGAGGCGGTCATTCGGCCTGCCGCGCCCTCGGCAACGCTGACCGAGACCTGGACCGCCGATATGCGCTATTGCGGCCAGGGCCACGAGCTCTCGATCTCCGTGCCGTCGGACACGATAGAGCCGCAGGACTGGCCAAGGTTCGCGGCGCTCTTCGCGACACAGTATGAGGCGCAATTTGGCCGTACTATTCCGCAGCTCGATGTCGAAGTTCTCAGCTGGTCGCTGCGACTCTCAACTCCGCACTCGCCGATGCCTGCAATCCAATCCGAGAAAGCTCCCGCGGCTGCTGCGCCCACCGAACATGTTGCCGTGGCAGATCCGGCGACAGGCCAATCCGTCGATATCGCGCTTTATGAACGCAAGCATCTCACCGCCGGGGTCGTGCTCGATGGACCGGCGCTGATCGTTGAGGACGAGACGACGACCCTGGTCACCGCCGCCTTCGGCGCCACGATCAACGCTCTCGGCCACATCGTCATGACGAGGAAGACGGCATGAATTACAAGGTCGCATCTGCTGACGTAATGGCGCCGATCCGACTGCAGATTATGTGGGACCGGCTGATCTCGGTCGTCGAGGAGCAGGCGCAGACGCTGGTGCGCACCGGCTTCAGCACGTCGACGCGTGAGGCGGGTGACGTCTCGGCCGGCGTGTTCGATCCGACGGGGCGGATGCTGGCGCAGGCCGTGACCGGAACGCCGGGTCACGTGAACTCGATGGCGCGGGCGGTCATCCACTTCATCGCCGAGTTCCCGACCGCAACCATGGCGCCGGGGGACGTCTTCATCACCAACGATCCCTGGAAGGGAACCGGCCATCTCCACGATTTCACCGTCGTGACGCCGGTATTCCGGAACGACACGCTGGTCGCGATGTTCGCCTGTACATGCCATGTCATAGACATCGGCGGACGCGGCATGGGTCCCGAGGGACGCAGCGTCTTTGAGGAAGGCATCTACATACCGATCCGACGCTTCGCGACAGCCGGCGTCGTTGACGAGACTCTGGTCGATCTCGTTCGTCACAATGTGCGTGAACCGGTGCAGGTCGTTGGCGACATCTATTCGCTTGCCGGCTGCAACGATGTGGGCGCCCGGCGCCTCCTGCGCATGATGGATGAATTCTCGATTGCCTCTCTCGAATCGCTTAGCACTCACATCCTGGAACAGTCGCGCACGGCGACCCTGGACGCCATTCGGTCGCTGCCGAATGGAACCTGGACCAACAGCATGCGCGTCGACGGCTACGACGAGCCGCTCGACCTCGTCGCGACTATGACGATCTCCGATGAGACGCTTGCGGTCGATTTTGCCGGGACCTCACCGCCCTCGCGCTTCGGCATCAACGTGCCGTTCTGCTACACGGAGGCCTATTCGACCTTCGGCATTAAATGCATCATCGCGCCGCAAATTCCCAACAACGAGGGGTCGCTGCAGCCGATCAAGATCAGCGTACCGGAGAATTGCATTCTCAATGCACCGCGCCCGCTGCCGGTCGCGACGCGGCACATTACCGGGCAGCTCCTGCCGGATCTCGTTATCGGCTGTCTTGGCCAGGCGCTCGGCGGCCACGTTCCTGCGGAAGGGACCTCCTGTCTGTGGAATTTGTTCGCGCTTGGCGGTCCCGGTGCGGTCGACGTCGCTCCGATTGAGCTCGTCAATGCGCGTACCTTCAATGTGATGTCCTTTCATTCCGGCGGAACGGGCGCACGGCCCGGCAAGGATGGACTCTCGGCGACCGCGTTCCCGAGCGGCGTTCGCAACGTGCCCGTCGAAGTCACCGAGGCCATGTCGCCGCTTCTGATCAAACGTAAGGAGTACCGCACCGACTCGGGTGGGCCGGGGCAGTTCCGCGGAGGTCTCGGTCAGATCATGGAGGTGATGAGCCTCGACGACGCACCTTTCACTGTCAGCGCCAATTACGACCGCGTGCTTTTTCCGCCGCGTGGCCGCGATGGAGGGGCGAACGGCATGAACGGAACGGTGACGCTCGCGTCCGGCGCCGTTCTCGACGGCAAAGGGCGCCAGACCGTGCCGCGCGGCGACACGCTGCTCATCAACATGCCGGGCGGGGGCGGGCTCGGGCCAGCCGTCGAACGCGATCCCGAGCGCGTTGCCGACGACGTGCGCGCCGGTATGGTTTCGGCGGATGCGGCGGAAAATATTTACTGCGTTGCTTTGCGAGCGGATGGCACGTGCGATCGCGCCGCAACGCTTGCCTTGCGACGTAAGCGCATGTCGCATGCACCGGAGTCCGTCGAATGAGCGTTCTCGTCAGTGCGGGCCTTCCGACCGGTATGGAGGGGCTGACCTATCCGATCCCGTTCTCCGATCCGTCGAGCCTTCTTCGCATTGCCCAACATGCCGAAAAGCTCGGCTATCATTCCGTGTGGGGCAACGACCACATGTCGACCCAGAACTATGTGCGCGCGGAGTTTTCTCAGCCGCCGCGCTTCTGGGAAATCCTGACGACATACGCATGGCTCGCGGCGCAGACGACGACCCTCCGATTCGGCACGGGAATTCTCGTGCTGCCGATGCGCCGGGACATTGTCGTGACCGCAAAACAGATCGCAACACTCGACCACCTAAGTGACGGGCGCCTTGAGATCGGCGTTGGCATCGGCGCTTACCGCGAAGAGTTCGAGGCGCTATGGCCAAACTCCGGCGCACATCGTGGCGACATGGTCGAAGAGGGCGTCGATGCGCTTCACACCTTGTTCAACGGCAAGGACGCGAGCTTCGATGGAAAATATTACAAGTTCCACAATGTCCAGTTCTCACCGAAACCGCTGCAGACGCGTCTTCCCATCTACTTCGGTGGCAACAACCCGAATCACATCCGCCGTGTCGCCGAGGCGGCCGACGGTTGGATTCCCGCCGGGATGCCTGCCGATCAGCTACGCGTCCTTGTCGACCGCCTGCACGAAGAGCTCGTTGCGAGAGGTCGGGATCCCAAGGCAGTCCAGGTGGCGCCGCAGTTTGTCGTGCATGTCGGCAAGACCAAGGAGAGCGCGCTCGAGCGGTATCGGCAAAGCCAGATGTGCAAGCATCTCCAGTCCCTGGCGAAATCCACGCTGAAAGACCAGGCGCGTATTCCGATGGAGGACATCAACCTCATCGGCGATGTCGAGACGATCGTGGCGCGAGCGCAGGCTCTCAAGCAAGCCGGCGTCACGCATTTTCTTGGCCTGTACTTCGCGGCCAATGACGTGAACGAGCTTCTCGACCAGATGCAGGTCTTCGCCGAAGAGGTCATCCCGAGGATTCGCTGATGGCCGCGCGTATCGGCGTATCCTACGAAGGTGGCCACCCGCCGCAAACGCTTCGCGAAATCGTGCAGACGGCCGACGAGCTTGGAGCGGGTACGCTCTGGGCCGCTTCGCATCTCTTCCTGCGCGAACCGATCGCCAACGCCGCCATGGTGCTCGCCCACACAAACGCACTCGGCGCGGCGTTGATGGCGATGAGCCCCTACACCGTGCATCCCGTCTACGCGACAATGGCGGCGGCGGCGCTCGACGAATGGTTTCCCGGCCGGGTTCAGCTGTGCTTCGGCAGCGGCGCGCCGCGTGATCTTGAGTCCATCGGTCTCGGCGCGCAGAGGCCGCTCGCGACCTTATCGGAAAGCATAGCGATCGCGCGCGACCTGCTCGGCGGCGAACCGGTAACATTTCAAGGCCAGCGTTTTCAGATCAAAGGTCGACGCCTCGCATCCGGCCGGCACACCATTCCTTTGGTCCTCGCCGCATCTCGGCCGAAAATGCTCGAACTCGCCGGGGCCATTGCCGACGGCGTGCTGATCAGCGCGGGAACGTCGCCGGGATTCATCGATTGGGCGCTGGATCATGTCCGCGCCGGCGAAAGCCGCACCGGGCGCAGCGTGCGAAAGTCGGCGCTCGTTTATGCCTCGGTCAACAGTGATCCTCATGTCGCGCGAAACACATTGCGCCGCAATCTCGGGATCATCCTGCGCGGCGAACATCACGCGCGGAATTTGGCCCTGGCCGGAACCTCCCTCGACCAGGCGGCGCTAACCGCCGCCTTCCTCCGCGAGGATTTGTGCGCAGTCGACGCGCTGGTCGACGATGAGGTCGTCGCAAACCACACGATGAGCGGAACCCCGGCGCAGGTGAAGGCAAGGATGGCGGATTATGAGGCGGTGGGGCTCGACGAAATCGTGCTTGCCGGCATCGGCGGCGGCGCAATGCTTCGGGCCGTCATGGCGGCTCTCGCATAGGAGCGGTCCCTTGCAGGGTAATGAGTGGAGCTTCCCTATCGTTATGACCGCCGGTGTCGCCTTGGGAATCATGAATGCAGTCTGAGATCGCGGGCATTTCGTCGATGGCGACCCGGCAAATCCTCGCCGATCTCGCAGACGCTTGTGAGCGGCGGACGGGGTGCCGATTGGTATTTCGGCCGATGGGCGGAGTGGATGCAGCTCGATTGATCAGGGCCGGTGAAGCAACCGACATCATCATTCTTGCATCGAACGCGATCGAGCAGCTGGAGAGCGAAGGGCATGTCGTCCGCGGGAGCCGGCTGGACTTCGCCCGCTCCGGGATTGCCGTGGCGGTCCCTTCGGGTGCAGCGCGGCCCACCCTCGCGGACGAGGAATCGGTCAAACACGCGATCTTGCAGGCGGCCAGGCTCTGCTATTCCAGCGGACCAAGCGGCGACCATCTTGTGCAGCTATGCAAGCGATGGGGCATACACGAAGCAGTTTCGCGGCGCGCGCTGCTTGCTCCGCCGGGCGTACCGGTGGCTACTTTGCTGGCGAGCGAGGAGGCGGATCTCGGCTTTCAGCAGCTAAGTGAACTCATCGACGCACCAGGTATCGATATAGTCGGCCCGTTGCCGCCAGAGATACAGGCCGTGACCGTATTCTCGGCCGGGATTTGCAGCGCCTCGACCAAGCCTGATGCGGCGGGCACCGTGATCGGGTACTTGGCGTCGCGCGACGCGGAAGCCGCCAAACGCAGGCACGGCATGGAGCCGGCGTGAGGACGCGCAATGGTCGTTGCGCTGGAGATGGTCGGCCCGGCTAAGGCAGAACCACGACTTTTGTTCCGACCTTAACCCGATTGTACAGGTCGACGACGTCGTTGTTCGTCATCCGGATACACCCGGACGAGACCGCCGCTCCGATTGTGTCGGGCTCATTGGACCCATGTATGCGGTAAAGCTCGAGCCCAGGTAGATCGCGCGCGCTCCGAGCGGGTTTTCAATTCCGCCGGCCATGTGGCGCGGAAGATCCGGGCGCCTCCTCAACATCTGGACCGGTGGCGTCCAATCCGGCCATTCGCGCTTCATCGAGACCGTTTTGGTGCCGGACCAGGAGAACCCTTGTCGGCCTACGCCGACGCCGTATTCCAATGCCTGCCCGCCGCCCAAAACATAGTACAGACGACGCTGACTGGTTGAAATGACGATCGTTCCGGGCTTTTGTCCATGTGTCCAAATAACCGTGCGGCGAGGTATGGCTGATTGTCGGAAAATGTTCAGGAAATCGGCTATCGGACCGGAATCCAGGGGGTTGTTCGAAGCAAGTGCCGGCGTGCCGCCCAGCATGACGAGCGCCAAAGCACCCCCGGCGAATTTGTTGAAAACCATGCGCAAAGCTCCAGCTTGTCGGCCAATGCTGCGGCCGTTTTCGATGTGGCCTGCAAAACTTGGCATCACGGTGGCTGCTACGGAGCGGCGGAGGAGCAGACTGCGGAATGGCCGGCCCTAGCCGGCCGGGCTCGCCCGAAACCTTTGTTAAGTATCACGCCTGGTCATAACGGCAGGTATCTTGCCGTCCGGCCCGCGGGCTATAGCTCAGCTTGCATCGCGGCGCGCACAAGAGCAACTCTCTCGCGCCTTACGAGCGCCGCGCGGTGCTCCCCGACTTGATTCGTCTTTAGCTCTTTGGTGCGCCAATGACCCCTCCGGAAGCGGCTCTGCTCAAGCATCCCGAACCTGACCCCGACAGTGTCCAAGGCAGCTCTGAGGACCACGGCCCAAACGGCGCTAAGCTGAATGGCGGCGCGCTCGATCTGCCGAAATTGCTCGATGCCCTCCAGGCCATGCGGGTCGGGGACTTCTCGGTTCGCTTACCGACTCACGACGGAGGCTTGCTCGGCCGGGTCGCCGAAGCGTTCAACGATATCGTGTCTGCAAACCAGCGCATTGCGCAGCAGCTCGAACATGTCGGCGAGGTCGTCGGCCACGAAGGCAAGACCAAGACGCGGGTTCGTTTCGGCCTCTCGGGCGGTGCGTGGGGCGAGATGGAAGACTCGGTCAATACTTTGATCGACGATCTCGTCTGGCCGACGACGCAAGTAACCCGGGCGATCTCGGCAGTGGCCAAGGGCGATCTCTTGCAGACGATGCCGTTGGACGTGGAGGGACGTCCGCTCAAGGGCGAGTTCCTGCGCTCGGCGACGATCGTCAACACGATGATCAAGCAATTATCGATTTTCACGTCGGAAGTGACGCGCGTCGCCCGCGAGGTCGGCACCGACGGCAAGCTCGGCGGACAAGCCCAGGTCGTCGAAGTGACCGGCGTTTGGAAGGACTTGACCGAGTCGGTGAACTCGATGGCATCGAACCTCACCGCGCAGGTCCGCAACATCGC
>JAFASC010000281.1 GCA_019244955.1 Methylobacteriaceae bacterium | reverse complement strand
GTTCGATCGGCGCGACGAGGCTCATGCGATCGGGGAGGAAGGGCACCGGCTTCAGCGCCCGCAGCTTTTGCGCGGTATGCGATGCATCCGTAAGGACCGGCTCGCGCGCGCCTTCCGACGCCACGATTGCGGCGGTCGGCGCGCCTTGCCGCGCCGCATCCTCGATTTGCGCCAGCGCGACCTTCAGCCGCTGCTCCCATGTCGGCGCCGCGGGCCATCCGTCATCCAGCAAAACCAGCAACGGCTCCTTCCCGCTCGCGCCACCACGCTGCGGGTTCCAGATGGGACCGGCCATTGCCAGAACGACCAACCCCGCGATGGCTAGGCGCAACGCCAGCAGCCACCACGGCGTGCGGGCCGGCGTCTCGTCCTTCGGCTCGATATCGAGGATCAGCTTCAGCGGCGGAAATGGAATCTGCCGCGGCCGCGGCGGCGTGATGCGCAGCAGATAATAGATCACCGGCAGGAGCGCCAAGCCGATGAGCGCCAGCGGCGCGCTGAAGGCGAGCGGCAGGAAGCTCACGCCACCGCTCCGAGTTCAACATTCGCCTCGAGCCGGCCGCGCAAGGCCAAGAGCGCGGTCGCGGCCGGCGCGTCGGTGCGATGCAGCGCGAAACTGAATCCGGCTTCGCCCGCGGCGCTGCGCACGCGCTCGCGATGCTGCGCCAGACGAGCGATATAGTCGACGCGATAGGCTTCGGCGCGCCCGGCGCGGAACAGCGCGCCTGAATCGACGTCGAGGAATTCTGTATGTCCCTCGAACGGGAACGTCTCCTCGACCGGATCGGCGATCATGACGAGATGACCGCGCGCACCGTTCGAAGCGATACGCCGCAGACGCCGCGCGAGTTCATCCGGCGCGACCAGGAAATCGCTGATGAGGATTACCTGCGTGCGCTGCGGCAGGGGCTCGTCGGCTGGGAAGTCCGGATGCCCGGATTGCGCTATCTGCCGATCGGCGATGACGAGCGCCTCCGCCAGCCGCTCGACGATATTCCGGACCGCGATCGCCCGCGTCATGCCGAGAAGGCCGACGCGCTCGCCGCCGCGCACCAAGAGGTCCGCCGTCGCGAGGCCAAGCACCAGCGCCCCGTCGGCCTTCGACTGGCGCGCCAGAGACGACATGAAAGCCATCGATGGCGACAAATCCATCCACAGGAAAATCGTGTGTGCCGCCTCCCATTCGCGCTCGCGGACATAGAGGCGGTCGTCCCGCGCCGAGCGGCGCCAGTCGATGCGCTGCGCCGCTTCGCCGAACGTGAAGGGGCGGAACTGCCAGAAATTCTCGCCGGTGCCGGCCCGGCGCCGCCCGTGCACGCCATGCATGACGCTCGCCGCAAGCTCCTTGGCCGAGGCCACGAGGCTCGGCAGCCGCCGGGCGAGATCGAGCGCGCCTTCCTGGTGGCGGGGCGAGGTCGCCGCTTCCGATCGCGTGAGAACCCGCGCGGTGACCATCTATCCCAGCCGGGAGACCAGTCGGCCGATAAGTGCCGGCATTGTCTCACCCTCGGCGCGCGCGGCGAAGGTCAGCGCCATGCGGTGCTTCAGGACGGGCGGCGCGAGCGCCGCAACGTCATCGAGCGAGGGTGCGAGCCGGCCATCAAGCAGGCAGCGCGCACGCACTGCCAGCATCAGCGCCTGCGCGGCACGCGGCCCCGGCCCCCAGGCGACATGCTTGACGATTTCGGCATCGCCTTCGCCGGGGCGGGCGCGGCGAACGAGATCGAGGATCGCGTCAACCACGCTGTCGCCGACCGGCAGCCGGCGCACGAGACGCTGGATCTGCATCAATTCCTCGGCGCTCATCGCCTGCTTCGGCTTCTGGTCTCCCTCTCCCGTCGTCTCGATCAGGATGCGCCGCTCGGCCTGGCGATCGGGATAGAGCACGTCGATCTGCATCAGGAAGCGATCGAGTTGGGCTTCGGGCAGCGGATACGTGCCCTCCTGCTCCAAGGGGTTCTGCGTCGCCAGCACGTGGAACGGCCGCGGCAGATCGTAACGGCTGCCGGCCACCGTCACGTGCTGCTCCTGCATCGCCTGAAGCAACGCCGATTGCGTGCGCGGGCTGGCGCGATTGATCTCGTCGGCCATGAGGAGCTGGGCGAAGATTGGCCCCGGCACGAAGCGGAAGGTGCGGCGCTTATCTACTGTCTCCTCAAGCACTTCCGACCCGAGAATGTCTGCCGGCATGAGGTCTGGCGTGAACTGGACGCGCTGCGCGCTGAGGCCCAGCACCACGCCAAGGGTCTCGACGAGCTTGGTCTTGGCCAGCCCTGGCACACCGACGAGGAGCCCATGGCCGCCCGAAAGCAGGGTGACGAGCGTCTGCTCGACGACCTGCTCCTGCCCGAAAATCACTGTGCCGACAGCGGCCCGCGCGCCGGCAACCCGCTGCACCGCGTGCTCCGCCGCAAGCGCCACGGCGGACTCAAGCGAGGTCGGTTGCGAGGTGGATTGGACGTCCTGGAGCGACATGGAGCCTCTAATCTCAAGCCTACGGCGATGATGTAGCCGTTTCCGATTCGCCCGCCGCCACCTAGATTAGGTTGCCGACGGGCATTGTCGATGCATTCGGTCCGCGCGAGCGGATCGAGGCTTGCAAATGTCAGACTAGCAAATGTCAGATTTGCAAGGGTCAGGCCCCATAGCATCGATCCTGACGTGCAATGGTGCGAGATTATGGCGCAACAGGTTCAGGCGGGCGGCGAGGCGGCATCTTCCTCCGCGAGCCGTGGTCTCGAAGGCTTGACGCAGGCGGCTCGCGAGGCCGGCGGCGAGCAGCGCCGGCTGCCGCCCGTACATCTGTGGAACCCGCCCTTCTGCGGCGATCTCGACATGCGTATCGGCCGCGACGGGACCTGGTTTTACAACGGCACCCCGATCGGGCGCCCCGCTCTGGTGCGGCTTTTCTCCACCATCCTGCGCAAGGACGAGGACCGCTATGTGCTCGTCACCCCGTTAGAGAAGGTCGGCATCAAGGTCGAGGACGCGCCCTTCCTGGCGGTCGAACTGGCGCAGGAGAAGGGCGAGAACGGGCGGGCTTTGAAGTTTCGCACCAATGTCGACGATTGGGTGGAAGCCGGCCCCGATCACCCGCTGCGTTTCGAGGCCGGGGAAGCCGAAGGACTTAAACCTTACGTGCATGTGCGCGCCGATCTCTGGGCGCTGGTGAAGCGCGCGCTTTTCTACGAGCTTGTCGATGTTGGCGAGAAGCGCATCATCGCCGGCGACGAGATGTTCGGTGTCGAATCGAATGGCGTGTTCTTCCCGATGATGCGGGCCGATCAATTGGAAGCGCTGTCGTGAACGCGTCCCTCAAACTAGCGCCCGAGCGCCCTGCTCTGGCGACGGCCGAGATCATCGCGCGCGCACGCGAGCGTTTGTCGCTCCACCTTGCCGCCGAAGCACTCGATCTGAACGTCGCGCCGAAGCATGGCGATCACGTCCTCAACGACGCGAGCATGCAGGCCCATAGCATGGGCACGAATGCGCGGCTTGCCGCCGTCCTCGTGCCGCTTGTGGCGCGCGAGAGCGAAGCCACCGTGCTCATGACCACGCGCTCGAGTGAACTGCGTCAGCATTCCGGCCAGATCGCTTTTCCCGGCGGCAAGGTCGATGAAGGCGAAACGCCATGCCAAGCCGCCTTGCGCGAAGCCAGGGAAGAGATCGGGCTCGATCCTCGTCACATCGAGCCCATTGGCTACCTCGATCCCTATCTCACAGGCACTGGCTTCCGCATCCTGCCGGTGGTCTCGCTGGTGACACCGCCCTTCGAGCTGCTCGTCAATACAAAAGAAGTGCATGACACGTTCGAAGTGCCGCTGGCGTTTCTGATGCAGCCCGAGAACCATCAGCGTCATTCGCGCGAATGGCGCGGCACGACGCGGCACTTCTACGCGATGCCGTGGAACGAGCGGTATATCTGGGGCGCCACGGCCGGCATCGTCCGCAGCATGTATGAGAAACTGCATCTCTGATGCTGCGCGTTCTTCTTGAACCGGCGCTGCTCTTCGCTCTCCCGTTCGCCGTCTACATTCTCTACATGTCCGTCAGGCAGCGATATCCGTTCGCAGTCGAGGCATGGTCACATAGCCGGGTCGCCACTTTGGCGCTTGCGGGACTCGCAGTCGCGGTCGTCGGCGTCATTTTGCTTGGCGCGTTCGCGCCGCGGGAGAAAGGCGCCTACGTCCCCGCGCATGTCGAGAATGGCCGTCTCGTGCCCGGCCATTTCGAATGAATATCGACGCGGACAGCGCGATCGCGACCCTGTTCGGCGAGCGCCGCCTGCTCGATCTTCTTGGTGTGCTGAACGGCGGCGGAGAAGAGACGCGCATCGTCGGCGGCGCGGTGCGCAATGCTCTCCTGGGTATCGCGACCGGCGACGTTGATCTGGCGACGACAGCGCGTCCGGAAATGGTGATCGCGCGCGCCAAGGCCGCCCGCTTCAAGCCGGTGCCGACCGGGATCGAACACGGCACCGTCACCGTCGTGGTGCGCGGCCAGCCTTTCGAGGTCACGACATTGCGCGAGGACATCGCGACCGATGGGCGCCGCGCCACGGTGCGCTTTGGGCGCGATTTCGGCGAGGACGCGCGACGACGCGATTTCACCGTGAATGCCCTTTCGGTTTCGGCCGATCGCGCCTTGCACGATCCCGTCGGTGGATTGGCAGACCTCAAAACCGGACGCATTCGCTTTATCGGCGATCCTAAGCAGCGCATCCGCGAGGATTATCTGCGCATCCTGCGCTTCTTTCGTTTCCATGCGGCGTATGGCCAGGGGCCGCTCGATCGCGCAGGCCTCAATGCCGCCATTGCCGAACGCGAAGGCCTCGGAGTGCTTTCGGCGGAACGCATTCGTGCCGAGATGATGAAGTTTGTGCTCGCCCGGCGCGCCGGCGAAGTGGCGCAGGAAATCTCCGATGCCGGTTTTTTCGAGCGCATCTTTGGTGGCATCGCCTATCCCGCGCTCTTTGCGCGCCTGACGCAGATCGAGCGCACGGCGGATGACGCGGTCTTGCGTCTTGGTGCGCTCGCGGTTTGCGTGCGCGAGGATGCCGAGCGTTTGCGCGAACGGCTGCGACTGTCGAATGCCGAGCACAAGCGCCTCGCCGAGATGGCGGAGGCGCGCATGGTCTGGCGCAATCGCGACGCCGCTCCCGGCGAACGCGATCTGCAGACGCAATTGTTCCTTCGGGGACGCGTTGC
>JAFASC010000234.1 GCA_019244955.1 Methylobacteriaceae bacterium | reverse complement strand
TCACGGCCACGGTGGCCCTGCTCTGCATCGCAAAGGCCGGAACCACGGTCGCGGCCTCGCAGGTCTGGGCGTTGCCGGGCGACGTCGCGCCGCGCAATATGACGGGCACGCTCGCCGGACTGCAGAACATGGTGTCGAACTTCGGCGGCGTCATCGGCCCGATCGTCACCGGGTTCATCGTTGCGGCGACCGGCAGTTTCAGCGCCGCGCTGATGTTCTCCGGCGCGCTCGGCGTGTTGGGCATCCTCAACTACGCGTTCCTGCTGACTAAAGTCGAGCCGGTCGACGCGGCGCCGCGGTCCGCGCCGTCCCTGGTCCCCGTAGCGTCCGTCTGATTGAGGCGACGACGATGTGGCGGCCCAGCGAACGGTACCCGGATCGGATATCTCCGAAAATCGAATCATAAAATTGACGAGAAGACGGGCACCTTCACCGTCTTTTCGCTGTCCGTCTAATTTGGCTGCTCCTCATGGCCACGCACGTTATCGGTTAGGGCGCACGGCGCGTCTTGCTAACTGAGCCGATCTGATTTGCAGTTACCGCCCACTTCTGCCGAAGAGAGTTAGGACATGAAGGCAATCATCACCGTGGGGGTGTCGCGAACTGCCAGGATAGAAGTCGATCCAGCCCGCACGATAGGATTCATGGGGGAGAGTGGTCGGGTTTATGGAACACCGTTTCTTATTTCGGATATCTAGGGTACTTGTCGAGATTTAATCTTAGAGTTTTGTGAGGAAGGCGAGGACTCAGTCGGAGTTAACGTTTGCGTTGATCATCTGGCTCCTTGCCTCGCAGGAGCAGGAGTTGAGATCGTCGTTACGGTCGTAAAAGTCGACGGCAGGCGAATTTCGTTTGAAGTTTCGGCACGAGACGAGCGCCATGTGCGTCTGCTCCCGGGGTGCTTCCGATGATCGGATTTAAGCGGTTGTGCCTTTCTCTTTCACGGAGGCAAGCGCGCGCAGGATGGCAAGCTGCTTTGCGTCGCGTTCCGATTCGAGCTTGTCGACGGAATTTGCAGCGAACGACGCTTCAGCCTGTTCGATGATCGTCGTTTGCGCTTTTTCATCGAGAGTGACGGGCGCCTGGCTCTTCCATGCCGCTTCCATTCCCGGCGCAAACTGCCGGAAGAAGGCGGGGAATCCTCCCGGACCGCCGCCCAAATGGAACGAGCGGAACGGGCCATCGGCCGCCCAGCGCAATCCGATGGAGCTTGTGACGATGTCGTCGAGCTCGTCGACGGTAACGACGCCCTCCAGGACAAGGTGGCAGCATTCGCGGAAGATCGCTCGCTGCAAGCGGTTTGCCACAAACCCCTGAATCTCTTTGCGCAGCACGCGCGGTACTTTGCCGAGCGCCTTGTAGAACGCGACGGCGTCCGTGACCGCGTTCGAATCGGTTTGCTCCCCCGGCACCACTTCGACCAGCGGAATGAGGTGCGGCGGATTGAAGGGATGGCCGATCAGCAAACGGTTGGCCTTCTCCATTTTCAGCGCTTGCTCGGTCGCGGTCTTCGCCGAGCTCGATGACAGCAACAGCGCGTGCGTAGGCGCGACGCGACCGATGCGCGCCCAAAGATCCTGCTTGAATTCAATGCGTTCGGGACCGTTCTCCTGCACGACGTCGACATCCGCCACTGCGCGCTCGAGATCGCGTTCGAAACGCATTTTGCGCGGGAGATTGTCGGCCGGCAGGCCGAACTCCTTTAGCGCCGGCGCCGCCTTGCGAATGTAATCGGAGACGACACTTGCGGCATCGTCGCGCGGATCGTTGACAACCACATGAAGGCCGTGCGCCAGGAACACCGCCGCCCACGAGGCGCCGATCACGCCGGCGCCGACCACCGCCACCCGGGAGTAGCGGGTCAGAATCTCTGATTCGGCGCTCATGCGCGCGAAAAATCCATGAGCGGCGTGCTCGCGGCGCTCTCGTCTTGCTCCGCAAGGTAATTGTAGACGAGCACGGCCGGCGCGAGCGTGAGATCGGTGAGGATGTGGCTCGCCGAGACGATCTCGCGCACGGGCAAATCAGCAAACGGCGCCAGCGCGTGCTCGAATAATTGCAGGCGCGCAGGTCCGGTCCACGCGCCTTTGACGGTGAGGTTTGCGATCTGCGTGCGCACGAGTTCGCAAATGCGCGGCTCGCCAGTGTAACCCGGCAGCACCTTCAGCATGAAGGTGGGCACGGCGACTTCCTGGCGTGCTTGCTCCAGATCGAGCGGCTTGTGCTTATAGCCCATTGTTGCCGTTGCAACGCGCAACGATCCGTAATCCAGCGTGCCGACCAGCGTATCGGAATCGATGAACAATCGCGCCGATCCGAGTTTTTTCGGAAATGCGCTGATCTCGCGCCCGGCGGCGATTGCCGGGAGATTGTCGAGATACATGCCGATCAGATATTCGCCGCGTTCGCTGCCGTGACGCACGACGGCGGCCTGGCCGCATTCGACATAGGCGCCGTAGCCGGTCGTGTCGGGCATCGCCATCACCTCAAAACGCACGAGAGGCTCGTCAACTTCCAACGGCTCGGGAACGACTTTGACGAGAGCGTCGCGATCGGTGCGATAGGTGATGTTCAGATATTCGCGATCGGTGAACCGATGCGGTCCTTTCACGTATGCCGGTGCGCCGACCGGTGTCGTATATTGCTTGGCGACATCCTCTCTCTTCATCGCGGACCTCCCATCCCGCCGGCATGCTCGTTGAGCCAGTCTAATTCGTAGGTGCCTCTCTGGGGCAACGGAATTTATTGTAAAAACATGCGCCCCCCCGCGTTTGGTTGCCGAGGGGCAATATGCGTTACAGTCCGGCGACCTCGGCTGTTGGAGATTGGGCCATGGCATCCCAGCGTGAATTCGAGATCATCGTATACGGAGCAACGGGCTTCACCGGCCGGCTTGTCGCGGAATACCTCGTCTCCCGCTCGGCCGAGGCGGATGCGCCGCGCTGGGCGATGTCAGGGCGCAGCCAGGGCAAGCTCGAGGAAATCCGGTCCGAGATCGGCGCGCCGGCCGATTTGCCGCTCATCACTGCGGATGCGAGCGATCCCGCGGCATTGCACGCCATGGCCGAGCGCACAGAGGTGGTGCTCACCACCGTGGGGCCCTATCAGCTCTACGGCACGCCGCTTGTCGAAGCATGCGTCGCCACCGGCACAGGTTATGTCGACCTTTGCGGCGAGCCGAACTGGATGCGCGAGATGATCGACGCGCACCAAGCTGCTGCGAAGGCCAGCGGCGCGCGGATCGTCTTCTCCTGCGGCTTCGATTCCATACCCTTCGATTGCGGTGTGCAGCAGCTGCAGAAGAGATGCCGAGAAGCTGGGGCAGGCCTGCACAGCGCATCAAGGGCCGCGTACGTGCGATGAAGGGCACGTTCTCGGGCGGCACGGCGGCGAGCCTGAAGGCGACGCTTGCCGCCGCTGCAAAGAACCCAGGCTTGCTGAAGCTGCTCGCCGACCCCTTCGCGCTTACGCCGGGATTCAGCGGCCCGTCGCAGCCGAATACGCTCTTGCCTTACTGGGACGCGACGGTCGGCGCCTGGGTCGCGCCATTCATCATGGCGGCGATCAACACGAAGAACGTGCACCGCACGAATCGTCTGCTCGGCCATGCCTACGGGGCCGACTTCCTGTACGACGAGATGACGGTGGCCGGCCTCGGCGACATCGGCAAAGCAGCCGCCGAGGCGATCGCCAAGTTCAATCCACTGACGGCCAGCAAGGCGCCGAAACCCGGTGAGGGCCCGAGCCGCGAGGAACGCGAAAGCGGCTATTACGATGTGCTGTTCGTCGCGGAAGTGCAGGGGAAGGACACGCTGCGCCTTGCGGTGAAGGGAGATCGCGACCCCGGTTACGGCTCGACCTCTAAGATGATCTCGGAGACGGCGCTCTGCCTCGCCCGGGAGGCGCCCGACGAGGGCGGCGTCTGGACGCCCGGCGCGCTCATGGGGGATGCGCTCGTCGGGCGGCTGACTCGCAATGCCGGGCTCACTTTCGAGCTCGAGCCGGCGACGAGCGCGGCGGCCTGAGCGCCGCTGGTCGCGTAGGATATACCGCGGTGGGCGCTCATCCCGAACTGGTGCAATGACCCGCAGGGGGACGAAAACCGACCAACGCCAAGTGCGAGACCGTGCACGCGTTACCGAGCTTCCGAGACGCGGGCTGGCCATGCCCGCGATGGTGTGACCCAACGCCTTCGCCGAGCTTACTCTGCACCATCTCCACCAAACCGAGAAACTTTCTAACAGCGCATGTCCACCCGCAAGTTCTT
>JAFASC010000183.1 GCA_019244955.1 Methylobacteriaceae bacterium | reverse complement strand
GCAGGGCGACACCGGGTGGGAGAAAATCCAGAGCGTGTTCTCGGCCGTGCGTATGCTCGGGGGCAGCGTGTCGGAAGCCTATGCAGTCCAAACCGCGACCAGCGTGTTCGTTGTTGGCGCTGTCGCGTGGCTCTGGCACAGGCGCGCTGACATCCGCCTCAAGTCCGGCGCGCTGCTCTGCGCCGCGCTGCTCGCGACCCCCTATTCTCTCGATTACGACATGGTCCTGCTCGGGCCGGCGGTCGCATTCGTCGCCGCCTACGGCTTGGAAAAAGGATTCGCGCCGTTCGAGAAGACGCTGCTTGCGGTCGTCTGGGTTACACCTCTGCTTGCACGCGTGGTGGCGAAGCTGAGCCATATCCCGGTCGGGCCTATGGTCATGCTCGCGCTATTCGCGTGCACCATTCTGCGCGCACGCACCGAAGGTCTTTCGCACGATCGGCAAGTGTTGGCCCCGGTTCGCAGCCGCTGACCTAACGAATCGTCTCACCAAGCAACCTTTAACCGCTTCAAGCGTTCTACGGCCGAGGTTGGATTGGGTCGAGCTTGGGAAATCGGCCTTTCCAGACGTGCGGAATCGCACAGTCGCGTTTGTTTTCAATCCTTACGACCGCCCCAAGCGATTTGTTGGGAAAGGTTTGACCGATGTCGATTGCCAACAACTTTGACCGCTCGCCCGACGCAGGCTTCACGCGCAGCTTCGATGTCGAGTCGGCCCGCCGCCAATTTCAGCTTTCCCTCGTGCTCGTGCTCATTCTGGCAGTGGCCACGTTGATGCTCGGCGTCATGATCCGCTTCGAGACGCCGGTCTCCGCTTCGATCCAGCCGATCAAACCGATCGAGACGCACTACGCCGGAGACAAACCGGTTCGCGGCTGATTTAGCCCAGAACAGGTTATTTCGAGCGCAGGATTTCCGTCCATGCGTCGATGAGTTTCGACATGCCCGAACCGCCGATGTGACATCCGTCGGAGCGGTCCAAATCACTGAGAAGCGTGTCGGTATCGACACCCGGGGCAAATCCCTCACCTGAATTGCCGAGCCGGCGCTGCGCGCGGCTGATCGGATTGTCCTTGGACCATAAATTATGGATCTGTTCGCAACGCGTCGCGATCGAAACGTAAATCGGAGCGGTGACCCCCAGGCTTCGCAGATCGCGTGCGAGAGAGTGAAAACCCGAGACGTAGGTTTCTTCACTGGTGCCCACGGCAAAATCGGTTTCGCCCTGATGCCAGAGGACATGCGTGATTCGATAATTCCGTTGTGCATCTGTCACGACTTGCTCCAGCATCCCGTGTAGATCGCCCCCGGAGATCCATTGGGCCAATGCGCTTCCCCCGATGGCGGCCGGCACCAAGACCGCTTCATCAAAGCCGCCGCCGTTGACGAGCCGATCGCCGATCGCGGTCCAAGGTTCGCCGCCAATTCCCGACGTACTCAAAAGCGGCGAGGCCGCGACGGTGCACTTTCCTTCGAAGTAGGCGGCGACGCGACCGCTTTGCGAACGGAACCGCTGACCTCCGGTATTTGCAGCGTTCGATTGCCCGATGATGAGCAAAACCGCGGTGCGATCGTTTTGTGGCGGACAGGGGATCGAAACTTTGCCGAGATAGGCAAGCAGGCGGGCGTAGGGCCCGTACTCGACGCCTGGTGGCTTCCACGATTGCAGCAAAGCCGATCGAAGGCTGGTAAACTTGGTCGCCGGCCAAATGTTGCGTGCGTAGCTGTAGGCGCCGAACCAATACGCAGCGCCGAGCGCTGCCCCCGCCGCAAGAACAATCGCGACGACGCCCGCAAAACGCGATCGCTTCAAACGATCAGTCCCGCCATCGGCTTGATGTCGAGCGAATCGGGAAAGACGGAATTTGCGAGCACCGTTCCGCCCAAACCGAGATGGTCCGCGAGCACTCCCTTCACGACGGCGCGCAAGTCCGTCGTCGGCGCAAGATCGCGATTCTCATAGAGCTGATCCGGCTTTAATCCCGGCCAATCGGCGATCACCCGGCCGCCTTTGATTGCGCCGCCTGCGAGGAACGCCACGGTGCCGGTGCCGTGGTCCGTGCCTGTCGTGCCGTTGATGCGCGCGGTGCGGCCGAATTCCGTCGCAACGAGAATTGCTGTGTCGTTCCACCTCGAACCAAGCACGCGCTCGAACTCCTCGAAGGCGCCATCGAGCCCGCCAAGTAATTGTGCCAGACGGCCGGTCGCCCCGCCTTCATTGGCATGCGTATCCCACCCGTCGAAGGCGAGTGCCGCGACACGCGGTCCGTCGTCGACCGCGATCAGGCGCGCCGCACCCTGGGCCGCCTGTCGCATGCCGGCCGCGCTCGCGAAACCGCCGCGCGGCGTGTTGTCCATGTCGCCTGCCGCGATCTTGTCAGCCGCAAGTCCCTGCAGGAGCGCCTCGCCGAGGACAGGATCGCGATGGCGGTAGAGGTCGAGCACGCGGCTGGCGAGATCTTCCGTCGGTTGCGGCAGGGTTTGCGGCGACCAGCCGAGCACGGGTGCCGAACCGCGCATGACGAGCGGTGTCGTTGGTCCGACGCCAAGGCCGCCGCGTGTCGCCACGCGCGCGCCGCGCGGCAGCGCCGAGATCGCCCGGTTGAGCCAGCCCGACGCGACGTGCCCGGGTCCGGGGAAGCCGCTCTCGAGCACGTCCTGGCCATCGAAATGCGAGCGCTCGCGATAGGGCGTGGCGACGGCATGCACGACCGCGCCCTGCCCGGCCCCATAGAGCCGCGCGAAAACCGGCATCGCCGGATTGAGTGCAAAGAACGAATCGAGCGGAATCGCCGGAGTATTGCCGGTAAGCGACAGCGCGAGCGGCCCATGCAGGCCGACATAATCGGGATCGCCGACCGGTGCGACGGCGGACAGACCGTCGAGCGCGCCGCGTAACACAATGACAACGAGCCGCGGATCGCGCGAGTCCGCGGCGCGCGCGAATTTCGGCAGATAGGCCCAGGCGAAGAGCCCGCCCGTCGTTGCGAGCAGCGCACGCCGCGAAGGCGTCGGGATTTCGCAGAAGAGGTTCATGCGCGCGCTCCTCTCATCGGCGCTGCACTTCAGGCGACATCAGCAATAGCGCGAGCCCCTGTTGCTTCGATTCGGCGCGGGCAATCGCCTGCCGCGTTTCCGGCGACGCCGCAGCGCCGGCGATCTCGTCGAGTAGATCGAGCGGATTCAAGGCATCGCGCCAACGATCGGCGATGCGCACGCAGATTTCGAGCCGCACCTTCATGCCTTCCGGATTCGCCCAGGCCGCCACGCTGTCGGGATAGCCGTTCGGTCCGGCCGCACTCCATAGCGGCATGCCTAAAATGTTGAGCGCGCCGAGGAATTGGCCGGGATCGTCGGGCATGCGGCCGACAATGCGCCCGGCGGCGTAAAGGAACTCCTGGGGGTTTCGAATCTTCGTGGCAGGTGCGCTCCAGGCCTCCGGCGCATCAAGCAAAGCGAGCGCAAGGGCTTTCAGATCGCCGTCGCTCTCGCGGAACGTCTGCGCCAGCCTCTCCACAAGGACGGGCGGCGGCTCGTCCGCCACGAAGTGCCGCGCGAATTTGTAGGCAATGTGCTGCGCGGTCGCCGGATGTTTCGCGATATCGGCGAGCGCGGCACGGCCTTTGCCGACATCTTCCTGGTCGTAGGGGCGCCCGAGCACCGTCTGCGAGCCGGGCTCGTGCGCGTTGGCGTTGAAGACGAACGTGCCCGGCTCACCGAGCTGGCTCACGCGGCCAGCAAAGGTCCAGCCGGTGATGATCCGCGCCAGCGCCGTCACGTCCGCCTGCGAGTATCCGCCATTCACGCCGAGGGTATGCAATTCGAGGATTTCGCGCGCGAGATTCTCGTTGAGCCCACGGCCGATCCGCTGGCCGACCGTCGAATTCGGACCGATCGAGAATTGATTGTCGAGATAAAACAGCATCGCCGGATGGCTCTCGACGGCTTGCAGCATGTCGCGGAAACGCCCGAGCACATAAGGCCGGATCGCATCGCGCTCAAAGGCACCGGCGCTGATGCGCACGAAGGGACCTTTCACCGCCGAGACGCAGAAATGGTTGGTCCAAAAGGCGACGAGCCGCTCGACAAAGCCCGGCCGGGCCGAGATCACGCGCTGCAGGCGCGCGATGGTCTCCGTACGAAACACCTGCTGCTGCAGCGGCGGCTTCGGCGGCTCCTTGGGCTTTTCCGGCGGCATCGCCGCCGGCGCGCCTGCTTCTCCCGCCTCCGTCATAGACAGCGCGATCGGCATGGGGCCGACCTCGGCGCGCGCCGCTTCGGCCATCTCATTCGACAGACGCGCCACGCGGTTTCGCTCATTTTGGTCGTACAGGCTGCGCAGCAGAACCGGCGTGTGCGGGAGGTTCTCGCCTTCGAGCAGGGCGACGCCGGGCTTTGCAAGCTCGGCTCGGAGAAAGCCTCGCGGATCCGCCGCCGCGGCGGCAAGGTCGCCGTCGCGCCGCGAGCCAAGCCCGAAGCGGTTCAGCGCGATGAAACCGGCGTGGATATCGGTGGCCATGAGCGCCCCGGGGAGCACCCCTGTCTCGCACGTTTAGGTGCAGGCGGTCAAAGCTGGTGTTTTGCTGAATGGAAGCTAGCGGAGCGGGACTTGACGTTCTTCCGCGAGACACGCTGCTCTCTTGCTCGTCAAACAGCGATTCTCCGGAGAAAAATATGGGCCTGACGGCGCCACGCTTCATCACATTCATCGTGTCGCTGATCGTGGCGCTCGCGGCGCTCGCATCGCTCTACACGCGGCTGCCTGTGGTGGGCACGTTCGTGAATGCCCACCGGCTCGGCGTTGCGCTCGCCGCCTACGTGATCCTGATGCTCGGCGTGCTTCTGCGGGGCTTGTGACTTACGCCGCCTTCGCCTTGGGATTTACTTCGGCCGTGTAATCCTCGATCAGCGTGCGCGAGATGTTTCCCGGCTTGAACCGGTGCGGGCCGATCTCGGAAACCGGCGTCACTTCCGCGCCGGTGCCGCAGATGAAGCACTCGTTAAATGTGTCGAGTTCGTCCGGCATGATGCGCCGCTCGATCACCTCGAAGCCGCGTCGCTTGGCAAGCTCGATCACTGTCTTGCGCGTGATCCCGTCGAGGAAGCAATCTGCGATCGGCGTATGCAACGCACCATCGCGCGTGAAGAAGACATTGGCGCCGGTACACTCAGCCACCCTGCCCTGCCAATCGTACATGAGCGCGTCGGCATAGCCGCGCCGCTCGGCGCGATGCTTCGAGAGCGTGCAGATCATGTACAGGCCGGCCGCTTTGGCTAGTGCGGGCGCCGTCGCCGGATCAGGCCGGCGATATTCGGCGATGTCGAGACGAATGCCTTTCATCTTTTCCGCGACATCGAACATCGACGGCCAATCCCAAACGGCGATTGCCGTATTGATGGTCGAGTTCTGGGCGGCGACCGCCATCATCTCGCTGCCGCGCCAAGCGACCGGACGCACATAGCAATCTTGGAACCCGTTCTTGTCGACGACGAGCTGCTTCGCCGCATCCAGTTCGGCGACCGAATACGGAATCTCGAAATCGAGAATCTCGGCGGAGCGCTTGAACCGCTCGGAATGTTCGCGCGACTTAAACACGACGCCGCCATAGGCCCGTTCGCCCTCGAACACGCACGAGGCGTAGTGAAGCCCATGTGACAGGACATGGAGCTTGGCCTCCTTCCACGGAACCAGCTCACCGTTCATCCAGATGACGCCGTCGCGCTGATCGAAAGGAAGCACCGCCATGATGATCCTGGGCTCCTCACCCTTGGCCGGCGCGTAAAGGTTACCCGACGGCGCTCTTGTGATTGTTTGCCTGGAGGCTTGACGACTAACAATCGTGCTGGAATATGTCAACATGGCTGTCGTATCTGAGACGCGGCCGCGATGAGGTGATTGGTGGAGAGTATTCAGCTAGGCGACGCTCCGGCTTCTAAACGGAGCCCCGGCGAGGAGCTCGATCCGGCGCCGATGTACGACATCATCGAACTGTTGTTCTTCGCGTATCGCGATTTCGTCGGCGACGCCGACCGTCTCTTGCAAAATTATAAGTTCGGTCGCGCACACCATCGTGTGCTGCATTTCGTCAACCGCCAGCCCGGACTGAAGATCGCCGAAATTCTTGCCATTCTTCAGATCACCAAACAGAGTCTCGGCCGCGTCCTGCGAGAGCTGCTCGAGAGCGGCTACATCGAGGTGCGCCCCGGACCGGTCGACCGGCGCCAGCGTCTGCTCTTCCCCACCGGTAAGGGACGCAGACTGGCGCTTGACCTCGCGCGGCTTCAGTCGAAGCGGTTTGCGCGCGTGTTCGAAGCGCTCCCGCCGGGCGCCTACGACCAAGCAATCCAGTTCCTCTTGGAAATGATCGATCCGCAAGAGCGCGATGAAATCGCTGAGCGGTTGCGGCTGAACTCGCTCTCGCCCGAGAGGCAGCGAGCGTGAACTCGCGCGGCGGCGAGCACCCAGCCGAAGAGGAGCTAGCGCACCTCCTCGTGGTCGACGACGACAGTCGCATTCGCGCCTTGCTCGCCCGGTATCTGACGATGCAAGGCTATCGAATTACCACGGCCGCGAGTGCAGCGGACGCCAGGACCCGGATGCAAAGTCTCGCCTTCGACCTTCTAGTGCTCGATGTCATGATGCCGGGCGGCAACGGGCTTTCGTTGGCGCGCGACGTGCGCCGGGAGGGCGCCGACGTTCCGATCATATTCCTGACGGCCAGGGGCGAGATCGAAAGCCGAATCGAAGGCCTCGAGGCGGGCGGAGACGATTACCTCGCGAAACCATTCGACCCGCGTGAGCTGAGCCTGCGGATCGCCTCGCTGCTGCGTCGAAGCACACAACGCGACATCGTCGTTCCCGAAGAGCGCGTGGTGCGTTTCGGTCAGTTCCAGTTCGACCTCGTGCAGCGCGATCTGCGCCGCGGCGATAAACGCATCCTGCTTGCCGAACGCGAACGCGAGATGCTGCGGCTTCTCGCGGCTGCCCGGGGCAACGTGGTGACGCGTCACGCGCTCGCGACCTGCGGCACGCCCTGCAACGGGCGCAGCGTCGACGTGCAGATCAACCGATTGCGCCGCAAGCTGGAGGACGATCCCGCCGAGCCGGCTTATCTCATCACCGCGCGTGGCTCCGGCTACCGCCTCGCTCTCGACGGGTGACGCGGCGCGATGAGCATCATCCTACCCGCAGCGCTCGCCGGTCCGCACAGGATCTATCGCGATTTTGCGCTGTGGCTGCGCCGGCAGATGCCGAAAGGCCTCTATGCGCGGGCATTGCTGATCGTCATCTTGCCGATGGTGTTGTTGCAATCGGCCGTCGTGTTCTTCTTCATGGAGCGGCATTGGCAGCTTGTCACGTTCCGCCTGTCGGCTGCGCTCACGCAAGACATCGCCGCGCTGATCGACATCTATCAGAGCTACCCGCAGGACAAGAATTACGAGACGTTGCAACGCATCGCCGCCGAGCGCCTGCGCGTCGACCTCGACATCCTTCCGCCCGGTCCGCTGCCGCCGACATTGCCGAAACCGTTCTTCTCGATCGTCGACCGTGCGCTTTCAAACGAAATCCGTCGGCAGATCGGCCGACCGTTTTGGCTCGATACGGTCGGGCGCTCCGACCTCATCGAGATCCGTATCCAACTTGACAACGCTGTGATGCGCATCATTGCGCATCGCAGTCAGGCCTATGCGTCGAACTCCCATATCTTCGTCATGTGGATGCTGGGCACGTCGTTCGTCCTGATCCTCGTCGCGATCGCCTTCCTCCGCAATCAGATCAAGCCCATCCTCCGGCTGGCGCGCGCCGCCGAGGCCTTCGGTAAAGGCAGGCAGGTCAATTTCCGGCCGCAGGGCGCGCGCGAAGTGCGTCAGGCTGGCCACGCGTTCGTCGAGATGAAGCGCCGGGTCGAGCGTGCCATCGAGCAGCGCACGACGATGCTCAACGGCGTGAGCCACGATTTGCGCACCGTACTCACGCGCTTCCGCCTCTCGCTCGCGGTCATCGGCGACACACCCGAGACGCGCGCGATGCAGAAAGACCTCGAAGAGATGCAGCGCATGATCGAGGCCTATCTCGCCTTCGCCCGGGGTGACAGCGGAGAGAGCTCGGTTCCTAGCGACATCGCCTCATTGCTGAGACAGGTAAAAGAAGAACTTGATGAGCAAGGTCACGACACCCACGTGACGTTCAGCGGTGAGCCCATCGTCTCGGTGCGCCCGGACGCATTCAAGCGCTGCGTTGCCAATCTCGTCGCCAACGCGCAACGCCATGCCCGGAACGTCGTTGTCGAGGGCTTGAACGACCAGCGTTTCCTGACCGTCAATGTCGATGACGACGGTCCGGGTATTCCAGTCGAGCAGCGAGAGGACGTCTTCAAGCCCTTCTTCCGCCTCGACGAGGCGCGCAATCAGGACGAAGCCGGCACGGGGCTCGGGCTTGCAATCGCGCGCGACATCGCGCGTTCACATGGCGGCGACATTCAGCTCGCGACAAGCCCGCTTGGCGGCTTGCGTGCGACCTTGCGAATTCCGCTCTGATCAGATCGCCGGATCGTCCGCGATATCGCCGCGCCGCTCCCAAGGCCGCTCGGAGCGGTCGCCGTAGCGGTCCCGCCGCTGCTGGCGCCAAGTGCGACGGCTGGCTATCAGCGCGCGTCCGACAGCGCGCAGCGGCGCGGTCAGGCGCTGCAAATCCTCGGCTCGAGACACAAGCCTGTCGCCCCGCGTGAGTTCGCGGTCGAGCGCCGCCATCGTCGCCGCGAGGCCTGGATCGTCATCCTCGAACCAGGTATCGAGCACCCGATTCCACGCCATTGCCAGGCCCTGCAGTTTGAGCGTGCCGACCGGTCCCTCGCTGTCGATGCCTGCGGCCTCGAGCATGAAGCGCATCGAATTCACGAGCACACCGTTTAGCGCCGCCCCGGCCATGAGATCGCCCCGCGACCAATCCGAGATGCTCTGCAGCGCATCCCGGTACGGCTTCAACGCATCGATTCGGCGCATGAGGACGTCGAACAGCCGCTCCTTCGCGCTCTCGCCCGCGTGATCGTCGCTCGTGCCTTCGAGGACGATGCGATCGATGTGCCGCGCGAAGCCGGCGAGCACGGCGCCCTTCGAGGGAAAATGATCGCGGAAATCAGCGAGCGACATGCCGGCGCGAAGGGCAATATCGGAAAGGCTGATGTCTTCCCAGCGGCGCTCGGCGGCAAGCTCCATCAGCGCGTCGACAATGCGAGCCTTCGGATCGCCCCCGCGGGGGCTCGAGACGGCAGCGGCCGCCGCTATCGGCGAGCCAGGTTCATTGAACTGCGACATGATTTCCTCCGACGCTTGTTATTTAGGGTCGGAGCCGTGCGCTCCAAGCGCGCTTCGCGCTAGTCGGGTGCTTAGCCCGAAAGTTCGGCGGCGCGGCGCTTTGCCGCCGCTACCGCGGCTTCCATGAGCTTTTTCAGTCCGCTCTCGCCCATGAGGATGGTAAGCGCCGCTGCAGTGGTCCCGCCGGGCGACGTGACCTCCTCGCGCAATTTGGACAGGGGCTTTTCCGGCGAACGGTGCATAAGCTCGCCCGAACCCTCGACGGTCGAGCGGGCGAGGCGCGCCGCCAGCTCCGGCGGCAGGCCCGCGGCAGCGCCCGCTTCGGCGAGACACTCGGCCAGCAGGAAGACGTAAGCCGGTCCGGAGCCGGACACGGCGGTTACCGCGTCGAGATGAGTCTCGTCATCGAGCCATTCGACGAGGCCAACCGCCGAAAGCAGTTCATCTGCCGTCGCGCGCTGGTCGGCGCTGACCGCCGGCGTCGCGTAGGCCGCACTGATGCCGCGGCGTATTGCCGCCGGCGTGTTCGGCATCGCTCGCACGATGCCAGTGGCACCGGGAAGACGCGCTTTCAGATTGCCGGTCGTCTTTCCCGCGAGAATCGACAGGACCAGCGTCTCGGGACCAATCAGCGGCGCGATCTGCGGCGCGGCGTCGTCCAGGGTCTGCGGTTTGATGGCGAGGAACAGGACCGATGGCGGGGCAACCTGCGTCACCGCAGGATTGACGCGCACGCCCTTGTAGCGCGCCGCCATCTGCGCTTCTTCGCTCGGCGCGGGATCGATGATGGTGATCGAGCCCCCTTCGATTCCCCGTCCGAACCAGCCGCCGAGGAGCGCCGACCCCATTTTGCCGGCGCCGACCAGAACGAGGGAAAGCGGCCGTTCGGTCACTCCGGAACTGTCCTTACGTCAGGCGTGTCCGTGCGTCTCGAACATCGCCGCCTCGAGCGCCTCGCGTACGCTCTTGCCAGCCCAGACGACGAATTGGAAGGCCTGATAGTACCGCTCGCAATTCTCCAGCGCGTTCGTCAGCACCACCTCGCATTGCCGGCTGTTTGGCATCGCGCCTCCCGCCAGGATGAGCGCTTGCCGGAACATGACGACGCCCTCGCCCGCCCAGAGCTCGAAATGGCCGACCCAGATCTGCTCGTTCAGCGTCGAGACGAGCGTCAGCAGTTCCTGCCTGCGCCGATCCGGCACTTTCAGGTCGAACGCGCAGCCGATGTGCAATGTCTCCAGCTCAGGAAGCCACGTGAACGCCATGTGATAGTCCGACCAGGTCCCTGTCACCGCAATCGAAATCTCGTCATCGTCCTCGCGGTTGAATACCCACTCGTTCAAGGCGGCGAGGCGCTCGACTATATCGACGGGATGTTCGGCGCGTTCGGTTACGGCTTCGGCGTGCAGGAGCGACATTTCTTGACCTGATAGAGAGGGTTGCGGGTGGGCGCGGGCCGGTCGAAGGCCGGAATCAGAAGACGAATCAACCTCCTAGCTCAATATATACGGCCGGGAGGTTTTGCCCGCTTCCGTGAAATCGGTGCAGCAGAGCGCGCCAAAACCTTGGACGCGAAGGTGTTTTGTTGGTTATCCCCCGACGCTCGTCGCCAACCCATCCACAGAATCGGGATGACACAACAATGGCGAGGTAAGCTGCAGGTCAGCTACAGGAGGGGATCGGGGCTCCGGGGCGCCTGCGACACCAATTGCGCCTCAAGGGCTTCGACGCGCTTGCGCAAGGCGTCGTTCTCGTCGCGCGCCAGAGCCGCCATGTCGCGCACCGCCTCGAATTCCTCGCGCGAGACGAGGTCCATGGTAGCCACCAAGCGGTCGAGTTGCGCCCGCGCCAGCGTCTCGGCCTCGCGGCGGACGCCCTGAGCGACGCCGGCCGCGTCCGTCACCAGACGAGCAATATCATCGAGGATGCGTCCGCGCGGCTCTACCATGTTCTCTCTCCGGGCTTTCCTATATGTCGGGCCTCCCTGCGAAGTCCACGGCCAAGGCCGGCGCTTACGACCGCGTGGGTCGACACGTGACGAAGGCCGCGCAATCGAGCAAAGCATAGCTGCATGCCGCTTTTCGCGATTCCGTATCCGATCATCAATCCCGTTCTCATCCATGTCGGCCCGCTGCCGATCCGCTGGTACGCCCTCGCCTATATCGCCGGCCTCATCCTCGGCTGGCTTTATGCGCGTTCGCTCGCCGCCCGCGAGTCGCTATGGAACGGAACGTCGCATCCCTCGGTACAAAGCCTCGACGATCTGCTTGTCTATTGCGCGCTCGGCGTCGTGCTCGGCGGCCGCATCGGCTACGTGCTATTTTATAATTTTCCCTATTACGCCGCGCATCTCGAAGAGATACCCGCGGTTTGGAAGGGCGGCATGTCCTTCCACGGCGGCCTCGCCGGCGCTGCTCTCGGCATCTATCTGTTCGCGCGGCGCTACCAGGTCCCGGTGATGAGCGTTTTCGATATCGGCTGCGCCGTCGTGCCGATCGGGCTTTTCCTCGGCCGCATCGCCAATTTCATCAAGCCGGAACTTTGGGGCCGGCCGAGCGACGTTCCCTGGGCGATGGTCTTTCCCGACGCCGGTCCCCTGCCCCGCCATCCAAGTCAGCTTTATGAAGCAGGATTGGAAGGTCTCGTCCTTTTCATCGTTCTCGCGATCGCGATCCGTTTCGGCGCGCTGAAGCGACCCGGAGTGATAACCGGCATGTTCGGCATCGGCTACGGTATTGCGCGCATCATCTGCGAATTCTTTCGCGAGCCCGATCCCCAGCTTGGATTCCTGTTCGGCAACGCCACGATGGGCATGCTTCTATCGTTGCCCTTGATCGCGCTCGGCGCGGTAGTTTTGGTTGTCTCCTTGCGCCGGCGAGCGCTTCCCGCATGAGCGAATTGCTGCGGGAATTGCGTGAGATCATCGCGCAGGAAGGTCCAATCTCGCTCGATCGCTACATGAGCCTCGCGCTGTCGCATCCGCGCTACGGCTACTACGCGACGCGCGACCCGTTCGGCGCGACCGGCGATTTCATCACGGCGCCGGAAATCAGCCAGATGTTCGGCGAGCTGATTGGGCTCTGGGCGGCGGAGGTTTGGCGCCTTGCAGGGGGGCCGAGGCCGATGCGCCTGATCGAGCTCGGGCCCGGACGCGGCACGCTGATGGCGGATGCGTTGCGCGCTCTGCATAGCGTGCACGCGTTTGCGGATGCCATCGAGGTGCATCTCGTCGAGACGAGTCCGCGCCTGATCGAGGCCCAGCGCACGAAGCTCGCAAGCTTTGACACGCCCATGCACTGGCACGCGCGAATAGAGGAGCTTCCGCGCGGCGCAGCCATCATCGTTGCCAATGAATTCTTCGACGCACTGCCCGTGCAGCATTTCGTTCGTACAGCTGAGGGCTGGTATGAGCGGCGTGTCGCGGTTGATGCCGACGGCAAGCTTACCTTCGGCTTAAGCCAGCAAGCGACGCGCGCGAACGGGCTGAGCGTCCCTGAAGGAAGCCTGGTTGAAATCGGCTCGATCGCTCGCGAGATGATGCGCGAGCTCGCGAAGAAAATCGGGTCGGAAGGCGGCGCTCTCCTTGTGATCGATTACGGCTACACCCAAACGCAAACCGGCGAGACGCTGCAGGGCGTGCGAAATCATGGGTTTGTCGATCCCTTGCACGCGCCGGGGGAATGCGATCTCACCGCGCATGTGGATTTTGCCGCACTGGCGCGCGAAGCGGAGGCTGCCGGCGCGCGCGTGCACGGTCCGGTGACACAAGCGCAGTTTCTATCGGCGCTCGGCATAGCCGAACGAGCTCAGATGCTGAAGCGCAATGCCCGCCCCGCGCAAGCCGAGGCAATCGACGCCGCGCTCAAACGTCTGATCGATCGCAGCAGGCCCGCAAGCATGGGGCAGCTCTTCAAAGCGATGGCGGTGACGCCGAAGAACATGCACGCACTTCCCGGATTTGCGAGCTGATGGGTATGGCCGTCCCGCCTTGTCTCGGTGCCGCATCGCTCGGCGATCCCGCAATACGCCACGCCTTCTTCACGCGCGAAGGCGGCGTGTCGACCGGAGTCTACGCGAGTCTCAACGGCGGCACGGGCTCGCGCGATGATCCCGATAAGGTGCGCGAGAATCGCAGCCGCATGGCCGCGGCGCTGGGCGTTTCCGCCGAGCGCTTTCTGGTCCCGTTTCAGATCCATTCGGCGGACGCATTGATCGTGACCGAGCCGTGGCCAGAAGCAGCGCGCCCCCGTTGCGACGGAATCGTCACGAATGTGCCCGGCCTCGCGCTCGGCATCACCGGCGCCGATTGCGGAATGCTGCTGTTCAGCGATGCGAAAGCGCGCGTGATCGCCGCAGCACACGCGGGGTGGAAAGGCGCGCTCGCCGGCATTGTGGAAGCAAGTGTCGCGCAAATGGAGAGGCTCGGCGCTCGGCGCCGCGACATCGCCGTCGCACTCGGACCGATGATCGCCGGCAACAGCTACGAAGTCGGACCCGAATTCGAAGCGCGATTTCTCGTCGCAGATTCCGGCTACACGCGATTCTTCCGAGGCTCCGATCGCGAGGGCCATGCCTGGTTCGACCTGCCGGCCTTCATCGCAATGCGTGCCGATGAGGCGAATGTCGGCAGTTTCGAGGACCTCGCCCTCGACACCTATTCGGACGAAGCTCGGTTCTTCTCATATCGCCGCATGAGCCATCGCGGCGAGCCCGACTATGGGCGGCTTGTTGCGGGAATCGTCCTTACGTGAAGATCAAACCTTCCGCGCGACAAAGGTCATGCGCAGCTGATTGTGACCGACATTGCTCGGCGCCTGCTCGCCGGTAAAACCGTGCGCCGAAAGCAAAGTGAATAAATCTTCGGGCGCATAGCGCGTCAGCCCAACCTCGTTGCGTAAGCGGCGGTAATCGGAAAAGAACGTCCGTCCCAACCCGGCCAAAGCGGCGACCAAAAATCCGCCGCGCCAGGCAAAATCGAGCAGCGCCTTGACATCTGCGATCGCATCGAGGTCGGGCGGCAGCACGTCGGCCAGGACAAGTCGCCCCTCCGGCTTCAGTTTTCGGTGCCAAACATCGAGCAAATCTTCGAACTCGCGGTGTTGGAGGTATTGCAAGAGCGAATTGGCAATGATTACATCCAGCGAGCCATCGGCAATACTGTCCAGCCCGTCGGTCGAAAGCACGACGATCTTGCGATAGCTCGCAAACCGCCCGCGCAATTTCTCTCGTACGTTCGGCGCTGCATCATAGAGATAAAGCGTGCCGCATTTCTCCGCGAGAGACGCCGCGGAAAGCGCCTCGCCGCAGCCGTAATCGAGCACCGTTGCGTCGGGCCTGGGAATATAGGCGACAAGATCGCGGGCGATGCGGTCGTAATGCAGCGTCTTGTGGCGCGCATTCACATAGATGGAATGCTCGCTGTTCCAGAATTCGCGCCAGTCCATCGGCGCTTAGGCCTTACCTCGATCCATCATCTCGACAAAGCGACGGAACAGATAATGGCTGTCGCGCGGACCCGGCGATGCCTCGGGGTGGTGCTGGACCGAAAAAGCCGGCGCATCCTTGAGCGCGATCCCGCAATTCGATCCGTCGAACAGCGAGCGGTGCGTCTCGACTGCGTTTTCCGGCAGGGTCGCGGAATCGACGGCGAAACCGTGATTCATCGACACGATCTCCACCTTGTTGGTGGTGAAATCCTTCACCGGATGATTGGCGCCGTGATGGCCTTGGTGCATCTTCACCGTCTTTGCGCCGAGCGCCAGCGCCATGATCTGGTGCCCGAGGCAGATGCCGAAAGTCGGCACCTTCTTATCCAGGAGATCGCGGATCACGGGCGCAGCATATTTACCAGTCTCGGCGGGATCGCCGGGGCCGTTCGACAAAAACACGCCGTCCGGATTGAGCGCGAGGATGTCTTCCGTAGTCGCCGTCGCCGGCAACACCGTCACCGCGCAACCCGCATCCGCCAACAAACGCAGGATATTGCGTTTGATGCCGTAATCGATGGCCACGACCTTCTTCTTCGGCGCGGTTTGCCTCCCGTAACCGGCACCCGGCGTCCAGGCTGTCTCGTCCCAATCGAAGCGTTGCGCGGCCGTCACGTCGGGCACGAGATCCATGCCGTCGATCCCAGGCCATTCCGCCGCTTGGCGCTTCAATGCGTCGAGATCGAATCTGCCTTCGGGATCGTGCGCGATCACCGCGTTCGGCATCCCGGCTTCGCGTATCAACGCGGTCAGCGCGCGGGTATCGATGCCGCAAACGCCGACGATGCCGCGGGCTTTCAGCCACTGATCGAAATGGCGCGTAGCGCGATGGTTCGAGGGATCTGTGATCGCCGCCTGAACGACGACGCCGCGCACCCCGGTCGAGGCTGCCATGTTGACGGTCTCGATGTCTTCCTCGTTGGTGCCGACATTGCCGATATGGGGAAACGTGAAGGTGACGATCTGCCCCGCGTAAGACGGATCGGTGAGGATTTCCTCGTAGCCCGTCATTGCCGTGTTGAAGCAGACCTCGCCAACGGCGTGGCCTTGCGCCCCGACTCCAAAACCTTCGAGCACGGTGCCGTCGGCAAGCACGAGAAGCCCGGTCTGGCGTGGCGCCGTCCAGCCGGCGTGTTCTTCAGTCATTGTCGTCCGACCTTGGCTTGGGCGCGTCGATGGGGCAGCATCACCGCAATTCGCTGGTGTCCGTGCGGGGCGCGCCTGTCCAAGTCAACCCCGCACCTGCTTCACGTCCGGTTTGTCCCGATGGCTTCATACAAATATCGCCACCTGTTGTCGGCCAGCGAGGACCTCGTTTTCGACCATGACCACCCGCCGGGTGACAGGGCCAGGCTGTCCGGCATCTATCGCTGCGCCGCCTGCGGGCGCGAGAGCGTCGCCAAGGAAGGGGATACGCTCCCCAATGACCACAGCCACGCCGTGACCGAGGGGCCGGTCCGCTGGCGCCTTCTCGTCTATGCCGATCACCGGGCGAAATGACGACCGCTCAGGCCGGCTCGACCACGATGCCGACGATTTCGCCTTTGTGGATCGGCCCCAGCGTGACCCGCCCGATCGACTTGACGACATACTCCGCCTGATCGACACGCACGCGGCGGCCGATCAGTTCGAGCTTGTCGGGCTCCATCTGAAAAGGCGAGGTGATCGCGAACATATCCCGGCCTTTATAAGCGTAGGGATAGAGCGCGACGAGCTCGATCGCTTCTTCAGCCATTGTGTCGTGCCGTTTCCTTGCACTGCGCTTGGCCGGCATGAATATGCCGCCCCTCTCCCATAGGACAAGCGCGATTGACTTCGGCGGCTGCAGCCTACCTCAATGAGCGCGACAAAGAAGAATCCTGGCAGAGGCGCTTATCATGAAGATCGAGGACCTGTTCAGCGTGCGCGGCAAGGTCGCGCTGGTCACCGGCGGCAGCCGTGGCATCGGCGAGATGATCGCGCGCGGCTATGTCGAGAACGGCGCCAAGGTCTACATCTCCGCGCGCAAGGCCGACGCCTGCGATGCGCTGGCGAAGGAGCTTTCGGCCCAGGGCACATGTATTTCGCTGCCCGCCGATCTGTCGCGCATGGACGAGATCGACCGGCTTGCTCAGGAGCTGGAGCGCCGCGAGAAGCGGCTCGACATTCTCGTCAACAATGCCGGTGCGAGCTGGGGCGCCGATTTCGACACTTTCCCCGAAGCCGGCTGGAACAAGGTGATGGACTTGAATGTCAAATCGATCTTCTTCCTGACGCAACGCCTGCGCAAGCTCTTGGAAGCTGCAGGCTCTGCGGACAATTACGCGCGGGTCATCAATATCGGCTCGATCGACGGGATGCATGTCTCCGATCTCGAGACCTATTCCTACGCCGCGTCGAAAGCCGGCGTGCTGCATCTCACGCGCATGATGGCGAAGAACCTCGCCAAGAAGCACATCGCGGTTAATGCGATCGCGCCCGGCTATTTCCCCTCGAAGATGACGGCAGGCATCCCGCAGGAATTCGCCGAGGCCTCGCTCAACGAGACGCCGATGAAGCGCAAGGGCCAGCCGGAGGACATGGCGGGCGTCGCCATCTATCTCGCGTCCAAAGCCAGCGGTTTCGTCTGCGGCTCGGTCATTGCAGTCGACGGCGGCTACGCCACGACGGCATAGAGCGATTCCCTGCACTTGCGGCACCGTCAGTTAGCTGGGTTCGCCGCCCTCAGCATTGCCTTTGCGCTGAGCAATGCCTTGCGCACGCTGCCCGCCATCACCGCGCCGGGCATCGAGGCCGACCTCAAGGTCACGGCGGAGCAGATCGGCTATTTCGCCGGAATCTATCATCTCGCTTTCGGGCTGGTGCAGCTGCCGTTCGGGGTTGCGCTCGATCGCCTCAGCATTCGCGTCGTCGTGGCAGTTCCGCTCACCGTTGCGGCTCTCGGGGCAGCGCTTTGCGCGGCTGCAACGCGTTTCGATGTGCTACTCGCGGCGCAGTTCCTGATCGGCGCGGGATGCGCGCCAGCGTTGATGGCGACCTTCGTCTTCATCGCGCGGACCTATCCGCCCCAGCGCTTTGCGCCGTTATCGGGCATTGTTTTGGCCATCGGCGGGCTCGGCATGATCGTCACCGGAACGCCGCTGGCTTTTCTGGTCGAGCGCTCGTCGTGGCGGGTCGGCTTCCTCGTGCTCGGCGCGGCAACGATGCTCTGCGCGCTCGCCTGCTGGCGACTGATCGGGACGGGGGGAGCGCGCCACAAATACTCGAACGAGACGCTATCGGAAGCGATGCGCGGCGTGCTTCGCGTGTTGCGCTTCCGCCAGACGGCCGGCCTGCTTGCAATAGGTCTCGTCACCTATCCGAGCGTGATCACCTTGCGCGGTCTCTGGATTGCGCCGCTCTTTGCCCGCCGTCATGACCTCGATCTCGTCGCCATCGGCAATGTCATTCTCGCGATGTCACTGGCGATGATCGTGGCGCCGACCCTCTACGGCGCCATAGATCCCGGACCGCGGTCGCGTCCGCGGCTGATCATCGCCGCCGCGTTTGCGTCGGCTGTGTGTCCGGCTCTCCTCGCGCTCGGCAGCTCGACATCGTTCGACATCGCGGGGGCCATTGCATTCGGTGCGCTTTGCTCTTTCCAGGGCCTGCAATATGCGCAGGTGCGCGACACCTATCCCGACGAGCTTTCGGGGCGTGCGCTGTCGACGCTGAACATGGCGGCGTTCCTGGGCGTCGCGCTCATGCAAGGGTGCGCTGGCGTCATCGCGGAATGGGCGCAGGCGCATGGACATGAGGCAATTGTTGCGGTCTGCGCATTTTTGGCGGCGGCGCTCGCAGCCGGCGGTCTCGCCTATGCTTTGTTGCCGAGAGCCGATACGCGCGGGGCTTAACCCGCGCGCCGCCAGCGCCGCCGCCGGCCTTCCCACGCCCAACCGGCGACAATGGAGGCGATGAGCACCATCATGCCGGCAAAGCCGATGGCCAGCGGCGCGATGCCGATCCCCTTCACCACGCTCGCGGAATTGCGCTTGATGCCGATGTAATCCGAGCCGCCGTAGACAGGACTGTCGCGCATCGCGACGGCGCGCGGCATGTTGATCGCGCCTTGCGCATCCGCCGCGATTCGTCTGACCGTGCCGCCGGTCGCCTCGGCAAGGCTGCGCAACTTTTCCGGCGTCGACACGACTTCCTGGAATTCCCGCGGATTCTCCGGCCCGACATTCGCGAGGAACGACTGTTCGCCGTCGGTCAAACGGTACAAACCAAGTTCCTTCACATTCATCGAGGCGCGCCAAAGACCTGGCTCCGCGGGGCTCAGTGTCATCTGTTGCTGCGCGCCTGAGGGCGTGGTCACCGTCACCGGCGGCGCACTGTCTTTCAGCGTTTGCCGTTCGATTGCGAGCTCGTGCCCGCGCACACTTGCACGAAGTGCCTCTTCCTCGAGATCAGGCTCCTTCATCAGCCAATGGGCGAGCCGGCGCAGAAGATCGAGATAAGGGCCGCCACCATCATAACCGCGCGCCCACAGCCACATTTGGTCGGTGAGCAGCAGCGCCACGCGTCCCTTCTGCTCGCGCGACAAGACGAGCAGCGGCTTGTCCTGTGCACCCGACAAGATCCCGGTGCCGCGCGACAAGGTCGTGTTCACCTGTCGGAACCACTCGCCCCATTGCGGCTTCTCACCTTCGCCGCCAGGAAGGCCGCGGGTGACCGGGTGTTTACGGCCATCTTCCGTCACATCGGCACGGAACGGGCGTTCGGTCACGCTGCCGTCCGGCCGCGCCGGCGCGATTTTCCCCAGCGGCGAATAGTAGAGCCCCTGCGCGCGCGAGAAATCCGGGCCGACCGCCATCAGCAGCGCGCCGCCCTCGCGTACGTAGCGCACGATGTTTTCGAAATAGACGGATGGCAGAATGCTCTGGTTCGAATAGCGATCGAAGATAATCAGATCGAAGTCGTTGATCCTGCGGCCGAAGAGATCGCTCGTCGGAAACGCGATGAGCGAGAGCTCGTTGATCGGCGTTCCGTCCTGCTTCTCCGGCGGCCGCAGGATCGTAAAATGCACGAGTTCGACATTGGCGTCGGACTTTAAAAGGTTGCGCCATGTGCGCTCGCCGGCGTGCGGCTCGCCGGAGACGAGTAGCACTTTCAATTTGTCACGCACGCCATCGATCGTCAGCACCGCCTTGTTGTTGATCGCGGTGAGTTCATCGGGAAGCGCCTCGACTTCAATCTCGACGACGTTCGGCCCGCCGTGCTCGATGCGCACCGGCACCTCGATGCGCTCATCGGGCTCGGCTTGGATGGAGGCGATCTCGGCTCCATCGCGACTGATCTTCAGCCGCACCGGCGCCTTTTGCCGGGCGGTGTCGAGCACGCGCACTTCGATCGTCTGGTCTTTGCCGACAATGCCGAAGCGGGGCGCCTCCAAGACTTCGATACGCCGGTCGCGCTCGCCCTCATGACCGGTGACGAGGACATGCAAGGGCGCCCTGAAGCCGAGCGCGTCTGCATTTGCCGGGATGTCGTGCACGACGCCGTCGGTGACGAGGATGGCCGCGCCGATGCGTTCGGGCGGAATATCGGCGAGCCCGGAATTCAGCGCCGCGAACAGCCGGGTGCCGTCATTCTCCGCATCGTTGCGGCTCGTCTCGATGAAGCGCGTCTCGACATTACCGAGGGAGCCGAGGCTCTTCTCGAGTTCGGCGCGGGCGCGCTCGGTTTGCAGGCGCCGTTCGCCGATCGTCTGGCTGCCGCTTTGGTCGAGGACGACCGCGACAACGTCCTTCAACGGCTCGCGATCTTGCCGCACGAGCGAAGGATCGAGCAATGCGAAAATGACAAGCGCAAAACCAAGCGCACGCAGAAACGCGCCCGGGCGTCGAGCGTAGATCGCCAGCGCCACGACAAGCGCGGCCGCGATCGCGAGTGCGGCAATCAGTGCCGGCGGCAGAAGCGGCGAGAGCGACAGTTCGAATTGGGTCATGTCAGACGATCAATGTCCCAACCGATCGAGGAGATCGCGGACATGAACCTGGTCGGATTTGTAATTGCCGGTCAGCGTGTACATCGCGAGATTAATGCCGCCGCGGATCGCCAGCTCGCGCTGTCGCGCGCCGCCGGGCACCAACGGATAAAGCGGCTCGCCATTGCGATCGGCGGCCCAGGCCGCGGCAAGATCGTTGGATGTGATGACGATCGGCGACACGCTATCGCCGGAGCGGGCCGGACGCGGCGCGCCGTCATTGGTTTCGGGCGGCAGTGCCTCGACCCAGGTCTGGCCGATGGTAGTGCGACCGATGAAGCCGTCGAGCAGGTAGAAGGTCTTGGTGATCACGTGATCGCGCGGCACCGGCTCGAGTTCCGGCACGTCGACCCCGGCCAGGAGATCGCGAAGCCAGCGCGCTTCCGGGGTCATCGGGCCGCCCGGACGCGACGCGAGCGCATCGCGCGTGTCGAACACGATCGTGCCGCCTTGCTTCATGAAGGCCGCAATCTTGTTGATGGCGTTCTGCGGCGGCAGCGGTTTGCCGGCAACGACCGGCCAGTAGATCATCGGATAGAAGACGAGCTCGTCGCGTGCGGGATCGACGCCGACCGGTTCGCCGGGCGTGAGGGATGTCCGCGCCGCGAGCGCGCGCGTGAGACTTATCAGGCCGGCGCGGCTTGCTTCATCGGCCTGGGCATCCCCCGTGACCACATAAGCGAGGCGCGTCGTCAGTGCGGATTCAAGATCGCGCGGCGAAACTTGTTGCGCCGGTTCCTCCGCCCGCACTGGTAAGACGGAGGGCGACGTTGGCGCGCCGATCGCGAACAACGCAACGAGCGCCGCCACGGCTGCGCGGCGGCGGCGCAGCGGCAAACCACCCGAGAGCCACAGCGACGCGAGCGCATCGCCGATCAAAAGCGCGATCACAGCCGCAATCAGCCATGGCCTGAGATCGATCGGCTCGCCTGCATTCAGCGGTTCGCGGCGGAAATTGAGGCCGGAAAAATCGGCAGGTTGCAGTTTGGCGTCGGGCGCGAGCGGGTTCACCGCAACCAGTGCATCGGGCGGACCGTAAAAGCCGGGGGGATGATCGGCACCCGGAGCGTCGTTGAAATTCGCCGGGATCGGTTTTGCCGTCGACGGCGGCGGCCCAAGCGCGCCAAATCCGTCAAGCGTGCTCAACGGCGCAAGAGTGGCAGGTTGCTGCTTTGCTGGAGACGCGTCTTCCTCGGTTTTGCCGGTCTCGGCCGAGATCGCCAGGATCTTGCGCAGCATGTCGACGAACAGCCCCGACAGCGGCAGGTTCGACCAGGTCGTATCCGCCGTCACATGAAAGAGCACGATCGTGCCTTTGCCGTGATGATCGGCGGTGACGAGCGGCGTGCCATCCGCGAGCGCCGCCCAAGTGCGCGCGGGCAAGCCGGCTTCCGGCTCGGCGAGCACTTGTCGCGAGACCGTCACCTCGTCCGGGACGGAGAGGCCGAAGAAGGGACTCGCGCGATCGAAGGGCGCGAGCTTTTTCGGCGTGTCCCAGGAGAGCGATCCACCGAGCGTGCGGCCGCCGCGCCGCAACGCGACGGGCACGAGATCGTCGGAGGAGCCGGCAAGCCGAGTGCCGGCGAAGCGCACCAGCACGCCGCCGTTGTCGAGAAAGCTCTCGAGACGATCATGGGCGAGGCCTGCGACCACACCGACGTCGGCGAGCACCATCACATTCAGATTGTCGTCGAGAAGTGTGCTGATCGGATCGGCGGCGCCGGGACGCGCCTCACGCACGTCCGCGAACGGCTGCAGCGCGCGCTGCAGATAATACGACGGCGCGAGCAGCGGCTGCGCGACATCTGTGGTGGCACCGCTGACGATGCCGACGCGCCGGCGCTTCCAGCGTTCGTCGAGCAGCGTCACCGCGCCGGCCGAGCGCTCGCCGGCGATCTCAAGTCGCGCGATGTCGTTGCGCAACTCGATCGGCAGATCGAAACGCGCCTGCGACTCGGTTGCGCTGCCGAAGTCAAATGGCGCATCGCCGATCTGTACGCCCTTCAAATCGAGCGCGCGCACCCTGCCCTGCTGCGGACCGTCGTTTGTGGCGCGCAGCACATTGACATTGAGCGCGCTCGGTTCGTTGGCGGCGCCGGCGAGCGCCAGAGGCGAATGCTCGCCACTCACGATCTCGACCTCGCCGTTCTTGGCGTGTTCGACGAGTTTTTCGGCGAACGGACGCGCACTTCCCGACGCGAGTCCGTCGGCAATCCAGGTGAGGTGTCCGCGCGGATGATCGGTGAAGAAATGTTCGATCGGCGCG